>JACAEI010000021.1 GCA_013388905.1 Candidatus Bathyarchaeota archaeon | reverse complement strand
TAAAAACTGGAATAAAAGGAGAAAAAAATAGAAGGTGGCAAGTTTTGGTTATACATGGAATTTGCATTTGGTTCTTTTCGTTACGGAGGTAAAATGTCGAAAATGCTAAATATCGAATGCAGAACATAATCAGATTTCTAGAGCTTAAATTTGGAAACCAATTGGAGGCATCTGTGTCCAATATGAAAATATCGGTCATCATACCGACTTTAAATGAAGAAGAAGCGATAGGAAAAGTCCTGAAAGAAATTTCAGAGACAGATATTTACGAAGTGATAGTTGTGGATAGCTCAACTGATGGCACGCCAAAGATAGCTGAAAGCTTGGGAGCCAAAGTTGTTTCTGAAACGAGGAAGGGTTATGGAAGGGCTCTGCTTAGCGGAGTAGAAAAATCTAAGGGAGATGTTGTTGTTTACATTGACGGCGACTTCACATATGACCCAAAAGACATCCCGCGACTTGTAGAGCCTATCCTAAGTGGCAAATGTGATGTAGTTATGGGAAATAGATTAAATAACAAGATGCATCCCGGAGCCATGGGTCTCGTTAATAGAGTAGGAAACACACTACTCTCACTAATTTTCATCCTTGTATATTTAAGAAAAGTTAACGACACACAGTGCGGTTTGAGAGCGATACGCAAAAAGGCGTTGAAATGTATTTCTTATGAGGATTATGGAATGCCTCATGTAACTGAACAGTTGATTAAACTAATCAAGAAAGGCGCAAGAATAGGCAATGTAGCGGTAACGTATAGACCAAGAATAGGTACGACAAAGCTTTGCACATGGATTGATGGCTTCAAAATTCTCAAGGTTATTTTGGCTGGCACGATGACTAATAAGCTTAGAGAATAAGGTGGTTTACATTAATATTCTGTATTTCTGTCAGCTCTATCCTCCCGCCATTTACGGTGGAGGTGAATACATATTTTTTCAGTGGGCTAAGGAACTTGTCAGGCGGGGACATAGAGTTTTCACCGTTACACAACGTTTAGACGGAACCCAAGATTACGAAATTGTTGATGGAATAGATGTTTATCGTGTCGGTCCTTCGGTGGCTTATGAAGGCATTCTATCTGTTAACATTAGGGATAACGTAGGTTACATTTTGGAAGCAACAGTAAAAGGCATGCTTCTGCTTTCAAGAAACTACATAGACTTGATTCATTCAAACACTTATTCTCCGATCATACCAGGATGCATCTGCTCAACAATGTTTCATAAACCGCATGTAGTGACATTTCATGATGTCTATTTGCTTGGAAGAACTAAGTTTTGGAAAGAGTGGACACAACAACCGTCAATCCCACGACTAACAGCATTTCTCGGACCTATCTTTGAGAGGTTCGCCTTAATGTTATCTGGAAACTCCATCATCCACACCGTGAGTGAAACAAGCAAGCATGATCTCGTATCCTGTAACGTGAAAGCTCCGATAGTAGTTATTTCAAACGCAGTAGACATGGAAAAGTTTGACACGCCTAAGGGAGACATCCAAAACCATCCTCAAGCAATATATATTGGACGATTGGTTTTTTACAAAAACTTAGAAACGGTCTTTGAAGCTTTCAGACAGTTGCGAAGAACATTTCCAGAGACAAAATTGATAATCGTTGGAGATGGACCCTTTCGTGAACACTTACAGAAGCTTGCCGAAAACCTGAACGATAGAATAGTATTTACTGGCAGAGTATCAGAAGAGGAAAAACTTAGCCTGTTAAAACAGTCTTCTTTTTTAGTGCTTCCAAGTTTAGTGGAAGGTTTTGGAATAGTTATACTAGAAGCCTTCGCATGTCAAAAGCCAGCGCTAGTAAGCAATATACCACCTTTGTCTGAAATTGTTGAAGATGGTGTGGATGGTTTCACTATTCCACCGTTTGAAAGCGATTTATGGGCTCACAAAATGCTGCATCTTTTTATGAATCCTCAACTCGCTCACGAAATGGGGCTTAAAGGACATGAAAAGTTGAAAAGAAGTTATACTATTAAGAGAGTTGCAGATAAGCTTGAGGAATTTTACAAGTCAATAATTTCCGGTCGTGTTCACGGGAAATTCGAGGTCGATTTACGGAGGCATCATTGACTTTTGAAACATATGTTACAAAGAATTCTGCATTTTTTACGGGATACGCATTTTGTGTATCACGGATTTGTGCTAATTGCGGTGTCAGCTATTCCATCTTGGTATGTTTTCAACCTGTTATTCTCTTCTCCCTATACCTTGCCGGGAGTAGATCCAGCTCAACATATCGTTATATCAAGGTATGTTCTTAATTCGCACAGTATCCTTGTACCTTACTCTCAATTTTTCTTGGAAAATGCAAACGTAGGTTATTATCCTGCGATTTGGCAAGGAATGATAGCACTTTTTCGCTTCCTCACTGGGATAAGCGAAGTCGATTTAATGCGATACTTTGTTTTTTTCGTCTTCCTACTTGGCGAACTAGGTTATTGGTTTCTTTCAAAGGAACTTTGTAAGGGCGATTCTACTAAAGGCATTTTTGTGTATTTTACATTGCTATTCAGCATTTCACCGATTATCAAAAACATCCGTGATGGAACTTATGGCGAGATTATCGCGATGTGGTTTTTTTTACCCTTATTTCTACTCTTGTTTCTTCGGCGCAAAATTCTGCGTTCCACGGTACTTTTGATACTTATAATAGCTGTTCATAACCTTTCAGCAATAATGACTGGATTTTTAGTTTTGAGTTTTCTCGCCATATATTATTTGGGCAAGGAAAGGAGCAATGTTAAATTTACCCTCAAAGTAACGGCTTTAACCTTGATTTTTTCGTCTCCCTTGCTTTTCTACAATTATTTCCTCACCTTCTTCGGTGTAATGAACGATTCGCAACGTTTTCAACCCTCAAATTTTTTTGGACTAGGGTTTTCCGAAATGCTTCAATCTCTTTCGGGGCTGACACTTTTTCTCGGTATCTTCAGCTTGATGATCCTCCTTATTTTTTATAAAGAATACAGATGGTTGCCTTTATGGCTTAGCGCGTACCTAATAGCTGGAGTAACCTTCAACCAGGAAAGATTTTTGAGAGAAATGTGTATTCCCCTTTCGCTTTCGATGGGCATAGTCTTATATGATATGATAAAAAGCGCTACTGGAGGTGTGAAAATAAAGTTGACATATGGAGAACGAGAAAAAGAGTTCAGTCTAACCAAGAATGTAAAGGTAACATTACTCGTATTCTTGTTCGTGAGTTCAATGATAGCTTATAATGGAATCATACACATTGCACTCGAATCTGATCCTAAAGTAAGAGATTATTTTACTCCTCTCAAAAGAGAAGCTTACATCTGGTTGAATGCTCACGCAACAGATGAGGGATATACCCTTGTTGTCAGAGGCTTAGACTCATGGACAAGAGTCTACCTCAACAATCCGGTTTATGAGGTGTTTTCTCCCGCTGAACAAAAAGGTCTTTCTGGGCCAGATAGAAAGGTGAATCAACAGTTGACCGATTCCTTGTTGAATCCATTCCGGCTAAATGCCTTTTCCACCTTTAAAGAATATAACGTGTCCTACTTCATCTTATCTACACCATTATCCAATCGCTGGTACCCACCTGGAACTGCGGATTTTGCAGAAATACTTTTGGAGACAAACTATGAAGCCATACCCTTTTACGAACTTATATATTATAAGGAAGTGAATAACGAGATAATCAAAATTTACAAGTTCTCATACTCTCAATTACCTGAAATGTTATCTAGCAAGTCTCAAATAAAGAATGACGGTGTAGTTAAGAACAACGTGAGAGTGTAGAACTATGAGAAAATCCTTTCAAAAAACTACATTAGTATTTATTGATGAACGCGTTAATAAAGTCAACCAGAAGATTGCCAAGAAAGGCTCTAACTAGCAAAATTCTAAGTGAAAAAGTTGTCGACCAAAGCCAAATGCCCTGTCTGCGGAACAATTGCAGGAGAACCACTGACTAGAGTACATGGTTACACGATACACAGGTGTATTACATGCCAACTTCAGTTCAGCAATCCCATGAAACATCCTGGATCTGAATGGTACGAAAGATCACCTCATTACAGATATATGGCAGCAAAATCACTTTATGTGCCTCTATGGATAATTCAAGGCGATTGGCGCTTTACAACATTTATGGCATTGAAGCTTAGACTTAAAGGATACGTGCTAGATATAGGGTGCGGTTCAGGGTTCTTCTTACGACTCGCAAAATCACATGGATATCAAGTTACAGGAATTGACGTAAGCAAAACCAATATTAAATTAGCAAAAGAAAAGTTTGGATTAAATGACGTATACGACATATCCGCTGAAGAACTATTATCCAAAAAATCTTGGCAGAGACACTTTGATATTATATGTCTTTTTGACGTTTTAGAACATTTAGAAAATCCTGTCGAAGTATTGCATGGACTGAAGAAATTACTGAAACCTAATGGTTATGTAGTATGCACGGTTCCAAGTTACCAACGATGGCCATCACTATTTGACCCCTATGTGGAACTTCCACCGCATCACCTAACGTTATGGACTACACGAGCACTAGAAATGTGCATGTCAGCCGCTGGTATAAAAGTACTTAAGATCATTAGAAGCCCACTGAGAACAGAACAACTCTGGCCGCATATGCTATGGCGCTTTAGAGTTCTCCTTCAACATGAAGTTATTAACACTATCGCCAAAGCAGTCGCACATTTCGTGGTCACCCCGCCTATAACCAAAATTTTATCTCTATATTCAAAAGCTGGAGGATTCACGTTGATGGTTGTGGCGCAAAACTAGGTGATGTGCATGCGTAAAAATCTCGTTATTACTGGCGGTGCCGGTTTTATTGGTAGCCACCTCCTCGACGCACTAAAAAACGATGGAGTCAATATCTGTGTTTTCGACAATCTAAGCACAGGAAAACTTGAACATATAAATCATCACATTGAAAACAAGAAGCTGACATTTATGCAAGGCGACCTGCTAGATATAGACAAAGTAACAAAAGCGGTAGAACATTACAACATTGTTTTTCACTTAGCTGCCAACCCAGAGGTTAGGGTAAGTTCTGTTAATCCTCAGATTCAATATCAACAAAATGTAGCATCAACATTCAATCTTTTAGAGGCTGCGAGGAAAGCTGGGAATGTTGAAACCTTTCTCTTCGCCTCTTCTTCTGCGGTTTACGGCGAACCTAGACGAATCCCAACGCCTGAAGATTATGCCCCGTTAGAACCCATCTCAATTTATGGAGCAACAAAACTCGCCTGCGAAGCACTAATAACTGCCTACGCGCACACATACGGCTTCAAAGCCATAATATATCGTTTAGCCAACATAATCGGCTCAAGAAGCCAACATGGAGTAATACACGACTTCATCAAAAAACTCAGAAACAACCCCAAACAGCTTGAAATTCTTGGCGATGGAACCCAAATCAAGTCTTACCTATACATTACTGATTGCATAGAAGCTATACTGTTAGGCTTAGAAAAAGCACAAAAACGCGTCGAAGTTTTCAACTTGGGATCTGAAGATCAAATCAACGTAAAAACAATAGCTCAAATAGTAGTAGACGAAATGAAACTGAAGAACGTAGGATTTAAGCTCACAGGCGGAGTGGATGGGGGAAGAGGCTGGAAAGGTGACGTGAAAAACATGTTGTTGGACATAAGCAGGATAAAATCTCTAGGGTGGAAACCGAGACTGAACAGTGAAGAGGCTGTAAGACAAGCAACCTACGATCTAGTTAAGGAACAGAAAAAGAATTAGGCTTTTAGATGCGTCAGAAGATAAGACGACGGGATTAGGTATGATTTAACTAAGTTTTCTTTTCTGTCTTGGGTTCGGCTTTAAAAGTCTCAGTGAATTTGACAGCGGTTATTTTTGGAAAGAATTTCTGTATGTCCATGGCTATGCCTCTTTTCGCCACTTGTACCCCTTCTAGATAGAAGGCTTCTTCAGGCATCTCTATGCTGACAGCTTTTTCCTTTACTGTAAACTTGAATTTGGCTTCTTCTACAGATGGTATTCTGCGGTGGACAAGCGCAGCTATTTTCTCTTCTGCCGTCTCAAGTTTCTTTTTGACAGTAACATCGTAAACGAGTGTTTTTCCCGCTAAAGGAGGATTGAAATCCAGCAGAACACGTCCAGCACCTATCGCACGTACGGTAGCCATTTTTCCATCGTGTTCGATGCGCATTCCAAGGCTGGGAGTTATTCCTTTGTCGGTTAAATGTTTTAGAGATACTCTTTTGACTTTCTCTGAATCTCTGGCTCCAAAAGCCTTTTCCGGTGAGATTTCCACGATGGCAAGTTTATCGGGTTCCATTGTTGCTAGGTTTTCGTCTAACGACTTCAGAACCCAACCTTCACCTATGACAATAAGTTTTGGCTCGTAGATTTCGCCTTCCTTGTAAAGATGTTCTTTTTTGGCTATTTCTTCAATGGTTGTGTCGAAAACTTCGCCTGTTTCCTTCACCTTGGCAGTGTAATCAATCAGTATGAAGTCTCCTTTCTGCAAAGCCATAACACATCATCCTCTGAAGTAATGCCAATTTAAGTTTGTAACGTTAATAAAAACTTTCGCTCACAAAATCCTTCTTGTTGATCTATCATTTCTAAGTCGTAGAAAACCAAATAAACTTAAGTTTGGATTCTGGTCTAACTATTCCATAACAAAGTAGGAAGTTTACAGTTGAGAGCATTCGACATATTTACTGAATATCCATCTTTGATGACTATAGTATGGATAATCGTTATAGCCGCTGTTGCAATCGTCTTAGAACGCATAACCACAAGATGGTTAAGAAAACTCATAAAACGGACAGAAATGCCCCTAGAAATTGGAAATGGACTGGTTATAGTAGGAAGACTCGTAATACTTGTCGGGGCAGTTGTTGCACTTCTACACGTGGGAGGAGTCTCCTCAGACATTTTAGTTAGCTTTTCAGCTTTAGGCGGTGCCGCGGTTGGGTTTGCTTCCACACGCACAATTGGAAATCTAATAGCCGGCTTGTTCCTTCTGGTTACTCGCCCTTTCCGTGTGGGTGACTATGTTCGTATAGATGGCGTTGAAGGTATAGTGCAAGAAATAACGTTGAACTACGCAAAAATTCTAACTCCAACAAACACCGTAGCTTCAATAAGCACTCTAAGAATTTTGGACAAGGATATCATAAATTTCCGCTTTAAAGGAGAGGAATCAAAACTGTTCTGCTACGGATTTGAAGTAACCTTTGACCATTACTTACCCACTGAAAAAGTAGAAAAAATCTTGAACCATGTTATTGAACGTTATGCCGAGAGACTGCCTAGAAAACCAGAATACCAATCGACAAAGTTGACCAGTTTTGCTAGGCATTACATGCTTTACATTTATGTTGAAGACCCGAAAGATATTTTTGTACTTTACCCTCAATTCACCAGAGAAGTCACACAAGCATGGGATAAAGCCAGAAGTGAAAGTCAGTAAACACTCTCCTTTATTTTTTGAATTTTTATATATTAAAGCGGTTTAAGATTAACAATACAAGAAGGTGTAACATAGTGTTAAGAGAAGCCCAAGAAGTGGTAAAGAAAATTTCCTACGAAGCTCACAAGAAAGAGATTTTCACCTCCAGCTTCTTCATAACTCTTCTAGCAGAACAAGTAGGTCAAGTCGCAGAAAAATACATAGCGGAAGGAAGACTTGGCAAAGAAATTGAAGTGGACATAGCCGACATAATGGTTGTAAACTTAGCTTATTTAAATTGGCTTGACAAAGACGCAACAGAAGCCTTTAGAAAATCTCTAGAAAAACATGAAAAGGCAATAAAACGCTTTATTGTACAACGAAAAAAGTAAGGGACTTACTGAACATACTAAATCGGCGGTAAAAATGCAGCAAGATACAAGTTCGAATAGTCGTAAAAATGCGTATTCTGGCATTCTTCTTCTTGGAATTGTAAGTTTGATGGGCGACATTGTCTATGAAGGCTCCAGAGGAATAGTTCCAAGCTACCTAGAACTTTTAGGCGCCACAGCGTTTATTGTTGGTTTCGTGGGTGGTCTAGGCGATTTTTTAGGCTACGCCTTGAGACTGGTTAGCGGACTTTTAGCCGACACAACTCATGCTTATTGGTTTTTCATATTTTTAGGCTACGGCTTAATCATTTCAATTCCGTTTTTAGGTATTCCTCTTGGTTTAGAAATAGCCATAACACTAGTTTTGCTGGAAAGATTCGGAAAAGCTTTCAGGTCGCCCTCAAGAGATACGGTGCTGTCCATTGTAAGCAAAGGCGTAGGAGTTGGCAAAGCATTTGGCATTCATGAGTTTCTAGACCAAATAGGTGGTATGCTTGGACCAGCAATAATAGCTACCTTGATGTTTCTAACTAGCAACAATTACAATTACACTCTGAGCCTTCTTTTCATACCGTTTCTGATGCTTTTAGTGTTTCTAACGTACACTTACAAGAAAATAGGTTCCAAAACAATTGCTGCTGAACCGCAAGAGAAGGAGGGAAAGAAGGAAAAGCTGGCAAAATCCTTCTATATTTACGTTTTTGCGGTTCTATTAAACACTGCCGGTTTAATATCTTACACGCTTATTCTATATAGAGCATCACAAATCTTGCAGCCGATAGGACAGCCATGGATTGTTCCCTTAATTTATTTAGTTATTCAAGGGGTAGACGCGCCAATTGCATTGATTGCAGGATACGTCTACGATAAGTTTGGCGTGAAAACTCTAGCTGTGCCTTTTGTACTTTCAATATTTCCATCATTGCTTACGATGATCAGCGTTGAATTGTCCACAATAATAGTGGCTGCGATAATATTTGGTTTAGTGCTTGGAACACAGGAATCAATTTATCGTGCAGCAGTCTCGGAACTTGCGCCAATTTCTTCAAGAGGCATGGCATACGGTATATTTAACACAGCTTATGGTGTTGGCTTCGTCATTGGCGGCGCAGTATTTGGCTTGTTTGCCGATTTAAAAGCGTCCTTCATTCTAATAATTATTTATACGCTTACAGTACAAATTATAGCAATAGCCTCGTTGCTTCGAGT
>JACAEI010000008.1 GCA_013388905.1 Candidatus Bathyarchaeota archaeon | reverse complement strand
TAAAAACTGGAATAAAAGGAGAAAAAAATAGAAGGTGGCAAGTTTTGGTTATACATGGAATTTGCATTTGGTTCTTTTCGTTACGGAGGTAAAATGTCGAAAATGCTAAATATCGAATGTAGGATATAATCAGATTCTTATGGTTTGAATCAGAAAGTAAGTTGGAGGCATTTGCACGTAATATGAAAATATCAGTTATAATACCGACTTTAAATGAAGAAGAAGCGATTGGCAAAGTTTTAAAAGAAATTCCTAGAGAGGACGTGTATGAGGTTATAGTTGTTGACAGCTCAACTGATGGCACGCCGAAAATAGCAGAAAACCTCGGAGCTAAAGTTGTTTCTGAACCGAGAAAGGGTTACGGAAGAGCTTTACTAAGTGGCGTGGAAAAAGCGAGGGGAGACATTGTTGTTTATATAGATGGTGACTTTACATATGACCCGAAAGATATCCCACAATTAGTGAAGCCTATCGTAGATGGCGATTGTGATGTGGTTATGGGAAACCGACTGAACAAAAAGATGCATCTTGGAGCTATGGATTTAGTTAACAGAATTGGAAACACTTTACTCTCGCTAATTTTCAGCTTTGTATATTTGAGAAAAGTTGACGACACACAGTGTGGTTTAAGAGCAATGCGAAAGAAAGTATTAGAAGGGATCTCTTACAAGGAATACGGAATGCCCTATGTGACTGAACAGTTAATTAAATTGGTTAAGAAAGGTGTAAGAATAGGCAATTTAGCAGTAACGTATCGCCCGAGAATAGGAACGACAAAACTTTGTGCATGGGCCGACGGCTTCAAAATCCTGAAGATAATCCTGAGGGAACTTTTTGAAAAACAAAGTTAGCCTTACATGTGTAGAAGACTTTAATGGGAGGGGAATAAAAGAAGCGGCGTATCATGCTCTTGATATGCTAAATTGCAAACCATCTGGAAACCTCAAGAATGTTATGATTAAGCCGAATCTTTGTTATTATTGGGATTACTCTACTGGGGAAACAACAGATCCAAGACTTGTTTCTTCTATTATTGACTACATCCGCGAAAGATGGAATCCAAAAACAGAAATTGCCATTGTTGAATCCGACGCTTCTGCAATGAGAACAAGGCATGTCTTTAAAATGTTAGGTTATGAAGCGCTTGCGGAGGAAAAGTCTGTTGAACTAGTGAATCTGAGTGAAGATGAAACATGCGAGAAAGAAGTTACTGTTGGAAAGTGTAAGGTTACTCTTCCTTTGTCTAAGAGCCTTCTTGAATGCAATTTTTTCATTAACGTTCCAAAACTGAAGGTTGGCCCGTATGCTGGCGGTCAGTGCCTTCACATAACATGTGCTTTGAAGAACCTCTTTGGGTGTATTTCTAAGCCTAGAAAAGTTGATTATCACCCTCAGCTTTCTGAAGTTATTGTTGGAATAAACAAATTGGTTAAGCCTAGTTTGACGGTTGTTGATGGGATTGTTGCTTTGGGTAAGCATCCAGTTAAGCTTGGAATAGTAATCGCAGGTGAGGATAATTTGGCAGTTGATTTCGTAGCAGCTAAAGTGATGGGGTATAACCCTTGGAAAATTAAGCATTTACGTTTAGCCGCTGAAGAGAAAGTTGGAGACGTCAAAGATGTTGAGGTTGTTGGTGAAAACATAGAAAACATTTGCAAAGTTTTTCCTAAAAGAAGCCGTCTTGGTTTTAAGATAAGATGGGGTATGCAACTTTCATTATTGCGCCTTTACATTAGGATTTCTAGAGATATTGTTCCATCTGTTTTGGAGAAAATGTAAGGGTTACGCATGATTAAGGTTGGAGTTATCGGTTTAGGAAAAATGGGTATGCTGCATCTTAAAAACTGCTGTTTCATAGATGACGCCAAAATTGTCGCAGCATGCGACGCTTCTAAAAGTAAATTGCAAAAAGCTAGAGGAATGGGGATTAAGGATGTTTATAACGATTATAAGGACATGCTTAAATCGGCTGATGTAGACGCATTAATAATAGCTTTGCCGAATTTTATGCACCTTGAAAGTATTTGTGCGGCGGCGGAGGCAGGTAAAGATGTTTTTGTGGAAAAACCACTCGCTCCGTCAGTTGGCGAATGTGAAAAGATAGCGAGAGTGGTTGAAAAATATGGTGTTAAACTTATGGTTGGTCATAATTACCGATTTTTTGATTCTGTCGAAAAAGTGAAAAATGAATTTGAGAGAGGTGTGGTGGGAGATGTTGAGTCAGCAACCCTTGAGTTGGCACTTAATGGACCTTTTGCTCCAGCCATTGAACCTACACCTGTGCCTGAGTGGTATTTCACTAAAGAGGGCATAGGTATGGGATGCTTGGATTCAGGTTATCATTTAATCGATCTTTTTCAATGGTTTTTTGGTGAGGCAGAGGTTCTTTATGCGCATCTAGGTTATAGATATCACCTTCCGTACGAAGATAGCGCTATCATCGTTCTCCGTTCTAAAAATGAGTCAGCAAAGGGTGTTTTAAACGTGGGTTGGTTTTCTAAGGCGATTTTTCCAAAATTTGATTTTCGTATGATACTTCATGGAACTGCGGGTTTTATGTCTACAGACCAGTATGCTCCTAAGAATCTTTATGTTCATGCGGCTAAAGAGGGAATGAAGAATGTTTTGCGCAGATTGTTGGGAAGGACTATAAGTCCATTAACCTACACGTATTATTATGCGTCGTATGCGAAGGAGCTGAAACATTTTTTTTATTGTATAAAGACAGATTCTGAACCGCTTGTAACTGTTGATGAAGCCCGAAAAAACGTTAAAGTTATCGAGAGAATTTATCAAGAGTATGGTAAGGTGATTCCATACGAGTCAGCTGAA
This sequence comes from Candidatus Bathyarchaeota archaeon, assembly GCA_013388905.1. Taxonomy (GTDB): domain Archaea; phylum Thermoproteota; class Bathyarchaeia; order Bathyarchaeales; family Bathycorpusculaceae; genus JACAEI01. Next base: position 10,975 of record JACAEI010000008.1, on the reverse strand, counting down.
AAACTTCACAAAATTTACACTCAGTAAAGACGGCATAGGTTTTTGGTTGGTTGTAAGCGTTAATGTTTTAATGATTTTATTTGTTTATTTTCTAGGCGAGCAGACATATGTTCGGTTTTTGCTGAGCGTTGTTTACGTGCTTTATTTGCCCGGCTATTCTCTTGTAGAGTTTATAACTACATTCGAAAAAAGCATTAAAGGTGTTGAAAAAATTGCGTACAGTTTTGGTTTGAGCATTGTTGTGGTTATTCTGTTTTGCTTTTTGCTTAATTATTCTCCTTGGGGAATCCGCCTCACACCACTAATAATTGGGATTTCCTTGTTTACGATGATTTGCATGTTGGTAGCTACTATTAGAAAGTATAAGACCCTGTTTAAACCAATTTGAGGGTTGGTTTGAGTGAAACGTTTAGAGAGTCTCACGTATATTGGACTTTTGGCAGTTTTGGTGCTTGGAGCATATATTAGGTTTATACCGATTCTTGAAACTGGTACAGAATGGCTAGCTGACCTTGATCCTTACCGTAATCTCCGCGCGGTCAATGAAGTTATTAGTAATTGTCGAATGCCTCTTTTTGATAATCTTTCAGCCGCACCTAATGGGACTTACGCCACTTATTCTACGTCTCAAGGGTATTACATGCTTAGCTCTGCATTGACGTTGATTTCTGGGTCGAGTGCCTCTCTGTTTTTGAGTTTTTCTCCAGTTATATATGAGGTGGCGTTGCTGCTCGTCGTCTATGTTTTTGGAACTGAGGTAGCAAATTCTCGGTGGGCTGGTCTTTTTGCAGCTTTTTTTGTTGCGATACCGCGAGGGTGGGCGATGATATCTCTGATTGGAACGTGTCCTTTGGCTGAAAATCTTGGGGCAGTTGTTTTTCCGCTTGTTTTGCTTCTTTTTTGGAAGTGCACTGTTCAAAAAAGAAAGAGTTTTCTGCTCTTTTCAGGCTTGCTTTTGGGCATTTCGCTTTTGATTCATCCTGTTACGTACTTTTATTTGGTTATCACGATTTTCGTGTATGTTGTTCTTATGTGTATTATAAAGAGGCATGGAAGAATGCTTGTTATCGGTCTTGAAGTTTTAGTGATATCCTTTTTTGCTGTTCTTATTCAGTTTTTTTCGATTAGGGATTTTGGATATCTTTCTAGTTTTACTCATGGTGCTTTGTGGTTAGCTTCCTTGCAACCTGTTTATCCGGTAATCGATTTTTACGTTGTGTTTTATGAGGTTGGAGGGCTTGTATTGTTTTTGAGTTTGATGGCGTTTATTCTTGTTTTTCTTGATCGCAAGTGGAACTATTTGATTCTTGCATCTTGCAGTATAGTCATGTTCGGCATAATTGCGATGTCACTGGTTGTTTCTCTTCGTCCATTGCTCGCAAATGTTCCTTTTGGCGCGTTCATCATTCTGTCCCATCGAGTTATGATGCCTTATCTTCCATTGGTCTTAAGTTTGTTAGGCGGAATCTTTGTCGCTGAATACTTGTTGCCTTGGGTTAGAACAGATAACAAACTAAAATGTCAGATATCATTTAAAAAGGCAGTAGCCGCTTTCGTATTAATTATAGTATTCATTGCTGTTTCTCTTCCTTCAATACAATCATCGTTAGAATATTCTGCAAATTATAAATGGGCCAGTTGGGCAAAAAAATATGCTCCTCTTTTCAAATGGGCAAAAGACAACACAAACGCCAGCGATGTTTTCATTTTGAATGAAATCAGTCTAGGAGAGGTTGTGAAAACGATTGCAAAGAGGCCAATCGTGTTTACACTATCATATCAAGATTTAGTAACTCCAAATCTGGTAAAGAGAATGTGGCTTCAATCCTCAGTTTTCATCAAAGGATATGATGAAAATTTAGCACAAAGGTTGCTTTATGAGTTTAATGTTAGTTACGTCATCGTTATAAAGAACCAGTCTAATTTAGACATATTGAACAAGAAGTATGTGTTTCCAGCTCCTGATGATTCATTTCCTCTTTATCTACAATGGATGGATAGCAAGGAATATCTTGAGAGAATTTATTCCGACCTCAATCTAGGATTCTATGTGTACTTTGTTCACAGAGATCGTCTTTTCAATGGTGAAATAAGTTTGCCCGAGGTGGAGCCATGAAGAAAGAAAACTACGCAATTATTCTCTTGCTTGTTATCATTCTAAGCATACAATTAGCTATACCAATATCCAATAACTTTTTGCCAATTGGTTGGGACACATATTTTCACATAAAATATTCGTCAACAATCATAGAAACTGCGAAGATTCCTAAAATGAATCCCTATTTTCCAGAATTTGTTCACGGTTACACGCCAGGCGCTCATGCGTCGGTTGCGGTTATTAGTATAATTGGAGGTGTTGAGCAGTTACAGATACTTCAATTATTCTCACTTCTACCAGCAATTTTTGCTATACCAATAGTTCTAGCTTTTTACAGTCTTGCGCTAAAATATGTCAAGCCAAAATATGCGTTATTAGCCGCATTTTTGTATTATTTTTCCTCACTTATGCATTCTACGATCATCGCCACAAATGGAGCGGCTCTTGAGAATTCACTGACATACCCGTATGTTGCAGCTTTAGTCAGTTTTGTATTATTTCCAGTGTTAATAAGTTCTATAATTGAATGCAGTGAACAGCAGTCTATTCGCAATCTTGCTGTTAGCAGTGCTATTCTTGCAGTCATAACACTGTCATACCATATTACGGCAGTGGTTTCCTATGGTTTGTTGCTGACCTATCTGGGCATTTCTTTTTTTAAACATGGCAACGGAAAATTGCGGCGGTCGATTTTATTAGTAATGTTGCTTGGCATTGTAATCTCATCACCTTATATTCTACACATAGTTTTCTCAGGTTTGCCAGCAGAAACAAGTGCAATTAAAACCTACGCAACACTATCAATTCAAGATTACATTAGATTGCTTCATTTACCTCTTTTTGGAGCATCAATTTTCAGTTTGCTCTTATTGCTTTTCAGCAGCAAAGTTAGAAGCAGCATTTTAACTATACCAGCAAACAGGCTCATGATACTCGCCTCTTGGACGATTTTTCTAATCGTGATGTCCCAAGCATATCTTTTTGGCATATTTCTAGTCAACGATAGATTTGCCTGGTATCTCATAGCTCCAACATCAATAATTGCAGTCTTATGTTTTCTAGGTTTAGAGAAACACATCGCAAATTTGGACCAAATCGGCAGGCAAAAAATCCTTCATGCCATTCAATGCCTCTTGATTATTGGAACGATTTTTTCGATTGCACTTTTGCCTGAAATAAGACAACCAGATGACTCAAAAAATTTCCTCTCGGGAGAGCTTGAGGGCATATCGTGGTTAAGAGAAAATGCCAACGGACTTACCATAGCCACTTCTCCCAAAACGGGTTTTCTTATTTCTTCGTTGTCTCATGTATACACAGTTGCCATTCCGCCAACTATCGCAGATTATTATATTGAGAATCTTGAACACAGAATCAGTGACTTGAAAGTCATTTTCAATATCAGTACACCTTTGAATGAATCTTTGCAGCTTATCGCAAACTATAACATCAAATACATCTACATCGGCAAAGAAGTCGACGATTGGTTCAAAATTTATGACTTAAATCCCTATCAGTTACTCAGCAAGCCTTACTGTAAACCGGTGTTTCCATTGAAACCTCTTATCAAAGAAGGAACAGACACATACGATTTTGATGGTGACGGAGTTCCTGAAACTTTTCAAACATTCAATTGGAATGGAACAAAAAGAAGCTCGAAAGTATACATACTAACTAATCCTTTCTTCTCAACAAACTTGACATTTTGTGGGCTTTTCGACTCAAAAGGAGCGCACGGACCTATTAGAATATCAGTGAATGGGGTTCTTGTTAAAGAAATTGTAGCGAATGAAGAAGAGCGAGGGAAATGGTTAACATATCAGATAGAAGTACCCAAAGAAGTTTTAAAAGAAATCAACAAAGTGCTCGTGGAGAACATGGACCCATATAATAATTTCTATCTAGACTACATAGGATTCGATTCCAGCGATGCAACACAACCTGATTCGGGAACACAGATATTTGAAGTTCAATATTTATCCTCATTGAATATCGGTTCTAACGCCTTCGACATGGATAGCGACGGAACCCTTGACATCTTTGATAACTTCACAGAAAACGGTGGACACAAAGAATACTTCTTGTACTCGTCTTGTGGAAATGAAACCACACTCACAATCCACCATCTCTTTCCTGAAACATCAACAACCAATCAAGTTGAAGTTTACGTAAATAACATGCTTGTTGGCAACCTAACACTAATAGAAGAAACCCTAAAAATGAAGTGGCTAACACACGCGATTACCATTCCAGAAGGAACACTCAAAAAAGGATGGAACACAATAAAATTCGTTAACACAGATAAAAATAATAACTGGTACCTCAGCTTCATTCAACTTGCATAAGAATTGATCGGATCAAAACAAAACCAAATCAAAGAAAAAGTGTAATCAGCATGGCAAGCTACAAAATGATGCAAAAAACAAAGGACTTATGGATCCCTCTGATCATAATTCTAGTAACCGCTCTTGCTGTATACACTGTTCCCAGTAACTCGTATCCTCTAGTTTACTTTCGATGGATTATCGGTGCTATTTTTACGCTTGTATTACATGGGTATACCTTAGCAGACGCGTTATTTAGCGAAAAAATAGACACTTTAATTGAAAAACTCATGTCAGGCTTCGCCTTCAGCGCACTAATAATAGGACTTCTAGGCTATTTATTAAACGCACTACCATGTGGCATAAGTCTAAGCTCAGTGTTTATCAGTTTATCACTTGTGACTATCAGCAGCATTTTAATCAAGATTTTCCGCAAAAAACATCACAGTATAACTCCTAAAATGGAAAAATTATTTGCGTCACCACAGCAATTGCAAAAATCTCACTGGATAATACTCGCGTTAATCATCACGTTTGGTACCATTGTTAAAACTATACCGTTCATGAAAGTAAATGCTCTTTTAGATTTAGACCCCAACAACCATTACATGAAAGTAAATGCTATTCTTGAAAATGGAAGAATCCCAAATTTTGACCAACTTTCGCTTGCGCCTCAAGGAACTTCCTCAACATACACCATCACCCCTCTCGGATTTGAATTTTTGATAGTAACACTTGAGTTCATGACCCAAGCGCCATTGGTTAAGTTAATGGGCATACTCCCAGCAATTTATGGAGTATTAACAATGCTGGCAATGTTCTTCCTTAGCTTAGAAGCAACAAAATCCGTTAATGCAAGTCTGTTTGCAACTTTTTTCACAGCCTTCTCTGTATCATGGTTGCTAATCTATGGAGTCACAATGAATCCACTAGCAGAAAACATAGGGCTATTCCTATTCCCTCTAGCACTTTTACATTTAACTAGATACATCAAAAACAAGCAAAGACACGACATGCTATACACAGGTGTTCTATTTGGAACAATGTTTTATATCCACCTCTTTACTGTCTTCTACTATGCCTTAACACTTCTCGGATACGTTGCATTCTCCTTTCTCATAAAAGGAAAAACAAAAATCATCTTTAAAGCAATAATAGGGATATTTGGTATAGGCATATGTATAGCAATTCCAATAATATTTCAAATTGCTCCATTAAGTGTTCAGCAAGGAAACGTATATTCTAAAACCGCTTCTATAATGGCGTTTGCATCAGGCTCATATTTGACATTAGTTCCACAGGATATACCAAAAATACTGTCCCTTCCAATCTCTAATCTCGCCATCGTGGCCCTATGGTTAATTGTAGGGATAGTTGCGGTAAAAATCGCATGGAAAGTGCTTCACAAAAACTATGAAGAACATGAAAGCCTTTTGCTACCTGCTTCTTATTGTTTCACTTTATTCTTAGCAAGCATTGCACCAATTTTCGAACCACTCCGCAATATCCTTGCCAATGTGCCATTTTCTGCTACCTTTTTCTACGCGCATCGATTAGTGCCTTACCTCACACTCGCCCTTTACATACTAATTGCAATCGCAATTATCAATTACATTTTGCCCGTTGCTAAAAAATTCAACAGTACACTCAGATTAAAGAACAAAAACATTCCAGCAAACTACCTAACAATCTTTGTAATAACCACCTTAGTTGGCGCCCCATTTCTTGCAACTTCAATTGCGCACACAAACGAACTGGCATCATGGCCTACCACACAAGATTACACCGCTTTTTTTGACTGGGTGAAACAGAACACAAGCGCTCACGACATCTTCATAGTAAATAGCTGGGATATGAGCATCTGGCTGAGAGCAATCGGCAAGAGACCCACCGTGTTTTCACATGTGCATCAAGACCTAGTAGCTTTAGATGCAGAAAAACGAATGCGGTTCCACGCCGTAATTTTTAATGAAGGCGCCAATCTATATGGCGAGACGATTCGGCTGCTAAAAGAATACAATGTCAGCTATGTTGTGGTAACATCAAAACCTGTTTACCTTGATGTCATCAACAATAAATGGGTTTTTAGCATTCAAAATTTAAATAGCTATATAAAAAAAATGGACAGCAAATATTACTTTGAAAAAGTCTATTATGAAGAAGACAGAATCTGGGTTTACAAAGTCAACCTATAACGCATATACACAATAATTGTAGGCTGATGTACCGGAAATAGGCAGTTTTTACCAGTTAACTAGTAATCTGAGATTTTCCGGCAATATTTTTTAAAGGCGAAATCTTTACCTTTTATACCAATTATATACCAATTGATGTAGTATGTTAAAGGAGCAGTGAGGAGAAAAATGCGCGGTGATAATAAAGTGTTCGTTACTGGCGGAGCTGGCTTCATAGGCAGCCATCTAGTGGATGCTTTATTGACACAAAAAACCGATGTCAATGTCTTAGATAACTTTAGTAGCGGAACAAAGCAAAATATTAAACAGCATCTAAGCGACAACAGCTTTAAACTTGTGAAAGGTGATTTATTAAACAAAAAGGAGGTATCAGAGGCTCTAGAAGATTGTGACATTGTCTTTCACCTCGCTGCTAATCCCGAAGTTCGATTAAGTTCAATAGATCCTGAAACGCATTTTCAACAAAATGTTGTGGCTACATTCAACCTTTTGGAGGTTGCTAGAATAACGGGAAGCGTTGAAGCATTTGTCTTCACATCTTCTTCTACTGTTTACGGTGAACCAGCACAAATCCCAACGCCTGAAGATTACGCTCCGTTAGAACCGATTTCAGTTTACGGAGCCACAAAACTCGCTTGTGAAGCACTAATAACTGCTTACGCACACACCTACGGCTTCAAAGTCATAATATATCGCTTGGCCAACATAATCGGCTCAAGAAGTCAGCATGGAGCAATACATGACTTTATCAAGAAACTTAGAAGCAACCCTGAACAACTTGAGATTCTTGGCGATGGAACCCAAACCAAATCTTACTTGTACATTACTGACTGTATAGAGGCTATGCTGTTAGGATTAGAGAAAGCAATAAAACGCGTCGAAATTTTCAATTTAGGATCAGAAGACCAAATCAACGTGAAAGCCATAGCGCAAATAGTTGTAGAAGAAATGGGGTTAAAAAATGTAAAATTCAAGCTTACAGGTGGCGTTGATGGAGGGAGAGGCTGGAAAGGAGACGTAAAAAATATGCTGCTAGACGTGAGCAGGCTTAAATCTTTAGGATGGAAGCCAAAACTAAAAAGTGAAGAGGCAGTAAAGCAAGCAACGAAAGATTTAGTTAAAGAACAAAATTTGAAGTAAATTCTTAACTAAGTTTTCTTTTCTGTTTTAGGTTCAGCTTTAAAGGTTTCCGTGAATTTGATGGTGGTTATTTTTGGGAAGAATTTCTGTATGTCCATGGCTATGCCTCTTTTCGCCACTTGTATTCCCTCTAAATAGAAGGTTTCTTCAGGCATCTCTATGCTAACAGCTTTTTCCTTAACTGCAAACTTGAATTTGGCTTCTTCCACGGTTGGTATTCTGCGGTGGACAAGCGCAGTTATTCTTTCTTCCGTTGTTTCAAGTTTCTTTTTGACGGTAACGTCGTAAATGAGTGTTTTTCCGGCTAGAGGAGGGTTAAAATCTAGTAGAACGCGCCCAGCGCCTATCGCGCGCACAGTAGCCATTTTTCCATCGTGTTCAACGCGCATTCCAAGGCTGGGAGTTATTCCTTTATCCGCCAAGTGTTTTAGGGATACTCTTTTGACTTTTTCTGAATCTCTGGCCCCGAAAGCCTTTTCTGGTGGAATTTCCACGGACGCGGGTTTGGTAACTTCCATTGTTGCTAGGCTTTCGTCTAGCGCTTTGAGAACCCAGCCTTCACCAATTACGACTAATTTTGGTTCGTAAATTTCGCCTTCTTTGTATAAATGCTCTTTTTTGGCTGTTTCTTCGATGGTTGTGTCGAAAACTTCGCCAGTTTCCTTAACTTTAGCCGTGTAATCTATCAGTATGAAATCTCCTTTCTGCAAAGCCATAGCACTTCATCCTCTAAAGTAATGCCAATGTAAGTTTCTAACATCAATAAAAACTTTCGCTAACAAAATCTTTCTCTTTGATTTTCCAATCGTAAAATCAGATAAACTTAAGTTTAGATTTTGGTCTAACTGTTCCGTATCGAGATAGGAAGTTTGTAACTGATGGCTTTCGACATCTTTGTTCAATATCCATACTTGATTACTGTAATATGGGTAATTGTTATAGCGGCTGTGGCGACCATCTTAGAACGTGTAATCACAAGATGGTTGAGGCGAGCCATAAAGCGAACTGAAATGCCTCCAGAAGTTGGAAATGGGCTGGTTTTAACCGGGCGACTCATAATACTTGTCGGAGCGATTGTGGCGCTTCTCCACATCGGAGGAATCCCACCAGATGTAATAGTTAGCTTTTCAGCTTTGAGCGGTGCCGCAGTTGGTTTTGCTTCTACACGCACAATTGGAAACCTAATAGCCGGTCTGTTCATTCTGGTTACCCGACCATTCCGCGTAGGCGATTACGTTCGCATAAATGGGGTTGAGGGTATAGTGCAGGAAATAACGTTAAACTACGCAAAAATTTTGACGCCAACAAATACCGTGGCTTCTATAAGCACTTTACGCATTTTGGATAGAGACATTGTAAATTTTCGCTTTAAGGAAGAGTCAAATTTGTTCTGTTATGGATTTGAATTAACTTTTGATCATAGTTTGCCTACAGAAAAACTTGAAAAAGTCTTGGATGCCGTTATTAAACGTTATGCGGAAAGGTTGCCTAGAAAGCCAGAATATCAATCGACGAAGTTGACTAGTTTTGCTAGACATTACATGTTTTATATTTATATTGAAGAGCCGAAAGATATTTTCATGGTTTATCCGCAACTTGTTAAGGAAATAACGCAGGCATGGGATAAAGCTAGAACCCAAAGCTAGTAGAAGTTTGCTGTTTCATTTTCTAATTCTTATGTGCTTCAACATTTTAAGAGTAAAGAGAAAGATTTGATGCAGATGTTATCAGAGCCCAAAAAGAAGAGAATTTCCTACGAAGCCAATACAAAAGAGATTTTTACATCTAATTTCTTCATAACCCTTCTAGCCGAACAGGTAGGTCAAATCGCAGAAAAATACGTTGCAGAGGGGTGGTTTGGAAAAGATATCGAAGTGGACATAGCAGATGTAATCGTTGCAAGTTTAGCCTATCTAAACTGGCTTGAAAAAGACGCAGCATAAGCGTTCAGAAAATCCGTGGAAAAGCATGAAAAAAACAATAAAACGTTTTATCGCACAACAAAGAAAGTAAAAGCTCTGCAAGAAGCATTCACTTGGCGGTAAAATGCAACAAGAAACAAGTTTGAATAATCGAAAAAATGCTTATTTGGGCATTCTTCTCCTAGGAATTGTAAGTTTGCTTGGCGACATTGTCTATGAAGGTTCTAGAGGAATAGTTCCAAGCTATCTGGAACTTTTGGGTGCCACAGCGTTTATTGTGGGTTTTGTAGGTGGTTTAGGCGATTTTTTAGGTTACGCTTTTAGACTTGTTAGCGGATTTTTGGCAGACACGACTCGTGCCTATTGGTTTTTCATATTTTTAGGTTACGGCTTAATCGTTTCAATTCCATTTTTGGGAATTCCCCTTGGTTTAGAAGTGGCCATAATACTTGTTTTGCTTGAGAGATTTGGAAAGGCTTTCAGGTCGCCTTCAAGAGATACAGTACTGTCTATTGTAAGCAAAGGTGTAGGGGTTGGTAAAGCCTTCGGCATTCATGAGTTTTTGGATCAGATAGGTGGTATGCTTGGACCGGCAATAGTAGCTATTTTGATGTTTTTAACTAGTAACAATTACAATTACACTCTCAGCTTTCTTTTCATACCTTTTCTGATGCTTTTAGCGTTTTTGACGTGTACTTACAAGAAAATAGGCTCAAAATCAGTTCTTGTTGAATCTCAAGAGGGGAGAAAGAAGGAACGGTTGACAAAATCTTTCTATATTTACACTTTTGCGGTTCTCTTAAACACTGCGGGTTTAATATCTTACACGCTTATTCTATATAGAGCATCACAAATTTTGCAGCCAACAGGACAGACATGGATTGTTCCTTTAATTTATCTAGTTATTCAAGGAGTAGACGCGCCAATTGCGTTACTTGGAGGATACGCCTATGATAAGTTTGGCGTGAAAACTCTAGTTATGCCTTTTGTACTTTCAATATTTCCATCATTGCTTACGATGATCAGCGTTGAATTGTCCACAATAATAGTGGCTGCAATAATATTTGGTTTAGTGCTTGGAACACAGGAATCAATTTATCGTGCAGCAGTCTCAGAACTCACATCAATTTCTTCAAGAGGCACAGCATACGGCATATTTAACACAGCGTATGGTGTCGGCTTCGTCATTGGCGGCGCAGTATTTGGCTTGTTTGCCGATTTAAAAGCGTCCTTCATTCTAATAATTATTTATACGCTTACAGTACAAATTATAGCAATAGCCTCGTTGCTTCGAGT
>JACAEI010000013.1 GCA_013388905.1 Candidatus Bathyarchaeota archaeon | reverse complement strand
TGCTGACCCAGGCTTTGACCAAACAGTTGAAGAAGACAAATTAGTGACGTTTGATGGTTCAAAATCAACAGACAATGTAGGCATTATAAACTATACATGGACTTTTATTGATGTAACCCCTCAGACATTGATCAGCAAAAACCCAACCTACATCTTTCAAACCCCAGGTATCTACACAATCACTTTAAACGTTACAGATGCTGCAGGAAACTCGGGTATTAGACAAGTTACAATCACAGTTCTTGACATAACATCCCCACGCGCCGAAGCAGGTTCAGACCGAGAAGTCGAAAAAAATACCCTTGTAATGTTCGATGCCTCCCAATCTTCAGATAACGTTGGCATATTGTCTTATGTTTGGACATTCACAGATGGAACACCACAAATTCTCTATGGACCAAAGCCTACTTATGTATTCAAATCTCCCGGTACGTACACTATTACCCTAAATGTTACAGACGCAGCAGGAAATTCGCACACAGATGCCATGTCAATAACAGTTTTAGATATTCCTGTTTGGAGAGAATTATGGTTCTGGCTAATACTCGCATCCACAGCAACTGTCATTCCTACTGTTCTATTTGGCATTAAATATTATCGTAACTTCCAGAAGGAAAGAGAAGCTCACCATCGAGAAGAAGAATTCATAAGAGATGTCACAAGGCGTGAAAAAAAGAAAAAAGAAATCGAAGAGAAATATAAGCTACCCCCCATTAGAGACTCGCCCACAATGCAAAATCTATTAGAGAAATTAGGTCTTAAAAAAGAAAGGTAAATTCAACAACAAAAACCTTAACAATCCGCATCAAAATTCCTTAACTTCGTAGCTAAGCTATCATTAAAGAGTTAACAATTACTCAGTTTGGACAGTTTGAAAACCCTTACTATAGTTAATACCCAATTCTTAAATCGTTGATAAAAATGTTGAAGTTTTGGAAAAGTGGAGATGTAAACAAAAACGAAAGAGTGGAAGAGAAGCTTTACAGATGGCTCTTGGAAGAAGGCTTCACCGTAGAAAAAGTATTAGACACGAATTCAATTTTCAGATACTTCGCAACTAAAAATGGGCCACCTAAATTTTCCATTTTCCAATCCCGTAGCAAATCAGATTGTATCATTGTTGAAAGCGGAGTAGCATACAATAGAGAAGATGAAATACTCTCAAGAAGCTTTCAAAATCAAACACTGATATTGGAAATAATCTCGAACCTGCTATGCAAAGGATTCATTTACAAAATCCAACCACCCCAACTACAAGCTGACAAAGCTGGAGGCATAGTTTTCGCAAAACCCATATACTACGACGGATTGTCAAAAGACAGATTCGTAGAAACTACTTCCCAGACAATAAATATGGCCATATTCATCATCGTAACACTACAAAGACATGCTACCGCATCCACAAATTCTGTCACAACACCTAACAAAATACAATATTTAACGTAGCAACAAGACGAGGGTCTAAATGGTATCAGCAGAATACCTTGGCAAAACAGTGAAACTTTCTGGATGGTTTTTCCTGTCCTTTCTCGTTATTCTTTGGATTTTAATACCTCTCGTAAGAGGCTTAATAAACATCGCAAAAACTGAAGAAGCACTCTAGTTCTACGCGATATATTATGGGGTATCAACGGCGAAGAACTGTTTAAAATAACAGCAGCTTTCATCGTTGGAGGGCTCATAATAAAAATGGGAAACTACGTCGGCGAATACGAACAAAAGAAATCAGTCGAAACAGAAGACAAAATTCTCGGATATTTGAAACTAACAGGCAGAACAAACATAGAAGACTTGTCCACAAAAGTTGGTATATCATCAACACAACTAATAAAAATTCTGTCAATAATAAGACAGAAGAGAGAGTTCGTCTTCTTTATAGACGGAAATGAGGTTTACATGCCCGGTTATGAAAGAGAAAGACCCAAAGAAGTCGTAAAGGAAATTGTAAAAGAAGTCGTAAAAATACCATGCAAACACTGCGGCTATCTTTCTGATCCAAACGCAGAAAAATGCCCAAACTGCAGCGCCCCGATCAAAGCATAAAAAACCATTTCCATGCATGCAGAAATTGGAGTGTAACAGCATTCGGACTAAGGTAAATGTTTAACCTTTCGGTTAATAATAGGTCTCGATTTAAAACCATAATCACATATAACTTATTGGCATATAAAATGAAGACTATAACATTCACCGTTTCTAAAGGCGGAGTAGGAAAATCCCTCATCACAGCAAACGTAGGTGCCGCACTCGCTGAAAACGGCAACAAAGTCATTCTGGTTGAGGGAGACCCAAATCACCCACTGCAATTAATTCTAAACGTCGAATTAACTCCAAAAGACGTAATGCTCGATGAAGTCGTAAAACGAGATTTAAAAACCGAAAAAGCAGTTTATCCCACAAACATTAATAACCTTTCCTTAATTCCCTCTGGGGCATCTCTTCAAAGCTACTTTGACATAGATCCAATGAAATTCGCGAAAAAAATAACGAATTTAGAAGCCGACTTTGTATTCATTGATACGCCCTTTCCATTAGGGAAAGCTGCATTCCTGTCCCTTGGAATCTGTGAATACTTCGTTCCCATACTGACCGAAGATGAATTCGTTCTATGCGTAGAATCAGCAATAGACACAATTCGCCTCGGCAAATACTATCTTAAGTGCATTCCAATAGGCTTCATACTAAATAGAATAAAAACAGACGAAAAATTCAATCAAAACTTCGTCAAAGACCTCGAAGACCTTTTAGAAATACAATGCATAACAAAAATCGAAGAAGACCCAAAAATCTCAAAATCCTACGGCGGAGCAGGAACAGAAAAAGCCTTCCTCGCATACCAAAGACTCCGCCAATCCGAATTCGCCAAAAAAATGGACGAAATAGCAAACCATCTTCTACGGGAACTGCCAAAACCAGAAAAGAAAGATGTCGCCAAATTCCTCCAAGAAATCATCAAATGAAAAACAAGTGACCGACGCAAGTATTGTTAAGAATACACTCATGTCCTCACAACAAGAACCAGCTTATCCAACAAAAAAAAGTTTGTGCAGATGTTTTCACCCTGATCCTGATATCAGCATTCAAGTCTATGCCAAAAATAACAAATAGAGGCATGGAAAAATCCAGGTCTTTCAAAACCATATAGACCTTATACCAAATATAAGCTACGACAAAAACGTAGGGGGGTCGGGAAAACGATAGAGGGGTATAGTTTAGTTAAGCATCAATTGTTTCGCACGGTAAAATATTTGATCTCGAATCTTCTTTGAATCGTAGCCAAAAACCCCGAGCAACGTGTCAGCAGCCGAAACAAGCAACTCTAAGTATTTTTCGATGTCATATTTCACGTTCGAATTTATCAACTGTCTTGCTAAAACTCTCTCATTCACTCTGTTACTTTCAGAATCTGTAATCAAGTATTGAACTGTTTGACCAGGATAAACTTCAAAACCAGCCGCCATAAGTTGCCTTGCAGCAATCGCTTGAAAGACACGGTGAGCGTACTCTGAAGGACGCCTTGACAACCGCTTCGCTATCAACAGTTCCTTAACATCAACGCTTTTTGAAGCTAACTTCTGAGCATACTCTTTCAGTATATCTAAAGCCCTCGGAATCCTTTCCAAAAACTCGCCATAATTCGAAGCTTTAACAAGCACCTTAATCATCTCAATCTGTGCCTTCTCAATGAAAGGCGGAGTGTCTCTTCGCCTCGCCTCAATGCCACGCATCTCAATTCTTCCATCGTCGAAAACCCCGTAATACCTGTTAAGAACAGGCACATCCGTTGAAACTTTAGAAGGCAGGAAAACAATCCAGCGATATTTGCCCTCAACATTCAAGGGAACACCAAAAGCCCTTGAAGCTTCTTTACAAGAATCTGCAACTTCTCTGGGCGAAACACCAGCCTTCTTCAACCACAGAGAATCCACAATACCGTGAACAACTTCAAAACCATGCTCCTCAGCCAAACGCACAGTCTTCAACAACGTATCACGCGCAAAAGCACAAACCGCAATATGCGCATCAACCTTCCCAAAACGAGCATTCCTATAACCCAAATACCCAAAACAAGTAACCAAAATCCACTTAAGAGCTCCTTGACGCATATTGTAAACTCCTTTAAGCTTCTCATCCGAAGCCTCCCTCATTAACGCCTTATATTTCAACCGTTTTTTCAAAAGCAAATCCAAAGTCTTCGGAACAATACCAATCCTCTTCTCGCAAACATTATACCCCAACTCAGGAACCCGAACCTTAGAATCTGGACAACACTTACAAAGCACAGTTTCAGCAGAAATATTCCGCGTCAACATCAACATAGGAAACATAGACGTGAAATCCACTTCCACAACATCAGTATGAAAACCAAGCTTAGGCTCAAAAACAAACCCGCCACGATCAGCAACAAGCAACTCCCAACCAGACTTAAAAGATTCAGGCTCACCCTTCTTCCAAGGAACAAGAATATCGCTTTTCCAAGCAGTATAAAGCTGCAAAGAAGACATTATACTACCAATCGACGCCCTCGCAGCCCTATGCAACGGAACACGACAAGTCCTCGAAACCTCAACCAAACCCTCCAAACCACAAGAAGTAAAAATAAACGTATTATCAACATCAACATGAACACGCCCATAAAGCCTCCGCATAGGCGCCTTATAATAAACCCTACCATAAGAAAAGAAACTCCTACCACGACCCTTCTTAGCTGTCAACGGAATATCCTCTCTACTCAAAACAAAACGGTCCAAAACACCATTAACAAAAGCACGATAAGCCAAATACGGAAACAAGAAAGAATCGCCACCATGCGTAAAAATAATATCCGGGTCCTCTTCCCGAACAGCCTTTACAAGCGCCAAAATCTTATCTGACTCACTTCCTTCACTAATAACAATTGTCCGACTACCCAATTCCAAAGATATGCTCTCTATCTTATCAGAAAACCTTGCAGAAACGCCTTCCTTTTTGACATTTACGTTCAGCCAAATAGAACGGAAAGGCGGAACCGCATACTCACAACCCTCAACAGAATCAAGAACCTCATAACCAAGCCTACCGCCAGAATCAATAACCAAAACACGAGCCAAAGGAAAAATATCCTTCTCATACAAATAAGCCTGTGCAACAGGCACATCAACATTAAACAACCGAAACCTTTCATAACCGCCCAAACGCAGAATTTTCCTCGCAAAAAACGAAGTTCGCCCATAATCCCTCATGTCAACTTCCAAAACCTTCTTCTTTATAGCCTCCATAAAATCAGCATACTTTTCAACAAAACGCAAACCAATCACAGACCTACTATCCCTAACCTTTTCCGCCAAAACTTTCAAATCCGAAAAATTCCCAGAAACATGAATCCTACGAGTAAACTTATCAACGAACCTTACACGTTCTCCATTCTCAGCAATAATCCAAACTGTCACCTCATCAGGGCCAGAAGGATAAACATCTAAAAGCCAGCCCCTAACCGCATTAAGTTTCACGAAGCTGTTTCTCCAGTCGCTCAAGGCTCTCCCTAATCTCCATCAACTCTTTCTGCTGACTAAGCAAAATAGACATGAACATCGCTTCGACCAAAACCGTTCGCGTAGCCATGCCCCCAGCCGACGCATAAGCCTTGCAAGCATTCATCATTCTGTCAAAAGCTTCAATGTCCTTGCCCCTCAAAGCCTTCCTGAAGCCATCCCAACGACCAATCTCTGTCTCCAAAGCCTGCCTATAAGATGGAACAGTTCTCCCCATCATGCTACACCTCCATATAATTCGTTAAAGGAACCTCATCGGTCGGAAAATCAATACTAAAAGGCTTAATTCGCGGATGGTCCTGCAAAACAAAACTCAACGCTTTCCCTCTTCGCTCAAACTTAACAATAACGTTAGAACGTCCAAACAGGGCAGCCTCAAAAAACAAGCCCCGCTTAGACCTTCTCTCAGGATAATAAGTCGCTAAGACAATAGCCTGTTTCTTCGATGCTATATCTGAAAGCTTTGCACAAACCTTCATAAACAAATCTTTAGCCTCAGTCTTCGGAATATTCCTATCAAAGAACAATGAAGCAATATCAGAAACAACCAGCAACCTTGCCTTTTTACCATTCAGAAACGGCTCAAGCTTCTCCAAAACCAAAGAAGACAACTGATAAGCAGTGAAAGCCCTTGAAACATAAATCCTCTCCAACGCTTTCCGCGAATCCAAACCATAACTTCGGGCAACATCAGCAACCAAATAAGGACTAAAAGAGTTTCCACCATCAACAAAAACCACAGAAGAACCCAAACCACCCCTCTCAAGCGACAACTCACAACGAACACACAAAACAAAAGACCAGAAAGAAACCTTATTCCCATACAACACAATAAAATCTCCAGCCTCAAAACCAGGAAAAACATCATCCAGTACTGAAACACCGAGGGAAAGACGCCTAACCCGTTCAGCCGACAAAACAGACAAGATAGACTCCCCAAGCTGCAAACATAAAAAGACGCAAAAACCCAAATAAACGTTTACCAGAAAAGCACCATTTAATACTCGGAGAGAGTAAAGTAAAAGTGAAAATACGCCACTCAGAGAAGGACAAGTTTTGACTGAATACCTCATCGGAACAGGCGGATGGGCATACTTCCAAATCCCAGGGGTTCATCCATTATTAGCGTATTCTAAAGCCTTCAACTTTGTAGAAGTAAACTCCACCTTCTACGAGTTGCCCTCACTAAAAGAAGTAGAAACATGGCGAAAACTTGTCCCCAAAAATTTCCAATTCACAGTAAGAGCAAACAAAGCCTTAACACACAAGCACAAACTTCAACCAACACAAAAAGCCATCAAAACCTTTGAAAAAATGAAGCAAATATGCACAATTCTAAACGCTCCAGTTCTACATCTACAAGCTTCTCCAAACCTTGTCTTCAACGAGAACAATACCAAAAACCTTCGAGAACTTCTATCCTCAATAAACCTTGCAAAGTTAAGGCTTGCCTTAGAAATCAGAGGAACACAACCATTCAAGCTACCTTTGGAACTTGTAAAAGCAATGCAAGACTATAACATGATACATTGCGTTGACCTTTCAAAAGGTGAAACACCAGCCTACGAATCAGACATACTATATTCAAGGCTTTTTGGAAAGGGGCAACATAACATTTACCAGCCAAGCGACGAGGAATTAACACAAATCGATAAAAAAGCCGTAAGCGGCGCATTCCAAAAAATAATCTTGAGCTTCCATTTCGTCAGAATGTACAAAGACGCAGTTAGACTCAAAATATACAAGGAAACAGGCAAATTTCCAAAAATCACAAAATACACGGGTATCGCCTCACTGGAAGAGGTACTGCGAGAAGATGCACAGTTCCCAACAACGAAAGAGGCGCTAATCAAACACCAAGGATGGAAACTCTTTGACATAACAGAAGACAAAAGAATACGCGTGGCTGAGTTTCTCCAAAACCTTCCAGAAAAAACATACAAAAATGTCGGCGAAGTAATAGAAATATTACATTCCGCAATAAGGTGACACCGTTGACTTCGTTTACGGATAAGGTTTTTCTGGGAACATCAGGATGGAGCTATAGAGACTGGATAGGACCATTCTACACGGAAAAAGACAAAAGCCTACTAAAAGCCTATTCCAAGGTTTTTAGAACAGTCGAAATTGACTCCACATTCTACCGGTATCCGACTGAAGGCACAGTCATGGGCTGGGTAAAATACTCGCCAGAAGGCTTCACATACACGGCAAAACTGCCCAAACTAATCACTCACACAAAGAAACTCGACATAAACGAAGGCATAGAAAATGACCTTCAAAAATTCATAGAACTCTTGGAGCCCTTATATCTGAGCGGAAAACTCGGATGCATACTCATCCAACTTCCTCCAAAATTCGATTACAAACCAGAGCAAATGGAAGAATTCTTTAAAATACTTCCAACACACATAAAATGGGCAGTTGAGTTTAGAGACCAGTCATGGATAAGAGAAGAAACGTGGAAACTGCTTGAAAAATATCGCATAGCATATACAATTGTTGACGAGCCTCTACTTCCTCCAGAAGTGCACATAACATCAAACATAGCATATTTCCGATGGCACGGGCACGGGGCAAGACCATGGTACAATTACAGATATCGACCCCAAGAACTCGAGCCATGGGCTCCTAAAGTAAAAGAGGTAGCGGAAAAGGTTGAACAGGTATATGGATATTTCAACAACCATTACCATGGATACGCTGTTGAAAACTGTCTCCAAGTCCTTGAAATGCTTGGCGTTTTAACGCCTGAACAAACAGAAGCAAAAGCCAACATTGAAAACTGCTTCAAAACAGCAGCAAAAACAACAGAAGCCAAACTCGAAGCTTTCGTCGAACCATCTGAACTGAACTTTGAAACCTTGCTAAGATACTTTATGGACGTTGCAAGAATTAAGAGAGCTCAGCAAATCAAAGATAACGAAGTTACCATTCAGCAAGAAAGAGCTAATGAAATACGAGCTATGGTAAAAGAATACCATGTATTCATAGA
>JACAEI010000020.1 GCA_013388905.1 Candidatus Bathyarchaeota archaeon | reverse complement strand
CGTTCTCCGACATTGACCACTTTTGTGGGAACATTCAAAGGTGGCTTGGAAAGGACTTCAGCCACATGTTGAGGTTCACCTTCTCGCATGAAAGCGTCATCTAGTATTACACAAACGAGGTTTTCGCCTATAGCCATATGCGTTAACACAGCGCACGTTGAACTGTCGACGCCTCCTGAAACCGCAACTAATGCTCTTTCGTCACCAATTTTCTTTTTTATTCTAGGAATTTCAGCATCCACAAAGGTTTTAGGATTAAATGTCTCCAAACCTGCCACCATTTAAGTTTGCTAACTGATTTGTTTTTTCACAATTTATTATTTTCCACAGTGCAAATAGACTGTTTTGGCGGTTCACAATATTTTCATTAAACAATAAAACTGCTCTAACCAAGACACTGAATTTCCAAACCATTTTTTAAAAGCTGACAAGGTTTTTGCAGAGATGAACCATTAACTAAAGAGACTTTAAAGGATCAAAGTTTTTCTGCTTTAGCATTTCTATATTAGAGAAGTTACGAGGAATTCAAATGAAAACCGAAGAAATAAAGACTATGACTCATGCTTTAAATGAATTAAACGAGAGCTACGTAGATTTGATACAAGCAATGAGAGGCACAATTAAAGAAGCAAAAGCCACAAAACAATTGTGGCGGGAAAAAAACAAGTCAAAGCTGATAAAAATAGGTTTAGCATTAATAGCGTTCCCTGAGCCTACACCAATAAGCGAGACCATAGGCTCAGTTCTCGTAGCCGCCGGTGCTATTCAGCAAGGGATTCGACGCCGCAGCCTTTTTGTCGAGGATATTTACAAAACTTTCCAAAATACGTTTAAAGAAATACGCGATACAAAGCCTTAACACCATTCGCCTTTTTGCCCAAATTTTATATTTGCTGCATGTTATATGCATAACATGTTTAGGGGGAAGCATTGGCGTTATGAAACTTGTTACAGTGTTATTGCCGGAGGCTTATTTAGAAGGATTAGATGAGCTTGTGCGGGCTAACATGTATCCGAGCAGAAGCTCAGCTATTAGATCAGCCGTTAGAGACTTGCTTAAAAAAGAGCTTTGGGAAAGAAGAGAGAGATAGCGCTCTTGCCTCTTCCTGTTATGATTTAGGTTTACTCTAGTTTAGCAAGCGCTCGAATTTTCCTTGCAGATTCCGCGGGATTTTCAGCTTGCGCTAACGACCTTCCCACGATGAGGTAACGGGCACCAGCCTTAAGGGCAGCGGCTATTTCTCCACCTTGAGCGCCGATTCCAGGCGAATATATGGGAATCTTTTCGCCAATAATTTCGTGAACTTCTCTGATTTTTTCTGGATATGTGGCACCTACAACTACGCCGTCAGCTTCGAGTTTTAGGGCTTTTTTTGCAAAGGAAACATATTGCAGTGTTTTTTCGCTTTTTTCTGTGTCAATTATTGTTTGTCCATAACCTTCACTGGCTCCTTTATGGCTCATGTAGACCAGAAGGATTACGCCTCGATGCAATTTTCGTGCTACGTCGAAAATGGGTTTTAAACCTTCTTCCCATCCAATAAACGGATTCGCTATTAGCGCGTCAAAGCTTGCGGCATAATAATATTCCGCTATGACTTGGTTGGTCGCGCCAATATCATTTACTTTACAGTCCATAATCGCCATGAGCCCTAAATCGTGCGTCCTTTTTACAAGTCTTTGAACACCATCAAACGTCCCTAAGGGGAGAACCAGATGATGGTTAAATTTCACAGCACAGATGTAAGGATTTACTGCTTCCAAGACGCTTTCTGCTTTAGAGAAAAGATTCGCGCGATTTTCTGGCGTTTCAAAAGGAAAGTCTAAAGCCAAAACGATATTAGATTTTTTATTTTTAGAGGTTTGTTCTATTTTGGCACGGAAAGACAATGCTTAGCACCACTGTCTATTAGAGTATTGAGCTAAAAACTTTTACCATTTCAATTTCTCCTCCAGACACCAATTTAACATATCTAAGCGTTGTTTCCACAGCCTCCGTCAGCTGTTCTTCAGATATTTTTGGCGCACCGTATCCAACAATCAACGCGTTTCTTGTCTGCCCAGTAATTTTTGTGTATTCTGAATCACGGTAGGGATAAATGCACAGAACTTGATTTTCATCAGTCAAAACAAGCATCTTATCGGTTAAACTTATAGGCTTGCCTATTCCTATCCCAGTGAAAACTTCTCCATTTTTTGCGAAGCGAACTTGAAAAGGCAGTTTCAAGCAGTCTTTATCAAACCCACTTATTGGAATTATAGTTTTCATCGAGGCTAAATTATATGCGTCAACAACTGTGGATATTTGTGGAAGTACATCTCCATTCAGAACTCTGCGCAATAAGGCTTCGCTTGAAGGACGCGTTTTGGTTGGGTCGATATTAAGCTTCCAATAAAAGTCTCTGTAAGCTCGCACTGTAGGATTATCTTTTAACGTTTCAACATTGTATACAGCTTTGACTTCCTCGTAAACGGCTCTTTTGAGCCTTTTAACCTGCTCATTTTCTTTTTGCACGTGAACATTGTTTATTATGCCAATGCATATGGATAATCTTGGAAACATCACTGAAACTTTTGAGTTCCAATTGACAGTGATTTGCAATGCTTAACACCTACAACATTCTTGCATTTTCTCTTGACAGTAACATGCGTATTTATTAATTAATTTAATTAAATACTATCAAAAGAGCGTCCCCATCAATGCACAAAGAACATTCACCGCCCAAAAGCATAATGCATCTGCAAATGGCTTTAGGCATAACTGTATCATTTTTTGTCATAGAATTGGCCGGGGGAATCTTCACAAATAGTTTAGCTCTTTTGGCGGATTCATGGCACATGTTAAACGATGCTTCTGCCTTAACTTTCGCTTTAATAGCTGCATGGATTGCCCAAAAACCAGTTGACTTGAAGAAAACCTTTGGTTATTATAGAGCGGAGATTCTAGCCGCGTTTTTAAATGGCATCTTCCTATGGATAATAGTAATTTTCATTTTTTACGAGGCAATCATGCGAATTCAAAGTCCTGCAGAAGTTAAAAGCCTGGACATGTTCATCATAGCATCTGCTGGCTTTGTGGCTAATGGAATTTCCGCGATAATACTCTCAAAGTCTAGAGAAGAAAGCCTAAATGTTAAAGGTGCTTTTCTCCACGTTTTAACAGACACTTTAGGCTCCATAGGTGCTGTTTCAGCCGGATTAATCATGTACTTTACTGAGTGGTACCAAGCAGATTCCTTAGTCAGCTTTTTGCTCGGCATATTAATCTTCTATAGCTCTTCGAAGCTTATTCGCGAGTCTATGAATGTTCTCCTTGAAGGGGTTCCACGCGGCATTAATGTAAACGTTGTGGAACAAAAAATAATGGGGTTCAAAGGAATCAAAGAAGTACATGACCTTCATGTATGGTGCATGACTCCAACCAGAATCTGCGCCATGAGTTGCCACATAGTAGTAGAGACAAATGTTGATAGAAAGAAGCTTATCTCAAACTTGATTACAACATTAAAAGAAGAGTTTGGAATAGATCACACAACCATCCAGATAGAAGAAGAAGGTTATCCAAAAGCGGTTAGCGAACATTAAAACATAGCTGTGAGCAAACAGAAAGTGGAACAACATGAATTCAAGCTACGAAGAATGGGACCAAATCTATAGGCGATATCCGCTGGAATCCTTGCCATGGGAACTTGGCAAACCAAGAAAAATTCTGGTTAATCTCGTTGAAAAAGGCATAATAAAAAAAGGCAAAGCCTTAGACATATGTTGCGGAGCCGGAACAAACGCAGTTTACCTTGCCCAAATAGGCTTCGACATGACTGGAATTGACATCTCATCAAAGGCTATTGAATACGCGGAACAAAAGGCGGAACAGGCAAATGTTAAGATTAGACTAATGGTACAGAATTTTTTGACACTCCCTTTTCAAGATGAAGAATTTGATTTTGTTTTCGACATGGGCTGCTTTCACCACGTTGAGGTAAAGGACAGAAATACTTTCATAAAAGGAGTATATCGCGTTTTGAAAAAAGGCGGCACTTATTTGCTTGTCTGCTTCAGCTACAGAAATGGCCCAGCGTGGAATCATTTCACTAGAGAGCAAATAATCCAACTTTACTCGAATTATTTTAAAATAAAGGAAATTAAGCACATCACTTCCAGAGAGGCGGATGATTTTGTGCGTTATTTCTATGTTGTTTTGATGGAAAGAAAATAATGCAGACTAATCAAAAGTGAATGCTGAAGGGCAAATTTTGTTCAAAACACATCCTGAGCAATTAGGCTTCTTTGCCGTGCATACTCGTCTGCCGTGAAAAATTAACAGGTCGGTGATCCTTATCCACTTGTCTTTAGGTATTATCTGCATCAAGTCCTCCTCAATTCTGTTCGGATCTTCATTCTCGGTAAGCCCGAGCCTTTGGGCAAGTCTCCGCACATGCGTATCCACAGCAATTCCTTCAATCACACCGTACGCGTTTGAAAAAACGATGTTGGCTGTTTTTCTGGCAACTCCTGGAAGCTCCAACATTTCTTCCATTGTTCGGGGAACTTGTGAATTGAATTTTTCAATTAGCATTTGGCAGCATTTTTTGATGTTTTTGGTTTTGTTTCTGTAGAATCCTGTGCTCCTTATGTCGTTTTCAAGTTCTTTCACATCTGCCTTTACATAATCTTGGGTAGTCTGGTATTTTTTGAACAGTGTTTTTGTGACAATGTTTACGCGTTCGTCTGTGCATTGAGCAGATAGAATGGTGGCTATCAAAAGTTCTAAAGGATTTGAATAGTGCAGAGCTACTTTTGCGTCTGGATGCTCCGTCTCAAGTAACTCAATGATGTTTAGCACTTTTGTTTTCTTGTCCAGTTGAGCGCTACCTAAAGGCTTTTTCGCCAAGACCAGAACCTCTGTCTGTTATAGAGAACTCTTCGTTAATTAGTTTTACAGAAAACTTTTACTTTTAAGAAAGATAAAATGCTTTGTTTGAGGTGATGCATGTGGATGTTAAGCTTCTTGTTGACGGTGAGGAAATAGACCTAAACGAGTTCGTTGTCAAGATTTTAGGTGGAACCGTTGCGGGCGCAGTGACTTCATTACGAGGAATAAAGAAGGAATGGAAAAAAATCGAGTTAACAGTAATAAGATGAAGGAAACTGTTCAACTATCCTCTGATGTCTACGTGAATTTTTATCTCAGCAAACAATTCTCTTTTCGCCTTACAAATTGGACAAATGTAGGGTGGTTCTTCACGGAAAACTACGTAGCCGCATTGTTTACAATACCATAATTTTAACTTAATCTCAGCAGCAGATTCTTGAGGCGTTACTTCGGCTTTTTCAGCTGGTTTTTCAAGAGCAGACTGAGCTACTGCTGTTCCGTAAGTTCTGACCTGTTTTTCCATTGGTCTGCGCTCTGGAACCGGAAGAATTGGAGTTTTGCCCTCATACAAATCCTTTCTAACATAAAGTGCACAATAGCAAGCGCCATATTCTTGAACATCTGGGTCTCTATAGTCGCAGGGGCATATTATGTCTCTGTCAAGCTCAAATTTCCCTGAAGCAAGTCGGCATGGACAAGAGGGATATCCATAGCGTTCTTCGTTTCGTTTAAGTCCCTCTAAAAGGTCTTTAAGAAAATCAGGGTCGGGATGTAAGTAATAACCATAAGTTTTTGCGTCGCTTTCGGCTCTTTGTCGCACTTTCTCTAAAGTTATCAAATTTCCAACGCCTCTGATATTTTGTCTTTACGGAAGCCGTTAATCACGATTTTATCATCTATGACAATTGCTGGATAACTTAGGTGCCCGCCTCTCTTCAGAATGTCTTGTCTGATTTTTTCTTTGTCTTCCTCGCTGCAAAGATCAACATCAATATACTCGTATTCAATGTGATTATTCTTCAAGAAGTTTTTTGCCATTTTGCACCATGCACACGTGCTTATTGCATACATGAGAACTTTATGCTTGTTATTTTTGCCTGAAACCTTAACAATGTCCAATTTATTTCACTTGCTATTTTCTAGGTTTAGTGTTCAATATAACAGTTTAGCAAAGAAAACCAAAAACAACATAATAGAGAAAGCGAAAAGATATGAAAGATGACTTAATGAAACGCGAAAAAGAGAATGGTTTTGAGGGTAGACTGATACTTAGAGAGGTTGTCCCCTATCTAAACTTACCTTCACACAAAAACAATAATGTTAACCTTTGGGATTTTAAACAGAGAAAGAATATTGTGATAATATTTCATCATGGAATGGCGTGCGCTTCTTGCCGTAATAAGCTGAAAAAGTTAGCCAAAGTCTACAACATCATGCAGAGCTTGGAGACGGAGGTTTTTGGAGTATCTTTTAATAACACCAGCGAAACAAAGAAACAGACAGAATTAGACGGGATATCCTTCCTATTACTTTCTGATTTAGACGGTGAAACAACAGAACGCTTCACATATGTAGACAAGGCTAGAAACGCACCTTTTCCTTCAGTTTTCATAACAGATAGGTTTGGCGAATTGCGATATCAGAAAATAGCGAGAGAAGCGGAAGACCTTCCAGGAGAAGAAGAGATTCTCAGCTGGCTTCTTCTAATTCAAACTGAATGCCCAGAGTGCTCACATCTATGATGCTCTAGGCTTCTCTTAGACTTCCAAACGCTCTTTGAACGACTTCTGATAATGCAGGGTGAATATGCATAGCCCTAATAATCGGAAGAAACGTTTTGTCTCCGCAAACCATGACGTTTATAATTTCTTGAATTAGCGAAGAAGCAAAGGGTCCAATAATGTGTGCACCCAAAAGTTTTCCAGTATCACGTTCTACAATGACTTTTACGAAGCCTTCTGGATTGCCCATAGCCGCACCTAAAGCTATGTCTTTGTGGAAGGCTTTGCCGACCAAGATTTTATGTCCCTTTTGTTTTGCTTTCGCTTCTTTTAGGCCTACAGAGGCAACTTGTGGATGAGTGAAGATAGCGTGAGGCGCTGATGAATAATCCATTTTTACTTTGTGCTCATGGACTGCGTTATGCCATGCGATTTCTGCTTCGTAGTTGGCTACGTGCTTGAACATTTCTCTACCGATTGCATCGCCGAAAGCCCAAATGTTTGCCTTACTTGTTTCTAAATATTCATTTACTTTTATATAGCCTCTCTCATCTAGTTGCACACCGGTTTTCTCGGGCTTAAGGATGTCAGAATTGGGAACTCGTCCAGCAGCAACTAGCAGAGCTTCAGCGGAAAATTCTCTTAACTTGCTAGTTTCTCGGTTTTTTGCTACAACGGTTTTAATGCCGTTTTTCTCGTAGGCTTCTATTGCCTCGTGATTTGTGAATATAGTCATTCTTTTTTCCAACTCTTGCTTAAGTAGGTCAGAGATTTCTGGCTCTTCTTCAGGTATTAGCCTCGGGCTTCTTTGAAGGATTGTGACTTGTGTGCCCATGCTTGAGAAGAAGTGACTGTACTCTGCGGCTATGTATCCTCCGCCGATAATGACTATGTTTTTGGGAGGTTTCTCAAGTTCCAAAACAGTGTCACTTGTTAAATAATTTACAGTTTCTATGCCTTTGATGGATGGTTTTCCTGGTCTAGCACCTGAAACAATGAAGATTCTATCACCTTTGATTATTTGTTCGCCTACCTTCATTGTGTAATCTGAAGTGAATTCGCCAACTGTTTTGAACCAGACTAGGTTTGGCGTTGTTTCCACAGCTGTAGCTTGATGCTGAGAATCTTCGTTGACAAACTTGCGCATTCTCTTCATTATGTTTCTGAAGTCTATCGAGTTGATTTTTGCCTTCACATCTACTTTTCTTGCTTCTTGAATTGTTGTAACAACGTCAGCAGGGTAAATGAGCATTTTAGAGGGAATACACCCACGGTTTACGCATGTTCCTCCCATGGGACCAAATTCAACAACGGCTGTCTTCATACCGTGATTAACAGCATTTGAGACAATTATCATTCCCGAACCAGAACCAATCACTATTACATCGAATTTTTCCATAACTTTTATCACCAGCATACTCGTGAAAATAGTTGCAGATTTCAAGTGTTTCTTGACTCTTAAAGGCTGTGCTATAAAACGCCTTATAAAAAATTATTTAGATATGTAAATACAAATTTTGATTCGATGGAAAATGAAGAAAGTTAACGACAACGAAAAAAACGTTGGAATCTGCACGAGACAATGCGGTTCTTGTCCAAGCTACCCAGGAACAGACGAATGGCTTTTCTGTGCCCGAAGTAAAAGTGCTAGCAAGATTTCGAAAAGAGGATGCTTCTGTCCATCATGCCAAGTCTACGCTGATTATGAGCTTTCCAGTAGCTATTTTTGCGACAAAGGTCCACCCAAATAACCACTAATTTCTAACAATCCATCTTTTCTGTTCGTTCTAACAAATCTAACGGAACTTTTTTATTCATAAAATAAAAAAGAAATAGGTTTGTGATTCACATGTCGAAGCCTCAACAAGAAGAAGAAAAAAAGAAGAAATACTATTACTACAAGAAAAAAGAGAAGAAAGCGAAAGAAGTAGTAAAGAAAAAACGTTAAGCCTTCAGAAACATGGGTATGCATCGGTTATCGTTAATAGGGTCGAAACATCTTAGTTCATCAAAGTCCAATGGTATGGCAATCCTAGACACTAAACCATGCAAGCTGTGTGGGAGTCTTATCAAACGCATATCGCCCACAGTCACCCATTCGTCGATTGGAAAACCTTTAGCTTTAACAGTCTTGGCTAATTGTTGCTTTTCTTTCTTGGTCATTTTATAGGCATTTTTGTCGAAAACATGAATATGGTAGCCCCTTCCGGAATAGACAATTTTTAAAAGGGAGAAGCTCTTTTCAAGGTATTCATAAAGGCTTAACGCTTGCTCTTTCACCAATTGAAGCTCCAATTCGCAAAAGCCCAAACCTTGTCCCTTCTTCATTTTTTCAGCGAGGCTTCCGTGAACTGGGCAAGTAATGTTTTCAGGGTCAAGGTCAAAGGCTAATTCTTGCCCAACTATTTTGTTTTCGCTTTGGTAGGCATTTCTATCGTAGTAGACCGATTCGGGCAGAAACTCAATTATTAGATTTTTAACTTCTTCTATACTGGCGTATTCATCGATTATTATGGTTGTGGAAGCATCTTCCTTGTACTTCGCTGGGTAAATACGCGTATGCCTTCCGATAATGACAGCAAATACTATTCTACCTTCTACAGTTTTAAGCCACTCTTCAACTTTGTCAATGCGAAACTCTCGGGTATAGAATTGCTCTCTTTCTTTTAGAGACGAGTAACGCATTCCTTTTGGAAGATAGTATCTAACCATACAGGCTAAAGTGGATGCAGTAATTACAAATGTTTTGCCCTCAGGCCTAACTCATTTTAGAGAGACACAAAATCAGAAAAGCTAAATATTCCATTCTTTTTATCCTATGAGAATAGGTGAACATGCTTGCCAATAGACCCAGATTTCCAGAAAAACCGCAAGATTGTAAATCAGCATAACAATCATAATGTTTGGGGACCTGTAGAACCTCCAAACAAGCTTGGCATTCACGGAACAAACGTGGCTGTTGATTGGGACGTCTGCACTGGAGACGGCGTCTGCATAGAAGTCTGCCCTGTAACCCTTTTTGACTGGGCTGATGCGCCAGGGCATCCAACTTCTGAGAAAAAGTCTGACCCAGCCAGAGAATCAGACTGTATCCAATGTCTTGCATGCGAAACCCAATGTCCAACCCAAGCAATAAAAATCACACCTCCATAAATAAAGCTGAAAAACAAAAAAATGATTACTCCTTCTTTTTCGTTTATCATTTATTACATTGCAGAGAAAGAGTGAACAGAAGCTGTTGAATCATTAGATTATGCTATTGCTACTTTGCTTCTGCAAGTCTTTTATTTATCCCATCCCAGTTGACAATGTTCCAGAAGGCGTCAATAAATTTGGCTCTTTCATTCTTGTAGTCAATGTAATATGCATGCTCAAAAACGTCTAGAACCATTAAAATCCTAAACATGGGATAAACATTTGTATTATGCTTCTCTACTTGCATTATGATTAGCCGATTAGTTTGTTTGCATAAAGTTAACGCTGCCCATCCTGAGCCCTCAACGCTTACTGCAGCCTGCGTAAATTCCTTCTTGAATCGGTCAAAACTTCCGAATTCTTTGTCTATAAAGTCAGCTAAGGCTCCGCTTGGTTCCCCGCCACCTTTGCCTGCTGGCGCTAGGTTTCCCCAAAACAGTGAGTGCAGTAAGTGTCCGCCAATGTTAAAGGACAGTTCTTTTAGAGTTGCCCTCACGTCTAGCTCAGTGCCTTCTTTTCTTGCTTTGTCAAGTTTTTGAAGAATACTATTGGCGCCGTTGACGTATGCTTGATGATGTTTGCTGTGATGTATTCGCAATTGTTCCTCAGACATGTGAGGCGCTAAATCTTTATAGTCATAAGACAGTTTGGGCAGAACATAAAACTTGTTTTCTTCCAAATTTTTCACCTATACAGAGTATTTCCACTAATCAGTTTTATACTTTACCATTTTCATAAAATTTCTGTAAATAGCGTCAATTTTTGGTTGAAAAATATTGCTGAATATTATTGGGATTAACATCCGTTAATTCAGCCTATAAAGGATAACATATGAGGGTTCTTAGACACTTTAGGCTGACTAAGTTGCCCTATTATCTTTTACGTCTCTCCACAATGAACTCGGGAAACTCTCTCAATCTCTCAGCTATTTCCTTTAGCCTTTCATTCACTAAGTAGTTCACTGTTTTTTCCTCAAATGTTCTGTCGGATCGCCTACTTCCAGCCTCAACTCCAGTCAGAATTTCTATTCCTTCCTCAATGGTTTTTACCGAGTATATGTGGAATTTTCCAGCCTTAACAGCGTCAATAATCTCTTCTTTAAGCATTAGATTCTGCACATTGCTTTCAGGAATTAACACCCCCTGTTTGCCTGTGAGTCCTTTGGCCTTGCAGACTTCGTAGAAGCCTTCTATTTTTTCGTTTACTCCGCCTATAGCTTGAATTTCACCTTTTTGGTTTACCGAGCCAGTAACAGCAATGTTCTGTTTTATTGGTAATCCGGAAAGGGCTGATAAAATAGCATATAGCTCAGTGCTTGAAGCGCTGTCGCCTTCTATTTCCTCGTAACTTTGCTCGAAAACCAAGCGCGCAGAAAGACTCAAAGGTTTGTCTTGAGCGTATTTTTCAGCTAGATAACCGCTTAATATCATAACACCCTTCGTATGAATTGGCCCGCCCAACCTAGCTTCACGTTCAATGTCGATTATTCCTTCTTTTCCCATACCTATGCTTGCAGTTACACGAGATGGCCTTCCAAAAGCGAAATCGC
The DNA here is from genome assembly GCA_013388905.1 of Candidatus Bathyarchaeota archaeon. Classification (GTDB taxonomy): domain Archaea; phylum Thermoproteota; class Bathyarchaeia; order Bathyarchaeales; family Bathycorpusculaceae; genus JACAEI01. The sequence goes on along the minus strand of JACAEI010000020.1, from coordinate 41,616 downwards.
CTAGACCAATAACTGACAACCCATTTACTTGTCCAACAGCTTCACCTTCAGTATCTATGAGGAGAAAGTTTCGCTTAATCATGTCCTTAATCTTGTCCTGGATAAGATTGGATCGGTAGACCTTTTCCTCTATGGCTTTTTTAACATGATCTGCTGTTACATTCTTCGCGTTTTCTTGAGTGGCGTAGAAGTTAGCCTCTCTTATTATGTCAGCTATCTCGGCGAATCTTGTGGAAAGCTTTTCTTGGTCTTCTGCTATCCTGGAACTGTATTCCACCACTTTGGCTACTGCCGATGCATCAAGATGCCTAAGATTTTCCTTTCTGCAAAAAGCGCAAACAAAGGCTGCATATTTGCGCATGTTTTCTTCCGTGCGGTTCATTATTGTATCAAAATCAGCCTTAACTTTGAACAGTTCTAGGAAGTCCATGTCATAGATATAGAGCATCTGGTAAAGAAGCGGATTTCCTATAAGAATAACTTTCACATTTAATGGAATAGGTTCTGGCTTCAAACCTTTTATTGATATAAATCCTAAGCGTTCTCCAGGCTCTTCAACCGCGACTTTCCGACTTGTTAAAGCTCTTTTTAAGCTATCCCAAGACAGGGGATTCTGAAGCAAAACTTCGACACGCAACACCAGATATCCACCATTTGCCTTATGCAGTGAACCACCACGAATCATAGTAAAATCTGTAGTCAAAACGCCAAACTGCGCTTCTTTTTCCATTCTGCCAAAAAGATTTTGATAGGTAGGGTTAAGTTCCACAACTACTGGAGCGCCCTTAAGCTCAGAGTTATCCACTATCACGTTAACTTCGTATCTTCTGAAAGGCAGTTCTTTCATCCACAGAAACTGAAACGGGGTAGGGGCTTCTGGCTCTTTTAAAAACTGCGCGAGGTTTTCTAAAAGATCATTTTTTACGTTTTCTATGTATTTAACGACCTCAAGGAAATCTTTGTATTTTTCGTTCATATCCGCCACTAGATGGCCAATGGCGTATAAGGCAACATCGCGGTTCAGTTTTTTAAGTTCTTCATAGGCCTTTCCTTCTAAAGTTAAGTTGTCTCATTGCATTCCTTAATTCAGCATCCAACTTTTCTCTTCTTTTTTGAATGTCTTCCTTCACTTTGGAGCTTAAAGCCAAAAATTCCTGATCGCTTATAGGTTTACCTCTTATCACTGGAATAGCAAGCAAGCCTAAAGGAGTGCTTTGTAAAATGAATCCTTCCTCTTGAGCCTTTTTATTAAGTTGGTCAATAAGCCTGCGTCTTTCTTCTTCCATGGCTTTAACTGTGGCAGCTCTTTTAGTGCTATAATCCTCGCTTTCGAAAACCTTGGGGAGAATCCTTCGTACTTCACTAATGAAGTCAGCCATATCTTTTTGGAAAACTTTACCTTGTCCAGAAGGTAGACTTATGGCTTGAGGTTCATAGGGATTGTTAAAGTTGTATACGTAGCACCAATCGGGGGGTGTGGGTTTTGTTTTCGCTATTTCTTCTAAAAAGTCTTTTACGGCAGTCATTCTGCCTGTGCCAGAATAACCTGCGACATAAATGTTGAACCCAAGTTCTTTAATGTCTAAGCCGAATTTTAATGCGCGCACCGCCCTTTCTTGACCAATTATTCCTTCAAGCGGTTGCAACTCTTGGGTTGTCTCGCAACGCATTATTTTGGGGTCGCATTCTTTTCTAAGTTTTTCAAAAGCTAATTCTTTCAACGCACACACCGTTTGCACATGCTATTTTGATATTACAAGGTATTGAACATAACTGATTTAAAAGTTTCACACATACTATGATAAAAAAATAATGTTTTTAGAAAGACCTTTTCAGTAGAAGGAAAAAAGGGTGGTTAGCGTATCAGCTATGTATCATAGGTAGTGTTAAACTAGAAGAGTTATGTCAGCGCCAGAGGCAACATTTAAGAAAGTGGATGCACCAGCAATTTCGTCTACTTCAGGAATGAGGTCTTCACGTTTTATGCCAAACATTTCCATGGTGGGGCTGCACGCATATATCTTTAGCAACCCTGATGCCTTCATTCTTTTGAGCAATTCATAAGGTGTTGGATATTTCATTTCTTTCAGCTTCTTTTTGAGTTGTTCTTCCAAGTGTTTATAGGTAGCTGGCAATCCTGCTTTCTCTAAAGCGCCTTTAACAAGCATGTTGAGTCCCCAGAAAGTGAAGTAAAGGTGCGTTTCCATGTCCATGGATGTTGCAGTCGAGCCGAGAATAAAGGCGCAGTAAAGCTTGTCTATGGTTCCGCTGTGAACTATTATTGCGAGTTTCTTTTTTTCTGGCATGATTATTCACTTTGTTTTAGATTTTGGTCGTGACAGTAATATGACATATGTCATCTTATATACTTTTCCACGAACTGAACATAAGAAAGATTCACCTGCAAACATTTCGACAAGAATAGTGTCTAATTTTCATCTTTCGATAAGAAAGGCATATAAGTATGACGTATGTCATAAGAAACTTGCCTCATCACCTAAGCGTAGAGGAGTCAACAATGAAAGCTAAACCTGACAAAAATTTAGACTGTCTGGGACTTTACTGTCCAGAACCAGTTTTCCGAACACGCATGAAACTGGACGAAATGGAAGTTGGAGAAGTCCTTGAAGTGTTGGCAGATGACCCAGCGGCAGAAGAAGACATAAAAAGCCTCGTAAAACACTTGGAACAAGAAATAATAAGCATAAACAAAGAAGGAAACACTGTTAGAATTCTAATCAAAAAAGTGAAATAGCACACACTTGTTCGAGGAAAGACCATGCCTAACCAAACCACTACAAGACGCATCTACTTTGACCACACAGCGGGTAAACCAATAGATTCTCGCGTAATAGAAGTGATGCTTCCCTACATGACATCATCCTACGGGAACCCTTCATCCATTCACGCATTCAGCCAAGAAGCAAAACAAACCCTAGAAGAAGCAAGAGAGAAAATTGCCAAATTAATTAATGCAGAAAGCAAAGAATCAATAGTTTTCACTTCTGGCGCCACCGAAAGCAACAATATGGCTATTAAAGGCGTTGCCTATCGCAACAAAAACCGCGGAAACCACATAATAACATCCAGCATCGAACACATGTCAGTTATCAACCCATGCAAATTCTTAACAACCCAAGGATTCAAAGCCACCTTCCTTCCAGTTGACCAATACGGTTTTGTAAGCCTCAAAAAACTTGAAGAAGAATTAACAAGTGAAACGACCCTAATTTCTATAATGTATGCCAGCGGCGAAATCGGAACGATTCAACCAATGAAGGAAATCAGCAAAATCGCCCACAGCAAAAACGCCTTTTTACATGTTGATGCTACAGCGGCAAACGGGCAAATTCCAATAAACGTGCAAAACGACGGCATAGATTTACTGACGATTTCTTCCAATGACATGTATGGACCAAAAGGAGTAGGTGCCCTCTACATCAAGAAAGGAATAAGAATAGAACCCCTTATCCAAGGCGGCGGACAAGAAAAGGGAATAAGGTCTGGAACAGAAAATATTCCGGGCATAGTGGGTTTTGGAAAAGCAGCGGAAATAGCCCAGAAAGAGATGTCTGTTGAGAGCAAAAGACTTGAGAAACTGCGAGACAAGTTCATAAAAGGCTTACTTGATCAAATTCCATATTCATTCTTAAACGGACACCCAACTAAACGGCTACCCGACAATGTCGCGGTCAGATTTAGCTTCATAGAAGGTGAATCCATACTGTTAAGCCTAGACATGATGGGTGTCGCAGCGTCTTCTGGTTCTGCTTGCACAACAAAAACCTTAGAACCGTCGCATGTGCTTTTAGCTATTGGACTTAAGCATGAAGAGGCACATGGATCAGTCTTGTTTACGTTGGGGAGACAAAATACGAAAGAGGAAGTAGATTATGTGATAGACATAATGCCAGATATTATAAAAAGATTGAGGAAAATATCTCCATTAACCCCGAAGGAGTTGAAAGAGTAATGTATACTGACAAAGTTATGGAACACTTCAGAAACCCCCGCAACATGGGCGAAATTTCAGACGCTGACGGCATAGGCACAGTGGGCAACCCAGTATGTGGAGACATGATGACAATCTACATAAAAGTCAAAGACAACAATATAACCGACATCAAATTCAAGACGTTCGGTTGTGGCGCGGCAATCGCAACAAGCAGCATGGTAACAGAACTGGCTAAAGGAAAAACATTGGAAGAAGCCTTAAAAATTACCCGCGGAGACGTAGCTGACGCATTAGAAGGACTGCCACCTATCAAGATGCACTGCTCCAACCTAGCCGCGGATGCACTACATGCTGCGATAGAGGATTATAATAAGAAGCGAAAAGCTGAAAAAGAGGTGAAGACATGAACCCGAAATTCGTCCAGTGTGAATTTTGCAAAACAGAAATTCCAACGGGATCGTGCAAACTTGCCACTTACAAAACCGAAATTGACGGTAAAGAATACATTTTCTGCTGCGTCCAGTGCGCTCAAAGGTACAAACAAAAGAAGAAGAGGAAATAAACGTGCCGTAAATTGGCAACTTTGATAATCTTTATATGAAAAACTGTTAAATATGATATGAGGGCATAAAGATGGGTTGTTGGAAATGGTTTAACAGTGTTTTAAAAGAAGCTGGAGTAGAAGCCGCAGATAAGAATAAAGAAAAAATTGACGATATTATTCACAAATACATCAGTGAGCAAGCAAGTTATGGACGTTGCTCGTCTAGCTGGAGCAAAGCTAGAAAACAAATACAAGAAAATGAACAAATGAGAAAAGAGCTTATTCAGAAACTGAGGACTTTGGCTTAGTACAACAATTGCTTTATAATTTCCGATTTTCTTCTTTTAATGCATGTTTTTGGCTGTTGTGAGACGGAATACAAATAAAGCCGAAGACACAAGATTTTGCTTCCAATCGGTGATTAAACGTGGATAAATGGGAATGCCTAGTCTGCGGTTACATATACGACCCTGAAGTAGGAGACCCAGAACGTAATATACCTCCAGGCACGCGTTTTGAAGATTTGCCTGAAAATTGGGTCTGCCCGGTCTGCAACGCGCCGAAAGATCAGTTTATTAAGAAACAATGAGATGTTTTGTTAGGAAATTAGATTTCAAATGTTTTATATCTTGATTATGGTAAATTCTAGATGATTGCTTATGGCTATTACTAAAATTAGGAAAAGAGATGGAAGCATAGTTGAGTTCGATTCTAGCAGAATCAAGGATGCTGTTCATAAGGCTTTTATTGCTGTTGAGCTTGGAAATGGAGAAAAAGCCTCGAGTGTAACAAATGAAACGGTTCAGCTTTTAGAGGAAAGATTTAAGGAAAAAATCCCATCAGTTGAAGATGCGCAAGACATTGTTATAGAAGTTTTAACAAAAAGAGGCTTCGAAAAAGTTGCGACAGAGTATCAGGATTTTAGGAAAAAGAAAGGGGAATTAAGGGAATTACGTGAGAAACTTGGAATAGAGCCGAAACTTACAGTTAATGCACTGGAAGTTTTGAGAACCAGATATCTATTAAAAGACGAGACTGAAAAAATCGTGGAAACTCCAACCCAATTGTTTATGAGAGTAGCCAAAGCAGTAGCCGAAGTAGATAGAAAATATGGCGATAACCCGCAGAAAAGCGAAGAACTCTTCTACCAAATGATGGCAAAATTAGAATTCGTTCCTAACACGCCAACCCTTTTCAATGCCGGAACAGACATCGGTCAATTGTCAGCATGCTTCGTTCTACCAGTCGAAGATTCATTAGAAGGCATTTTCACAACGGTCAAAAACATGGCTCTTATTGAACAGACTGGCGGCGGAGTTGGCTTTGACTTCTCAAGGTTAAGACCAGCTGGAGACATCGTTGGGTCGACGAAAGGAGTGGCGTCGGGCCCGGTGAGTTTTATGCGGATTTTTGACGTATCCACGGAAGTTATAAAGGCTGGTGGAAAACGTAGAGGTGCCATGATGGGAATTTTGAGAGTTGACCATCCAGACATTCTTGAATTCATAACTTCTAAGCAAAAGCCTGGATTTCTGTCAAATTTCAACATCTCAGTCGCTGTCACTGATGAATTTATGAAAACTCTCGAGGAGGACGGCGAATATTGGCTGATAAACCCCAGAAGCAAGGAGGCGGTTAGAAAGCTTAAAGCCAAAAACATTTGGAATTTGATGGCAAAATCTGCATGGGAAAGCGGAGACCCAGGAGTAGTTTTCATTGATGAAGTAAATAGGCATAACCCCACTCCAGAAGTTGGAAGAATAGAGTCAACCAACCCTTGTGGTGAACAGCCACTACTTCCTTACGAATCTTGTAATCTGGGTTCAATAAACCTTTCAAGAATGGTGGAAAACGGAAAAATAAACTGGGAGAAGCTTAGAGAAACAGTCAGAAACGCTGTCCACTTTCTAGACAATATCGTAGACGCAAATAAGTACACTTTAAAGGAAATCGAAGCCATAACAAAAGCCAACAGAAAAATCGGTTTAGGCGTTATGGGATTCGCAGACATGCTCATAAAACTTGGAATCCAATACGACTCTGAAGAAGCCTTGCAGCTAGGCGAAAAACTGATGAAATTTGTCGAAGAAGAATCACATAAAAAATCTGTTGAAATTGCTGAAGAGAGAGGATCTTTTCCAAACTTTGAAAAGAGCATTTGGAAAAACAAATATAAGGCTTTCAGAAATGCCACAGTGACAACCATAGCGCCCACAGGAACCATAAGCATAATAGCTGGTTGCTCATCTGGAATCGAGCCAATTTTTGCCGTTTCATTTATTAGGAACGTGTTAAGCGGAAAGAGGCTTTTTGAAACAAACCCGCTATTTGAAGATATAGCTAAAGAACATGGTTTCTACAGTGCAAAGCTTCTTGAAGAAATAGCTAAAACAGGTTCGGTTCAGAAGATTGAGGGAATACCAGACAATACTAAGAGGCTTTTTGTTACGGCTCTTGACATTGCACCTGAATGGCATGTGAAAATGCAAGCAGTATTCCAAAAATACACAGATAATGCCGTGTCTAAAACGGTTAATTTGCCCACTGAAGCTACTGTTGAGGATGTTAGAAAAATTTACGAGCTTGCTTGGAAACTGAAATGTAAAGGTGTTACAGTTTTCAGGTATGGTAGCAAGCCAGAACAAGTTCTGTACATAGGAGAGATAAAGACTAAAGAAACTAGTTTTGTGGCGGCTGAATCAGAATATGCTGGTGGGTGCCCGACAAAGAACTGCCCATTCCCCAGCTAATTGCCAAAGTAGAAAATAGTTCTCGGATTTATTTGCTATTTCTCTATAGTCCATTGGCGATATTGAAGGAATCCTATAAAAACAACGGTTGCGAAGCCAGAGCAACAAGTTATAAATGTATTAAGAACTAATTCATTGATTAAAGAGTAGGATCCATGAAGTTGTGCTGATTGATAGTAGATTAGTTACTGTTCTATTCTTACGCTATAACTTGCTTTGACTCCAGCTTTTTCGAAAAGCTTTCCAACTGGACAATTTTTTAAAGTTAGTTCAAGTATTCTTTGGATTCTGTCTCTAGGAGCATCTGCTTTAACTAGAACATCGAAGCTGGCTTCTGTTATTGTGCCTTCTTCTTCTGATTTAACCGCCTCCATTTTAACCTCTAGATCCTTCAATTGAATTCGCATTTTCTTTGCTGTTAGAATGAAGATGGTTGCCAAGCAGCCTGCATAGCTCATTACACCTAGTTCTAGGGCTGTGGGTCCCATGTCAGTTCCAAGTTCGGGCGGCAGATCCAAGCATACGCTGTGTGCTCTACCGTCATCGACTGCTATCCTCAAGTCTTTTACTATTTTTGCATTCGCGTAAAGTTTTTCCGTCATTTTCTATTTCACCTCTCTAATTTTGTAGGCTACTTATTTATTCATTTTTAGGAAGGTATAAGAAGGATTTTTTCAGCAATTATTCTATAAAAGCCAAAGAGGATTGACCAGCGAGCGTGACATAAGTGAGTTTAATACCAGAGGAACATAAAGAGCATTTAAAAATGGAACTTAATGATAAACTGGAAAAGCCAGTAAAACTCGTCATGTTCAGCCAAGAAATCGAATGTCAATTCTGTTCACAAACAAGAGAATTAATCACTGAGATGGCAACTTTAAGCGACAAAATTAATGCTGAGGTTTACGACTTTCTTGCAGATGCAGAGAAGGCTAAAGAATATGGTGTTGATAAGGTTCCAGCAATAATAATTCTAGGCGAGAAAGACTATGGCGTCAGATATTATGGTTTGCCGTTTGGTTATGAGCTTCAAACCCTTATTGAAAGCATAATAAACGTTTCGAGAGGAAGAACAGACATTCCAGAAGAGGTTAAACAGAGGCTCAAGGAGATTAAGACACCTGTTCACATTCAAGTTTTCGTTACTTTAACTTGTCCATATTGTCCCAGAGTTGCAAGCATTGCCCACAAATTTGCTATTGAAAGCGATTTTGTGAAGGCTGATGTTATTGATGCAGGCGAGTTTCCCCACATAGGTCTCAAATACAATGTCATGGGTGTTCCAAAAACTATCATAAACGAAAAGATAGAATTTGTTGGATTGCTTCCAGAAGACCTTTTCCTTGAACACATTTTGCTTGCCACTATCTGAAACATTCAAAGAACATAGTGCATATTGGACGTGGATATGATGAGCAAAGAAACATTATCATTAGTCTTCGTTTATAGTGGAGAATTTGCAGAACGTGTGATAAGGAATTTAATAAATGACCCGAGTTTCTGCAAGTCTTGTGGTTTATACTGCGATTCATGCAAATACAATGTCTACAGCTTTGTATGCAACATTAGAGCCGCAATACAATTGCAGGAACCATCAAAACTTCCAGCCTTCATTGATAACCCGGAAAAATACATGCCAATAAAGATGCCGAAAGCCGACTTATGCATAACTTCTGGCTTACACAAAGATTTGCTATTAGAGTTGCCAAATCACATGCGGAAATTCGGAATAAAGGGGATAATTGCGCCTATAGAAGACTTTAACGAGGTTCCTTCCGGCTTAAGAAAACAGGTGGAAGAGAATTGCCAAAAACATGGTTTGGAGAATGCTTTTCCAAAGCCTTTTTGTTCGCTAGAACCTGCAAAAGATAAACCGCTGATTTCTAGGTTTGTGGGAGAGTTTAAGGTTGGAAGACCTTTGTTAGAGATTTCAACAGTAAATAGGTGTAAACGGGAACTTATAGATTCCACAATTGTTAGGCGGAGTGCTCCATGCGGTTCCACATGGTATGTAGCAAGAAAACTTGTTGGAGTTGAAACAAAAAAGGAAGTTCTGTACGATGCTATAGCTAAAGCTCATCATAGCTACCCATGCACAGCAACAATGAACGTGGACCCAGAAACGAAAGAGCCAATACTCCACATTGGAGGTTATATTATCCGCGAAGAAGTAGAAAAAGCGCTTAAACAAGCCGAAGCCGCAGGCAGATAGTGGACATTGTTTATTCTAGACGTTTTATTATGTGATAACCAAACTTTGTTTTCACTATTAGTGAGACCTCACCTTTCTTAAGCGAAAAGGAGGCTGTTTCGAATTCTTTCACCATCTTTCCTCTGTCAAATGTACCAAGATCTCCACCTCGTTTTCCAGATGGGCATAAAGAGACTTCTTTGGCTATATTTGCAAATTTTTCGCCTTTGTTTAAGCGGTTCAGTATCGCCTTTGCTTCTTGCTCCGTTCTGACAAGAATGTGAGCACAATGGATTTTGTCTGGCATAAACCATGATTCGCTTCTTTGATTTATAACATTTCTTCTGCAATATTCTTAAATGATTCTTTGCCGTAGGCTTTTCTATGCATGAATGGGCTTTAGCCGAAGCAGTAATCACTGCAGCTTCTGAAATTGCTGAAAAAGAAGGATTAAAAGAAGTTACAGTACTGAAAATAAAAGTTGGCGAGCTTCAGCAGATAGAGCTTGACATACTCGAATTTGCACTTTCACAGCTTAAACCAGACAAATTCAAAAACACGAAAATCAACATTAAAATCGACAAGGCAGAATTAAGGTGCAGAGTTTGCGGTCATCAATGGATTTTCAGCAAAGAAGAGTTAGATAAGAACTCAGCGGAAGCCATACATTTTATCCCAGAAATTGCTCACACATATATTAAATGTCCAAAATGCGGTAGCCCAGACTTTGAGGTATTGCGAGGACGGGGCGTTTGGTTAGAGAGCATAAAAGGAGTAAGATAGCATGGGCGACCCGCGAATCAGCGTCGTAAATGAAAGACTTAAGGAAATACGCAATATCATTGCGGTTTCAAGCGGCAAGGGTGGCGTGGGCAAAAGTTTAACCGCTTCTATACTTGCACTGGCATTAGTTAAGAAAGGCTACAACATTGGCTTGTTTGATTTGGATTTCACAAGTCCATCTACGCACATTATTTTAGGCATTGAGGGAGTTCAGCCTAGAGAGGAGAAGGGCATTATTCCTCCGAAAGTTCATGGTTTGGAATACATGTCCATAGTTTATTACACTAGCAATTATGCGTTACCGCTGAGAGGAGAAGATGTCTCAAACGCTCTTATAGAGCTTCTTTCAATAACGAAGTGGGGGAAGCTTGACTTTCTGATCATAGACATGCCGCCTGGAATAGGAGATGCAACGTTAGATATAATACGCTTAATAAAGAACATAGGATTCCTCGTAGTAACAACACCTTCGCAGCTGGCTTTTGAGACTGTTAGAAAACTAGTAACTTTACTGAAGGAATTGAATGTCCGTATTATAGGCGTTGTTGAAAACATGAAAATGAACAAGTCAGAATTTATTCAACAGCAAGTCAAAAGCCTAAGAGTCGCGGTTTTGGGGGGAATCTCTTTTGATGCCAAAATTGAGAAATCAATAGGAAACACAGTCAGCCTTTTAAAAACTTCTTTTGCCAAAGAACTGGAGCAAACGTTAGAAAAACTGGGATTCTAACTCATTTATGTTTTAGAAACAACCTTTCAAGTTTTTCTTCTGAAAGAGGCTTATTGGCTAAGCTTACGAAGAAATAGATAAAGGCTGAACCAAACATTAGCAACAAAGCCCAATAACCCCAATGATATAAACCAATAATTTTTCCATAGGCATTAGGATGCAAAAGCGTAAGGGCTAAACCATAGATTATCGTGGCAATAGCCGTCCACTTTGTAGCTCTCTTCCAATACATAGAAACACCGACAACAAAAAAGAATATGCCAACTTGAGCCACCGTTGAACCAGCCATGAACTCTGAAAGAATGGGTGGAGTTGACGTTAAAGCCCACCATAAAGTATAGCGACAAAAGGAACTAGCATTAATCTTGTGAGCCATAATAATCTCTGCTGAGATATTGTTGGACGCATATTGTGAATAAGGTCTCTTGTGATGTTTGTGGCCATAATCATAACCATTCCAGCTAAAGTAGCAATAGACGCAGCAAAAACACCAGCAGCAAATAAAGAGGCAAGCGGAATGCTACCAGCACTTATGCTTACAAAAGTCGCTGCAGAATCCCAAAATATTTTGCCTCCCAAATCGTAATTCGCACCCATCAATCCATCTCTCCAAACTGCTCTGGCTGCAAAACCAACAACGCCAATCCAAAGTGGAGTCAAATCACCTACGACGAGGATTAACAGCATCATCCAATACTCACGTTTAGTGATTTTGCGGGTGCCTAAGAAACGTGCTATGTTATGTGGAAAACCAGTTGCCATAAAAAGAAACATGAACATTGCAGCTGTAACACCAATCCAGTCTACATCCGCAAAACCCAAGCCTCCAGGCGGCGGCAACAGGCAAAGTATACCCATTCAGAGGTATCGTTGTGTTTTCACTACCTGGTTTAGTGAATGTTTCTGTTCTGAGAGCTTCTGCAATGTTAGCAGTGCCACCAGCCCAAATAATCGCAACTATGCCCAGCACCCAACCAATAATTGTCAAAAGAATGCCTTGAAAGCATGAGACCCATTGTGTGTCTGTGTATCCGCCTACTGCAATGTACACTAGTACAAGAATCGCTGTAGCTATCAGGCTCCATTGAAAGTATGTGTTGGTTGTTATTGTCCAAACAGTTGCCATTGCCTTGTATTGCCACACAGAATACACAATAAGCAGTCTTCCTCCCAGTAATAACGAGTTTTCAATAAAACCACTAAAACACCGAAAACTATTACAAGCAACGCGTGACTCCAGCAGGCATTCCATTCGCCAAGAGAATATGCAGTAACGGGGACTGGAATAACACATACAACTATGAAAACTGAAAAGGCGTACAGTTTCAAACAATATTTCTCCTTTCTTTTCTCATCAAACAGAAAAATGAATATTTAAATTATTCTTGGACGTTTTGCAAAAAAATTGATCCCTTAGATTACAACATAATAATTATGGAAGCTAAACGTTTTTGTTCTTTTTTTGGCGCGTGTTTTTTGCTGTTGACTTATTTCGCAATAGTGTATCTTCGACCGAGTTTGCCTTATGCAATTCTTGCATGTACCATCCTCTGTCGCGGGAAAAGTGTAACCCGGCAATTATTCCAAATATTAACAGGAAGAAACCGCTGATTGTCAGCGATAAGGCTAAGACAGCTCCAGCATGCGCTTCTGTGTAGTATGGGATAAATAGAAACCAACTAGGTTCAGTGGTTATGGCTAGGGTGATAAGAATACCACCCACGAAAAGCATGGTGCCGGCTAGAAACATCATGTAAGCTACAGTTTCATTATGCCTTGACTCTTCAGCTTTCTCATGAAGATAATCCCGGAAAGACATTGAAGTTCAAATATGTCAAACTACTGAACGTATACGTAAATCTTATTATGCAAGAATATACATTGCAAAACCAAATCATAAATAACTAAACAAACTTAATTTTTTAAGAATATTGGAGCTTTACCAGATTTTTTAGGCGTTTAAACCTCAATACATAACTCTTGCTAGTCGGGTTCTCTCACAGGCACTCGACAGCATACTTAACAAGACATAATACTGCCTCAAAAAGTCGAGCCCCTTATCAGTAGCTTTGTAAGAAATAAAATCGTTTCCAGAATTCATCTCAACAAAGCCCATATCTCCAAGAGACTTCAAGAACTTTTTAAACTGTAAATGATTCAAGCCTACACGCCTCATAATGGAGGCCTGTCCAACACCATTCCCCTTAACAGACTCTAGGATTAAAGCCATAATCTCGATGTGGCTTCTATACTTCTTATGCAGAAAAGGAAAATTAGTAGTACTATATTTTTCCCGGAAAGGCACGTAAGACAGATGCAGTTCCCCCATAAGATCCCTTCCTAACAATAATAGCCTATATTGAAAATATTAGGGCTTTTTTCCGTAGAATTAATTGAAAGTATGGAGAAAAAAGCGAAAACGTTTTTACGTTGTTTCAATTGAAACTATTGAAAGGAAGAATAAGAATTGCAGCAGCGTAAAATGAAGCCAGAAGAAATAATGTTCATGCGAGAGGCGCTGAGCGCTGACTATAGAAACAGCAACATACGTTTGAGAGAAGGCGAATATCAATATGACCTTGCTAAAACAATTGCCTTTTTTCAACTGCAAATGATTTTCCCAAATGTAAAGACGATAATAGAGAAATTGTATGGAGAAGAAAAAGCTAATGACATTCAATTTTTACGAAAAATCCAAACAATTCTTAAAAAAATGGAGAAGAGCGATATTGTTAGGATACTGCCAAAGAAGAATCCTTGGGATCTGCAGAGGTACGCTCTTCCCAGTTTCAAGTTCCAAGATATTGATAAGAACCTTGTAATCTTTGCGACAGACTTGGAAATAAAAGAGGTGCAAGAGAAGCTAAAATCTATGTTAAACAAAAAAGATGTAATTATTGGCAAGTTATCTGTTTTTTATGTTACTAAAATTCTTCTTTTAACATTAGCTACAATTTTGTCTTTTGCGGCAAGTGCATGGTCTCTTTTACAGCCAATTATTGATCCAATCATTTTCGTTTCAGCCTTTTTCATCGCTTTTATATGTTCCTTTTTGTTGGGAAAAATATTTGCCCAAAGGTGATTTATGCGGTTCCATAATGTTTAATAATTTTGTAACCTAAGAAGAAATCGTGGTAGAATTGAGGAGAAGCATTTTGGCTTTTTTTGCAATACTTTGTCTGTTGTCAACATTGACTCTTATAGGCGACAGGCTTTCTGTACGAGGAAATCAGGTAGAAATCCACGTGTATCCTGGACCTTCGGCAATTCAAAATGCTATAAACAACGCAAGTTCAGGAGACACCATTATAGTGCACGCTGGAGTATATACTGAAAACATTAGAGTCAACAAGAGCGTCTCACTTATTGGGGAAAACGCTTATTCAACAATTATTGATGGCAATAGAACGGGTAATGTAGTCACCATAGATGTTAGTGGTGTAAAACTTGAAAATTTCACCATAAAAAACAGCGGTATAACAGCGGCTTCAGATAGCGGCATATTTATCGTAATTAACACGGATAACAATAGTATACTCAATAATGTAATCATTAACAATACGCATGGTATTTTTGTTAATTCCGCCTACAATAACCTTATTTCACATAACTTGATAGCCAACAACACCCATGGAGTTACACTCTCGGGTTCATATGGTAACTTACTTTCAAGTAACGTGATTAACTCGAATAGAGAAGAAGGAATTTTTCTTTCAATTTCTAATAACAACATGATCTTGAACAACACCGTAGCTTTCAACAGACCAGCGGGAATGCGACTTCTCTCCTCCTTACGCAATAACGTTTCAAGCAACACCGTCATGTATAATCAGAACGGTGTCTTTTTTGGGCTTGGTTCTGGAAATAATACCTTTTACCATAACAACTTCATAATGAATGACTTAGATGTGGGCCCACCTGATACTGGCCCCTTAAACTTTTGGAGTTTTAAAGCTGAGGGAAACCATTGGAGTAATTATACAGGAGTTGACTTGAATCGTGATGGTATAGGGGACTCTCCTAAAATCATTGACTCAGTTAATGTAGACGATTATCCTTTGATGGGAGTTTTCTTTGAATGGCAAATAGCTTTGGACCACAGGCTATACAATGTTGCTATTATAAGCAATTCAACAATTTCTGATTTTGGATTTAGAATTGGCACGGAAACCGGAAATGCTATATTAAGTTTTAAAGCTACTGGTGAAAATGCTACATATGGTTTCTGCAGAGTCAAAATAGCCGCCGATTTCATGGACTATCCGTACATTGTGCTAGTTGACGGTGAAGAGGTCATTCCTACAGTGATCAACGCAACATCAACGTATGTTATTTCCTATTTAGTCTATGCTCATAAAAATGGCACTATTACAATTATCTCTTCCAAAACATTGCACCTTTATCTCATTTTGCAAGAAAATCTACACGAGTTGAACGCAACATACTACCAGCTTTTAAGTAACTACACCATTTTACAAACGAGCTTCTATGACCTAAACCAATCCTATGGCACTATTTTGGAAAACTATGCAAAATTGCAGGACAACTTTTCTAATCTAAACAAGACGTATTACACCCTCCTAAACGATTACAATAAACTTCGACTAGACTTTGATGCGCTAGAACTATCTAATCAGGCGCTCATCTACTTGAACCAGTCATATTACTACCTTAATATAAGTTACAATGCTCTACTGAACAGTTTTAATCTGCTGAACAGTTCTTACCAAGCATATTTGAATGCCTATTCTGTTCAAGCACAAAATAACCGAAACATGGCTTACATTTTCACCGCCATCGCCGCTACAATCATAGTAACAACCGTTTACTTTTCAAAACGTGCGCATACAAACTCAACAACTAAGCAAAGATAGCCCTGTTTCGTTAAAAAAAGAAATTCCATTGCTTAATAAATCTATAAGCTTGATTTTAGTGCGGTCGCCGGGATTTGAACCCGGGATCGCAAGCTTGGAAGGCTTGTGTCCTAAACCAGCCTAGACGACGACCGCTCTAGTGCACTACAATAGTTAAGGCGAATAGATAAAATTTCTTTCCCCGATTTATTGTGGTTTCTTTTCTGGCTTGAATAGTATCTTTTCGTGTTTTGGTTTCGGCTTGAAGCTTCCAGGATAAGTGGGCAAAGAAGCCCTCTGCCGTTCCAAATTTTTAAGCCGTGCATAAAGCTTTGAAACTCTCGTCTTAGACGGTTTGTTGCTTTTTGGGATGCGGACACGAACTGGAGTAAACGGCTTAATCTCGCCGCGGGAAACTTTCCTTCTATAACGTTTAGTTTTCAAGTTATTTATTTTTTTGAAAACCACATAGCCTTCTTTCAAGTTTATTTCGTGCACGTTCCATCCAGCGTCAAGCCAAGCCTTAGCATGCGCATTGGTTGGCATGTTGCTCCACCAACTTTCAGTTTTGTAGGCACTCATTGGCAAATTATCGCTTATTATTCCATCTATCTCTGCAAAAGAAAGTTTGACAGTATTTGTGAATGCTGACCTAAATTTCAGATGCCGCGTAAGGGCGCCATACTTGGAAAACGGTTGGGGCGAGACAATTTTTCTTGCACAATGGAGGCAAAACATTCGCTTGAAGTCACTTGTCGTTACGTCAGAAACCATACAGTCTCTACAATACAAATGTCCACATCGTTGGCATCGTCTAAGATAACTATATGGAAGCACTCTTTTGCACAGACAACATTCGTCTTTCAACGGCATCTACAATCACGTATAATTGACGAGACAACTCTGAATAATTATAGCAAACACTTGCGATATAAACGCATACCATCCAAAACAGATTAAAGCACAATGATACTAGGTTAAATTAATGATAGGTTGAACGAATCAGAAACAGAAGCCTAACATGTCCATTATGTGGTGCTACACAAATAAGATTCATTTCGGATGATATCATCCAAGTAGAATGTCAACATTGCAGAGTGTTCCTCGTAAAACCACGAATGGATAAGTATCACTGCTACGCGAAGATGTGCTTCTTTATCTATGCCTAGACTGCCTCAAAGGAAGACATACGAGAAAAGCCAATAGAAGAAGACCAAGAACATATCTTAATTTCAAGTGGACGAGTTTCGCAGAATAGTATTCGGAAATCGTGATAAAGCTTATAGAAAGCCTTTCCATGTTTCAAGTGTGAATTCAATGCTTTTCAGTGAGTATCTGCACGAAAAGGCTGAGGAATCAAGACATAACGAGACAATTGGATACCTAATAGTCATAATAGGCTCGATATTTTTTGTGGGAGGCTTACTCGAAACTGTGATAAAAGTGGAAAGCCCGGAATGGTTCCTAATAATTCCATATCACTTGACCTCGCATCCATACAGCCTTTTGGGCCTCGCATTAACATCTATAGGTTTGGCTTTGCTCTGTTTAGGAATAGCCCTAGCAATTCACTATGCCAGAGACAGATCATGGTACATGAAGGAAATACAGAAAGCACATTTGCTAGAAGAGCAGAAGTTGAAAATTGAAAAGAAAACAAAAACAAATTTGCAAAACCAAAAGTTGAAACCGCTAAAGAAGAAAAATTGAGAACGCTTTATCCCTTCACTACAGCTAAAGGAACAAATCTTACAATTTTTGTGGCTATTCCCACTTTGTCGCTTACGTCTGCAACCATATCAACACTTTTGTAAGCTGGATCAGCTTCCTCTGCTAACACTACTGAGCTTGCAGAACGGACGACGATTCCCCGCTGTTCTAAAGCCTTTTTCACATCTCCACCCCAGAATCTTCTTTTAGCTGCGCTTCTGCTTAGCATTCTTCCTGCGCCATGGGCTGTCGAACCAAAACTTAGTTGCATGGCTTTTTCTGTGCCTACCAAAAGCCAAGAGCTTGTTCCCATACTTCCAGGTATGAGCACAGGCTGTCCCGCCGCGCTATAATCGTGCGGTATTTCGGGATGATTAGGTGGAAAAGCTCGCGTTGCGCCTTTCCTGTGAACCCAAACCTTCTTTTGTTCGCCATTAACTCTGTGGTTTTCTATCTTTGCAATGTTATGGGCTACATCATAAACAAGTTTTAGCCCGAAACGTTCTGGATCTGTCTTAAAAGCTTGTTGAAAACTTTGACGAACCCAATGCATTATTACTTGGCGATTTGCAAAGGCATAGTTAACAGCGCACGCCATTGCCTGATAATATTCTTCAGCTTCTTTACTATTTCCAGGCGCACATGCAAGTTCACGGTCAGGTAACGCAATGTTATATTTGTGTACAGCCCTCTCCATAACACGTAAATAATCAGAGCAAACTTGGTGACCGAAGCCTCGAGAGCCGCAATGAATCATTGTTGTTACTTGGCCTTCATGCTCAATCCCGAAGATTTTTGCGATCTTTGAATCGTAGATTTTGTCCACTTTTTGGATTTCGAGGAAATGGTTTCCTGAGCCTAATGTCCCGATTTGAGTTAATCCTCTATTTTTTGCTGTGGTGGAAACCTTGTCAGGATCAGCATTTTTCATGCATCCTCGTTCTTCGCAGTGTTCTGCATCTTCTGACCAACCTAATCCTTTATCAATAACCCATTGGACACCTTCCATAACAAGTCCATCCAAGTCGTGGATTGTTACTTTGAAATCTTTACGGCGGCTTCCAAGTCCGCTTGGGACATTGTCAAAAATGACTCCTGTAAGTTCTGCAAGTTTTGGTTGTATGTCTCGTTCTGAAAGGTTTGTCGTTAATAAGCGAACACCACAGTTTATGTCATAACCTACTCCTCCAGGGCTGATTACACCTTCGGTGTAGTCGGTTGCGGCTACGCCGCCTATAGGGAAACCGTATCCTTCGTGACCATCGGGCAATGTTATTGCATGTTTGTAAATTCCAGGTAAATGTGCAACGTTTACGCATTGTTGAAGTGTTCTATCTGTTTGCATTTTATCCAATAATTCTCGATTAGCAAAGACTATGCCGTTAACGCGCATGCCCGGCTTATACTTCGGAATGCGCCAAGTATAATTGTCGATTTTTTCGAGTGGAACTTTTTCTGTTGGAGCGCCGCCTTCTCCTTCTTCCATTTTTTCACCTATTACAAATCGGGAGCTTGCTACATATAAACGATTTTGGCGTTTACACCAAAACAAAACTATTCAGGAAGTGGAAAATTGGCAACAAAATCGATGAAACCTTGCACGCTTTCGTTTAATGTCGTTTCACTCAGAATTGGATGCATCTTAATGTATTGCAAAGCTTTTTGAACTGCTACATCGTTCTTTATTATTTTCTCTCTTATCGCTTCTAAGCCTTCTTTGTTTGTTAATCCTTGTTTGACAGTTTTCGCCCAAAGTTTAAGCTGATGCGCATAGGTTTGGAGTTTTTTCACAGCGTTGTCGGCTTTGCCGAAGTGGCTATAATACAAAAACTTCGGTTTTAGATTGAGGAGCTTATCTAAGGAAGTCAGTGCGATGTCTAAACGAAAGGGCGCGGGTGTTGTGGGCACAATAACATCAATTTCATTCAGAAAAATGCCCGCAGCATCGCCAGGAAAAACTCCTTCAGTTAGTGGCTCATGATAGCTTAGATGATGTGAAGCATGACCGAGTGTTTCTATGACTTTTAGCTTAACGCCATGTCCAACGTCAAATGTCATGCCGTCTGCCGCTGCAATGATTCTTTCTGTGGGGACAGGCTTTGGAGAACCATATATTTTGGTTATTTTTCCCAAAACTAGCTGGGATTGTTGCCACAGTTTTTCAGGATTTACTAGATGAGGTGCTCCGCGCGGGTGGACGATGACTTTGGCTTTGGGCAAGTGTTTTATTAGTTTTCCAGTGCCTCCTCCGTGGTCTAAATGTATATGGGAAACAGCCAAGTAAGCTACATTTTCTAGTTTTATGTTAAGCTCTTTTAGGGCAGAGAGCAAATTCGACACTGATGACGTTGGGCCTGTTTCAACTATTGCTACTTGTTTTCCTTTCAGTATGTAGCTAGCAATAAAATTTTTTATTCCAGCAGTTTCAAGGTCGACCAGATAAAGATGCTCCGCGAGCTTTGTTATGTGCACTTTCACACCTTGCCATCATTTCGTGTATAGAATTTAAAAAGGCGTTATTAACTGCTTTAAACGTTTTCATCGTGAAGATTTTAAGCGCATGAAGGCTTTAAGTTAGAATTGTGAGAAGAAAATGCTTATCAAAATTATTCGAAATCTAACATTAGAAGAAATAGACGCTAGAATCAAGAGGTTTGAAAAAGAATTTGGCATGAGTTTTGAAAAGTTTGAAGAACATTTCCTTAAGCATAAGCCGGATGCCAAGCTGACAACAGTTTATTTTGAATGGGTTGAGCTTGTAAATAGCTATAAGGGCTACATTGAAGAGGGGCAATTAGACTATACTGTTGAGGAAATTAAAGACTTAAAGCCTGAGCAAGTGGCTTTGTTGGCGCCTAAAAGGATTGAATTGTTGTATCAGCTTGCTGCTTTGAGAGTAGACTCAATAAATGATTTAGCTACAAAAATCAGGCGAAACGTTAAAAACGTTTATCAGGATTTACAAGTCTTAAGAAAATTTGGATTTGTTAGGATGAACAGACGCAAGGGAAGATCCCTTATTCCAGAAACTTTGGTAAAAGAGGTAACGTTTTTAATTCGCTAATAAATACCAAACAAGTAGCACTTTCGCTTAACAGCTTCAACAAGCCTCATAGTAACGTTTAATTATCAATCAATTACCATCTACGGAAATAATACGTGATGCGAACAATGAAGGCGAATAACATGGTTAATGCTATAATTTTCGGTGCACCTGGTTCTGGTAAGGGCACATATGCTTCGCGGTTACAAGAAAAACTGAATGTTAATGTAGTTGCTATGGGCGACATTTTTCGTGAAATCATAAAAGAAGATACCGACTTGGGAAGAGAAGTTAAAGAATACGTTGAAAAAGGATTGCTTGTCCCAGACAGTTTGACCATACGGGTTTTGAAACAACACATAGCAAAAACCCAGAAAGGCTTCATCTTCGACGGTTATCCACGCACAATCGACCAAGCAAAAGCTCTAGAAAAAATTACGAAAATTGATGCCATTATCCAGTTAATAGTGCCTGACTGGATAATTATTGAGCGCTTATCCACAAGGAGAATATGTAAAAACTGCGGCGAAGTCTACAATATTCGCTATTTGAAATCGAAAGTGGAGGGTATATGTGACAAATGTGGAGGACCGTTATATCAGCGACTTGATGACACACCAGAAGTCATAAAGAAGCGTATACAAGTTTATGAACAGCAAACAAGTCCACTTATACGGTATTACAAGGAAAAAGGAGTTCCGTTTATCGAGTTCAAAACTAAGGCGTTAGAAACACCGCCTGAAGTAGCAGTGGAAGAGATTCTGAAAGGATTAAAAAAATTAAAGCTCGTTTAGATGTCGAGAATGAATTTCAGCGTTACTTTGCCTGCTTCTTTGATAATTTCCATCACGTGATAAGTGATAGCCTTCACGCCAACCTTTTGCATGTGTTTCTTAGGATTGAATTTCTCGCCCCAAATCTCTGCCCTAAGCATAAACCCTTTCGCAGTTTTCTTCAGCTGAAGAATTTTAAATTTAGAATAAAGCATGCCATAAATATCGAATTTTATAAGCAACGTTTCAAGCCAAATGTAAAGAAGCGCATGCTCATCTTCTGCGGCAACTTCAACGCTATCCTTAACTTCGGGCGTAATCTTCGCTATATCTGTCATAACATCAAACATGGCGAACGCAGCATTTTCAAAAGCCTCAGCTAAATCTCGTCCATAAGCAGCTATATACGCGTCCGCTGTATGCTCCAGAAATTCGAAGCGCTTCTTCCTAGCCATAGAGAATAATAGAGCCTTTCTAATTTTAAAATCGTTCTGTTACTCTAGCTGAGAGATTGATTATTGCTCGCTTAGTTCTACGAGAATCTCGACAGTTTTTCTTATAAATTGGGAACATCTCTCCTCAAACACGTTAGCTTTTTTGGCTTCTTCCAATTGTTTTGGATTTGAAAGGTCATATCCAATAAGCTCCCGACAAAAAACGCTTCCATGATGTTTCTCGAATTGTTTGTAGAGTTTTTGCGCAAGTTCATACGCTTTTAGCCTTTTTTCTAGAGAAGGTTCATCTGTTCCATATTTAATCCCTATAGTCATTACACCGCCAGCTAAAGCACCACAAATAGAGCCACAGCGTCCTATCCCCCCGCCAAACCCCGTAGCAATATTTGGAATTAAATTATTTTCATAACTGCTCCAATGTTCAAACATTGTTAATAATACACTTTGAGCGCAATTGTAGCCTTCCCGAAAGTGCTCTGCAGCTTTTTCGCTGAGCACATTTTTCTGCTTCATTTTTCAACATCTTAGAATTGTTAGAAATATTTTGGAATTTTTTGGATGGCAGCAACAGTCAATTTTACAGCATTGTCCACATCCTCTAGGCTGAGCAGGGATATTGGGCTGTGAATATAACGTGTGGGCACAGATATGACGCCACATGGAACCCCTTCTCTAGTTAACGAAATGCGCGCTGCGTCTGTTGAACCAGGCAAGCCTGTTTCAAGCTGATATGGAATCTTGTTCTCTTCAGCAGCATCCACAAGCAAACGCAAAACTTTTGGATGGGTAATCAATCCTGCGTCAGCAATCTCTATTGAAGGACCTTTTTTCAGTTTTATTGGTGCCTCAACTTCCCTTACTCCAGGTACATCACCAGCAACAGTGACATCAAGCGCTATGCCAACATCAGGGCATATTCCAAAAGCAGCAGTTGTTGCTCCTCTCAAGCCAACCTCTTCCTGCACAGTTCCAACAGCGTAAACGGTGCAATCCTTACCTTTTAACTGCTTCATCGCCTCAATCATGACAGCGCATCCAACACGGTCATCCAAAGCCTTGCCAATTACAATATCTTTTCCAATTCTTGCAAATTTGATGTCAAAGCCCACAGGGTCGCCTATTTTTGCTCCCATCCGTTTGGCTTGTTCTTGGTTTTCAGCGCCTACATCTATGAAAAGTTCGTCATAAGTGAGTACTTTCTTGCGTTCTTCTTCTTTTTGGATGTGTGGTGGTTTTGAGCCTATTATTCCATGTAAGGGTCCTTTTTCTGTATATACAATGACTTTTTGGGCTAGTAGAATGCGGTCGTCTATTCCACCTATTTTTGTAAACTGTAGAAAGCCTTCTTTTGAAATTGTTTTGACTAATAAGCCTATTTCGTCCATATGCGCTGCAAGCATAACTTTAGGTGTGTTTTTCTTTCCTTCTTTTATGCCGATAACGTTTCCAAGCTTGTCTTCCTTGACCTCGTCTACGTGAGGTTTCAAAAACTTCTTCATTAAGCTTCTAACTTCTTCTTCTCTACCAGTGACACCGCAAGCGTTTGAAAGTTTTTCTAGGGTTTCAGCAATCACCATAATAGTTACCTCTTAAAGACTTAACTTAATCGTAAAGCTTTATATTAAACAGTTATGGTATTAAAACTCGAATTCAGCATGGGTTGTAATATTTCGCTTCCTTCCGCAAAGGTGATTTGCCGATTTGTCCTTTGAAGTACAAGAATTGCCAGACATCATAAGAGTAATGGTGCTTTTAAGCCTCAGCGACAAAACCGCTCTGGATAAATACACACTTAAACGTCAAATAGACAAACACTGCGCCAATTACGTTTGCGTGGAAATGACTGACGTTGACGAGGCTATAAAAGAAATGAGCGATGAAGGGCTCTTAATAGACGAACAGAAAACAGTTAAATTAACAGAAAAAGGTCTTCAACTAGGAAAAGAATGGCGAAACCTGCTCTTGAAAAGGGAGCCAATTTTAGAGATTGTGGCAGGTTTAACAGACGGCTCCATTACGGGACTCGTTGCAATTTTATCCGCATTTTTAGCCAATCTAAATTTTAAAATGACAATCTTTGCTGCCATTTTAAGCCTAACTGCAGTAGCTATAACAAACTTTTCCAGCTTCTTGCTAGGTGGAAAAACCGAAGACATCGCAGATTTGCTAACATTAAAGACTTTAATGGACCATAGCCTAAGCGACATACCAGACAAGATTGAAAGAGACAAGTCATTGAAGCTCGTTAAACAGTTGTTCGTAATGTTACGAAGAGAAATAGAGAGATCAAACCTATATGCTGCTTTAATAGCTGGCACAACTACTTATTTGGCGGGCATAATCCCTATAATTGCTTATTTAACTTTGCCTGATCTCCTTGGCATAATTCTATCCATAAGCATAGTTGGCGCTATAGTAGGCATTTTTCTTGTGCGTTATCGTTCTCAGAGAACAAAGGTGCATTGGAAAATAACTCTTGCGGAAACAGTTGCCATTATCACGATTGCAGTTTTTGCCGCATTAATAATAGGTGGCATGTAAAGCCTTCGCAAACTTTTTGTGCAAATCTCTATACTAGAAATTGTGGTTCGATACGCAAGAGTCTACAATTAAGCCTAACAGCCATATTTGCTGCTTTGCATGCGGTTCTATATTTTATTTCGTTTGGACTGTGGCGGAATTGGGGAATCTACCTAGAATCTATCGAAGGAATAATCTTAGGTCCAAAAATAGGATTTTTTGCTGCGCTTATAGGTAGCACAATCGGCAGAATCGCAAACCCAACAGATCCTTTCTGGATGTTCGGCATAATCGCTGAGCCCCTTAGTGTGTTGATTGCAGGATTTTTGGCCAAAGCCCAATGGAAACCAGCGTTGGCGACTTACGCAGTAATGCTTTCAGCATATTTCATTCACCCATTTGGAAGGGCTCTTCCCCTTTAGACCATCTTAGACGTCCTATTCGCATTTGTTCTAATTTATCCAGCTGCAAGATTTAGCAGAAGCTTATTTACAGTAGATGTTAAACGCTTGCCTATTGCTTTAGTGCTGATTTCTTTTGTAACAATAGCTACAGATTCGCTTGTCCGAGTTTTTCTACTCGTTCCAGCGGGTCTTTACAATCTATTCCCAGAGTTCTTCGGAAATTACGACATGCTTTATGCAACTTTTGTTGCGGCAGCTGTTGATTCTTACATAGAAGATCTTATTGTCGTGATCGTCTCATTTATTGTAGGAGTGCCTCTGATATTAAGCCTCTCGAGATTAGAGTTCTGGAAAGAAACAAAGCAAGAAAAAAAGAGAATTTCATAGAGAGGATCATGCTGGCCTAGATTGCGAAGGCTGCTGTCTTTGAAGCTCCATGTACTCTGTTAGTAGTAGAATGCCTTGTATTATGAGAAAAATGCCGACCACTATACTTAGAAGAGCTGGAGCAACTATCACTATTATACCAAAGATTATGCAGATTATGGCTAGCACAGGTTTAGAAACTGTGATGCCAATTTTTTTCAGTCCTTTCTCGACCGCTTCTACCAATTTATGTTCCTCCTCTTATAATATCAGTTACATAGGTAAGAGCGAACAATATTTAAGGCGTTCGGGAAACAATCATACAATTAACGACAATTTTTAAACGCTAAACCAGTATTACAAGTAGAGGGGCATAACAATGTCAGAAGAACAAATCAAGAAAATCGGAGTGTTCAAGTGTGGCAATATTGCGTCTTCACCTATATTTGAGCTGCTTTTAGACGAGTTAGCTGACCGCCAAGACATCAAAACACGAACAGTGACAACAGGTTCAAAGATGAGCGCTGAAGATGTCGAAGAAGCATTGCCAAAAATCTTCGAGTTTGACCCAGACCTTTTAGTGCTTATCTCGCCCAATCCTTCAATAGCAGGCCCAGCAAAAGTTAGAGAAAAATTCTCAACAAGCGGCGTGCCAAGCGTAGTTATTTCGGATGCTCCAGGAAAACGGATCAGAGCCGAACTGGAAAAGCAAGGTTTGGGCTACATAATTATCACAGGCGATCCACTCATTGGTGCACGCAGAGAGTTCTTAGATCCCTTAGAAATGGCAATTTTTAATTCAAACATCATTAAAGTTCTTGCAATTACTGGTGTCTACAGAATAGTTCATAGAGAAATTGACAAACTAGCTTATGCACTTAGGACAGGACTAAGTCCCGTTCTACCTAAAATGATAATTGACGTGAATAGCATACGAGACAATTCTGATTTTAAAAACCCTTATGCAAAAGCAAAAGCTATGGCTGCTTATGAATTGGCAGAGAAAATTGCTGAAATTAATCTTCAAGCATGCTTCATAGAAAAGGAAAGCGACAAATACATACCGCTAGTCGCCTGTGCACATGAAATCGCGCAAACAGCCGCCAGATTAGCCGAAGAGGCCCGAGAAATCGAAAAATACAATGACACTCTTGTAAGGAAGCCTCATGCAAAGGATGGCAGAGCTAAAATCAAAACTAAATTGATGCTTCCTCCAACATTTGATGAAGAATTTTATGGAAAAGGAGAATAAAGTCACAGACGTGTCGTATATATGCTACATATTTGTATATAAGATATTTCGACCAAGTATATATTTTCCGCCATCTATTAATGTTCAAAGGTCATTAAAATGAAAGCGCTTGAAGTTACACCCTTAAAAGATAAAAAATTGAATGTTTTGATTATTGAAAAAGAATACAACGAACCATTTTGGATAATTGAACCATCCTCTTCCAATCAACGCGTGATTCATTCTCTTTACAGACCCTCAATAGGCTTCCACAAATTTCTAGAAAATATTATTACAAAAGTTAATCCTGACTTTGCAACCGGAGAGTTAGGACTACGCTCCCAAAAAGAATTTCACGAAGACAATATCCTAGCTCAAATCTTTCAGAAGAACAACACGTCATTTTTCCCAGTTGACATCAACGCAAACGCTAAGACATACCTTGAAACCTGTTTAGCTAAAACGAGAGAGTTAAGAGACCAAGTACTTAAAGCATTAGATAACTTGTCCAAGCAGAAGGCCGAAAATTCTATAGAAAAAGAGTACCTAGTTGCCTATGGACAGAGTTTACAGCGTGAACTAGAAGAGCAAGAGCATGAGATCAGCTTTCCGATAAGAGAGAGTTGGATTGTTATGGAGATTTTAGACCAGGCACGAGAATTGAACACAAAAAAAGAAGAGATCACCTGCTTGCATATTAGCAGTCCAGAACATGTGCAGGGAATTAGGCAACTATTAGAAACGTTAGATGTCAAAGTTGAAGTTGTAAAACTTTCAAAAAAGATAATCTCGGCTCATTCTGAGACCCCTCACTCTAATGAAATAGAGAATTTACTACAATCAATGCAAATCCAAGTAAAGCCGATTATTGGAAAAGTTTCTGAAGATGCACCTTATCTGCTGTTTTATTTGGATACGGACCAAAAAGCCAGTCCCTTTGACATTTGCATGGCATACGATACTGGATACAATGCTGTTATTCCCTACGAAAACGTGACCCCGGAAGACGCTAAAAGAATTATTCAAGACGCTGTGTTTTCAAGAGGACCAAAAACCGTTAAACACACATGCTTTTTTATTGGAGGGAAAGATGTCGAAAAAGTTGAAGAGGTTCTTGAAGCTGTGAAAGATTCGATGTTTCCACCCTTTAAGACTAGCATAATAATTGATCCGGGTGGTGCATACACGACAGCGGCAGCGGCAGTTGCAAAAATCGAAGATTCTCTCTCTTCACACAAACTTGGCGAATTGAAAGATAAGACATGCGCAGTCCTAGGCACAGGCGCAGTTGCTCAGATAGCAGCTGTTCTTTTAGCTAAAATTGGCTGTAACGTAATAATCGCTAGCCTTAATCCAAAACGTGTAGATGGAAAAGAACATGCCGAAGATGTGGCGAGACTTTTGGCTAAAGACCATGGAGTAAAAGTGCATGGTGTTTTCGCACCTACATCTACCGAAAAAATCGACATCCTTAAAAAAGCAGATGTAGTTTTATGCGCAGGCACCAGAGGCGTCCGTATTATAGAAAAAGAGCTGTTGAAAGAAGTTAAACGCATGAAAGTGCTAGTGGACATAAACGCTATTCCGCCTTTCGGGGTGGAAGGAATAGAACTCAAGGACGACATGAGAGAAATAGAAACTGGAATTTTTGGAATTGGAGCGCTTACAGTAGGTGATTTGAAGCATAAACTGGAGAAGGAAATCCTATGGAAAGCACGAAGTAACGGAAAAGAAATATATAATTACAGCATAGCCCTTCAGCTTGCAAGGAAACTTGTTCAAAAAGAACTCTCTGCTGCCAAACTTGCGTTGACTTTGAGTTATCCGCCGCCAAAGAAGGGTTCTAAGTAGTCATCTTATAAGAACGATTTATGGCTATCTCGGCAATGTCTGCTGCGCAATCAGCAATTCTTTTTATATCGTCACGTATAGAGCAAATTGCACACACTAATAAGGCATTTTTCTGTTTACCCGTAAACGCCTTGGATGCTATCTCTTGATCCAGTTTTTCAATTTTTTTCTGTCGTTCCAATATTTCGTTGGCAAAAGCTACGTCCTTTGAAAAGAAAGCGTTGACTGCTTTGGCGTATAAATCAACCGCTTCAGTTCCAGCAGCAAACATAAGCGAGAGTATGTTTTCTGATATTTTCTGTTGCGTTTCACTGAGCATTATTATGTGCCTTGCTATATCAGCGGAGTAGTCAGCAGCATGTTCCACTCTATATACAAGCACTTGATGATCCATACAATCTAAGGGATCAATACCAAGTTCATTTGCTAAAACGGTGTCTTGGGCAGCATCCCTTAGCAACCGCAAAATGAAAAAGGAAAAGTGATCCACGTCATCGTCTAAAGAGAAAACCGCTTTTGCCAACGTTACATCCAAGTTTTTTAGAGAACTTAATGC
This sequence comes from Candidatus Bathyarchaeota archaeon, assembly GCA_013388905.1. Classification (GTDB taxonomy): domain Archaea; phylum Thermoproteota; class Bathyarchaeia; order Bathyarchaeales; family Bathycorpusculaceae; genus JACAEI01. The sequence continues at coordinate 12,901 of JACAEI010000020.1, read as the reverse complement.
GTCAACACACATGGAATGGAAGATCATGTACATTCTTTGTATTGCCGGTTTGATTGACGCTTTAGACTCGTCTATTAAAGTTTGAATATACATGCTTTTAGAGTCAGATTCGATGATTCTCATGTAAAGCATTCGAACAATGTTTCGGATAGCCTTTCTTTGTGGAACAGAGAAAATTCTGTCTGAGATGATTCTTATGCCAGAATATCCATTCAAATAACAGCCTATTATTCTTCGGACGATTAGAGTTTCTCCTTCACTTGAAGCAACATGAAGCGTTATTTCCTTGGGTTCAATCTTTTTCTCTGCACTTGGAAAAACAATTAAAGAACGGTCTCGCAGAACTGCAAGAGAGACAACATCGCCTTTTTTTAATTCATTTAGTTGCATCCAACTTTTAGGAAGAGAAATCACTAAAGAGGAACGTCCCAAAGACATAATCTTGCGTTCCATAATTTCACTCACATATAGACTGATATTATCTTATTAATACGTTATTAGAAAAGTACATATTTAAACTTGAACATTATTATTGGGAATATATGTGACGAACGCTATTCAGGAGTTGTTTCGCTATCAATTTCTTTTTTGATTAGGGAGGGAGCACGTCTTTTAATCGCTGCATAGATAAAATAACCGCCAACTATACCTATCATCCCTTGGATAGCATTGAAAAATCCGAGCAACAAGGCATAAATGAGTGGGATATTCGCATAGGATGCAGAAATTGGTATTATTCCGGCATAAATGAGTGCAAAATTTACACATATCATTATCAAGACCCTTGATACAACACCAAGAATAGAGGAACTTACAATTCTAAAGCGCTTAAACAGCTTAAGACCAATAGCCATGCCTAATATGGTTGAAAACTCCGCGAGTCCTTTCATTGATGAGCCTAGAATTACTCCACTGCGGGCAAGTATGGCAACAAAGGCGATGATTGATGTGAAGATCCCTGGAATAAAGCCAAAAAGGAGGAGTGACAAGACAATAGGTATTCCTGTGAGATCAAATTTCAGGTCAGGGTTCAATGGAAACGGTATTTTCAGATTTGAATATTTTATAGTATAGTCGAAAACAACAACCAGCGCGGCGAGAATTGCGGTTCCAGCTAAAGTTTTAGTGTTTATCTTCATAAATTTCTAAATAAATATGTCAGTTTGTTTATAAGCGTTGCTTGTTTTATTGAGCGGTTGTCTGTCTTTTCTTTTTCGATAGTTTTTGCAACAAACTTAAAGCGAAGGTTTCTTCATTTGCATTTCTAGTTTTGATAAAATCTGTTTTTTCTGCGTTTGAGAATAATTCGTCGGCTTTTTCTGTGCGGATTATGGTAAATGTCCAGCTGCTTAATCCTAATCCGCCTATTGAAATATCTGCCAGTTCGGAGCTAAAGTCTTCACAAGAACAGCAGCTTTTTCTGGCATACTGTTTTATTTCTGTTAAAGGAATAGTGGCAACTCCAGAATCCGTTGTGACCAACATTTTTCCTTTAATATTCATTTTCTTTATTTTGTCAAGTTCGATGCCCAATTTTTCATGGATATATTTTTCCATAAGGCCTTCATACGTGAAGCATTCAGAACACATCAACCCGATAAGAATCTTTAGAGGAGCAGTATACCTCTTTAGCCCAGCCGTTTGCATTTTTCTTATAGCGCGGATTTGGCATGGTGTCCCTACAAAAGCAACATTAGCCTTTTTCTGTTTAACCACTTCAAATAGGGCAAGAAGATTTGGCGAGTAGAAATATTTTGTTCCTGCGCATTCTAAAATCTCTTCAGAAGTTGTGGCTAATTTTGGGAAAGGGCGAAACGGTTTTTCTTTGTTCATTCCAGCGACGATGGCACTGTCAATAAGCCCATTTTCTAAAGCAAATAGCAATAATGCTGTAGCAACACCCCCGTCCTGGCAGACTTTCAATATCTTATCATCTCTTACCTGAGCTATGGCTAATCTACGATAAATCCCAAATTCTTCTTCGGGTTTCCTCTCTCTGCCAAATACAAAGTTTTCCACGTGTGTTTGCGACCATTCGTATCGAGGGCAAATTTGGGCACAGATACCGCAGATTTTGCATTCACTTATCAAACGAGGAGCTTCTTCAGCATACTCTAAACAATTGAAAGGACAAACAACAACGCAAGCGCCACAACCCACACACTTGCCAGTTGCAATAACATTGGCAACTAGGGACTTTTCAAAGCTAATTTTATTGGAACTCATTGCAGTATCATAAAAAAACGATAATATATAAACTTGAGTATAAACCAATTTTAGCGCAAGAAAGGCATGAATGTTGTTGAAATGGTGAAATTCAATGAATATTGTCCAGATAATTGGAATTGAAGGATTGCCCATAATAAAGACAGGAGATAACATAGCCAAGCTTATTTGCGACGCAGCAAGCAGACAAGGTAGCCCCATCAAAGACCTAGACATCGTCATTATTACACATGTTGTCGTTTCACGTGCGGAAGGGAACATTATAAATCTCGATGATGTTGTGCCGTCCGAATTTGCAAAAAACATAGCCAAACAGTATGAAAAAGACCCCGCAATAGTTGAAGTTGTTCTTCGAGAATCAAAAGGCATTAGTCGCATGGCTGATGGGATACTAATCACTGAAAGCAAACATGGATTCGTTTGTGCCAACTCTGGAGTTGACAAATCTAATGTTCCAGGTGAAAGATTAGTAGCCTTACTTCCCGATAACCCAGACAGGTCTGCAGAAAAGATTAGGCAAGAAATAAAGAGAATAACGGGCAGTGATGTGGCGGTCATAATTTCTGATACTCATGGGAGACCATTAAGACAAGGCTAGATAAACGTGGCAATTGGAGCCTCGGGCATAATGCCTATTAGAGACCGAAGAGGAGAGAAAGACTTGTTCGGATATGTTCTAAGAGTGAAACAAACAGCGATTGCTGATGAACTGGCGTCAGCTGCCGAGTTAGTAATTGGACAAGCAAATGAGGGCATTCCAGCTGCGATAATACGTGGCTACAATTATCCAAAATCAGATGGTATAGGAGCAAAAGAGCTGATAAGACCGAGGGAAAAAGACTTATTCCAATAGAGAGTTATGTTTTCCTAAATTGATTCCTGAAGGATATTGAAAGGAAGAAAACACAATGGATGCGATATTTACATATAAAGCTGGAAACGGAAACTCGTGTGAAATTGTAGATACTTTCGCCGAAATGTTTCCTCTATGGGCGGGACGTGTATTAATAACCGCTGATAATGAAAAGTGGGCCTTGACGGCGGCAGAAGTTGCAACTGGCTTTGCGACAAGCGTAATCATGTCTCCAGCAGAAGCAGGAATGGAAGCTCTTGTGCCAGCAGAAAAAACTCCAGACAACCGTATAGGCGTCTTAATTCAAATTTACAATCGCAACAGGTTTGAATTAAAAAACCAGATGATACTGCGCATAGGACAGTGCATAATGACTTGCCCAACAACTTCGGCTTTTGATGCGATGACAAACGCTAAACGCAGAATGAAGGTGGGCAGAAGTCTAAGACTATTTGGCGATGGATTCCAAAGAAAAAGTATGGTTGGAAAACGCAAAGTTTGGAAAATACCAGTGATGGAAGGAAACTTCATTGTCGAAGACAGTTTTGGCGCAACAGAAGCAATAGCTGGGGGGAACTTTCTGATTTTCGCCAAAGACAAGACTTCTGGGCTTAGGGCAGCTGAAGAATCAGTGAAAGCCATCAAAGCCAAAGCAGAAGAGGTTATTTTGCCATTTCCCGGCGGAGTCTGTCGTTCTGGTTCAAAGGCTGGCTCCCTAAAGTATAAGCTTAAGGCTTCTACGAATCATCCTTTCTGTCCTGGACTGAAAACGCTAGTGCCAGATTCGCAGGTGCCAGAAAATGCTGAGTGTGTTTACGAAATTGTGATTAACGGTTTGACTGTTGAAGCAATTAAGAAGACTATGGGCGAAGGCATAAAAGCTGCAGCGAGTGTGGCAGGCGTTGTTAGGATTTCAGCAGGCAACTACGGTGGAAAACTTGGTCCATACAAAGCATTTTTGAAAGAAGTGTTAGAGATAACATAAATTTTCTCCTAAACTTTTATTTGAAGCCTTGTGATGTAGCCTTAAGGTTAAATCACTTTAGTGAAACAATTGAGCAGCAAAAAGAGAACTTCGCTTGAACTGTTCAGACTAAAAAAGACACTGGCTACCCTAGCTAATAAAGAAGGACGTGGAACAGAGCTTGTTTCACTATATGTTCCGCCTGGAAAACAAATAAGCGAAGTTATGAACATGCTCCGAGACGAGTATGGCACTGCTTCAAACATAAAGTCTACAACCACCCGCAAAAATGTGCAGGACGCCATTGTTAAGGTTCAGCAACGACTCAAACTATTCAAGGAAACACCAGAAAATGGGCTTGTAATATTTTGCGGAGCAATTCCTCAAAATGGGGCTGGAAGCGAAAGAATCGAAACATATGTGATTATACCGCCAGAGCCAATACGTATATACCTTTACAGATGCGATTCACGTTTCCACACAGAACATTTGCAGGAGTTTTTAAGGGAAAAGGAAGCTTACGGCATATTGCTTATTGACGCTTCAGAGGCTACGCTTGCAACATTGCAGGGTAAGCGTCTCGACATAGTCAGGGAAATTACATCTGGTGTGCCAGGGAAAACTCGTGCAGGAGGACAATCAGCCAGACGATACGAAAGGCTTAGGGAGATGAGACTTCAAGAGTATTTCACGCGAGTTGGGCAATACGCCGATGATATATTTCTGCCCATTGAAAACTTGAAGGGGTTGATAATTGCAGGGCCTGGACCGACGAAATATGATTTCGAGAAAGGTGAATATTTGAATTATATGCTGAAAGAAAAAGTCCTTGATATAATTGACACTTCTTATGTGAGTGAGCAAGGCGTAAAGGAAGTTGTGGAAAAGGCTCCAGAAATAATGCGAAAAATACGTTACATAGAAGAGAAAAAAATAATGCAACAGTTTCTCTACGAAATTGGGCATGACACGGGAATGGCAACATATGGCGAAGAAGAAGTGAGAAAAGCCTTGAAAGCAGGTGCTGTAAGAACATTGCTACTTTCTGAAAGATTAGACATCGTCCGAGTTAAGGTGAAATGCAATGCTTGCGGCTATGAGGAAGAAGAAACCATGAAAAGCCAAAATCTAACAAACTTCGAACAGAGCCTTTCTGGAAAGCCTTGCCCAAAATGTTCAGCTCCAGCTTTAAGCGTAGCGGAAACGCAAGAATTGATAGAGAACTTCGCTCAATTGGCTGAATACACGAACACTGAAGTAGAGATTATATCGGGTGAAACTGAAGAAGGACAGATGCTCAAGAATTCCTTCGGCGGGATAGCAGCAATTCTTCGGTTTAAACTGCAAAATCAGTAAGGCGTTTCAAATGAAGCATCCATCAGCATATTTGGATTGGTACATTCACGTGCCTAAAGTGAAATATGACTTCCGCTCTAGCGGATTAGGCTTTTTTAAATATGACCTCATGCTGGGCGAAGTAGACTTAAGCGTTAATTATGCAAATGGTAATCCAGAGGCGACGAAGCTGCTGGCTAAAAGATATAGCGTCAAGCCAGAAAATGTGTTTATTTCCAGCGAAGGAACCTCAGGACAAAACGTGAGATTGCTACGGTATTTGGCTGAGAAAAGCAAGAAAAAAGAGGCAATAGTGGAATATCCTACTTACGAGCCGTTTTTGCGACAAGTGCAAGAATATTTTCCAGAAGTGAAACGGTTAGAGAGAAAGGAAAATGACGCGTATAGACTTGATTCGACAGCACTTCGAAAGCTTGTTTCGAACAAAACCGGATTGTTTGCACTAACAAATCCCCATGCACCAAGTGGGGCGACATCCAACGCCAACGAGTTGAAAGAGATTTTAACTGTTGCCCGTGAAAATGATGTTCATGTTTTATGCGACGAAATATACGCCGAATTTAATCGAAAAACAATACCAACTGTTTTCTCTATCGACGATGAGTTAGGTATAGTCACAACAAGCTTCACGAAAGCGTATGGTCTCGGAGGACTAAGATTCAGTGTTGCCCTCGCCAAAGAAGACCTTGTGAAAGAACTTTACAATGATACTTTGAATACCATTGGAAACAGCTCCAACATAGTGCAGCTTATCGCAATAGAGCTTTTGACCAGAGGTAGAGAAAAACTTGAAGAACACAAGCGAAAATGGATACGTTTCAAGAATGAAACAGAAAGATGGCTGAATAAAAACGATTTTGAGTATTTTCCAAACAAAGCTGGCATAACTTATTGGATAAAAATGCCAACAAAAGAAACATACCAATGGATAAATGACCACACAATACCAAAGTATAGTTTGGCTCCAGTGCCAGGCGCTTTTTTTCTCTTTAAGAAAGGCTACAAATTAGTTAGAACAGATAAGATAAGGCTAGGTTTAGGCAACATCAATCCGGATAATCCGAATTTGTCAGAAGCTTTAGGAGTTTTAGGAAAAGCAGTAACCAGTTACAAGCAGCCTTAAAATTTTTGCCGTTAAGCCAATGCTTCGCTATTTGTGTTTTTCAAAAGCTTCTTTAAAGCCCAACTGTACTTCTTTTGCAGGGTTTTGGGGTACAACTTCGCTAAGTTGAAATCTATTTTAGAAGCCCATTCTGCGTACACTCTTGGGTCGATATAGGATTTGAGAGAAGTGCCCAGATTATATTCTTTGGTTCTTTCAGTCAACTCTATGTCATATTTGGCTTTTTCAATTCTGCTTATGATGGCATCGGTTTTCTTTCCTTCTCTACGTTTTTCTTCTAATTGAAGCTCAAGTTCCTTAAACCTAGCCTTCTTTTTTGCTAATCGCTCATTGAAGCTTGCTGGAATCATTTTTTTGTGGTTAGCTACTTTGGCGCCTTCTAAGTTCGCCATTTTCGCATGGAAAATCTTCACGTATTCAGCATCCTCCTTCTTAACGCCGCAGTTATTCAAGTATTTTTTGACAACTTTTGTGGTTCGCCATGTTCGAAACACTTTTGCTGTTAATCCATCCATTTTTTCCGAAAGAAACCGAGAAACTTTCTTTGAATCTATCCCTTCGAAAAGATATTCTTTCGACGTTGCCACATAATGCTCAATATTACGAATTACGTTTGGAAGAGCGTTAATTGTTTTAACCCACCTTACCGAGTCTTTGCCCAAAAAATCAAAGTGCAAGTTTTGGCTTTCTATCTTAATATGTTCTGGTCGTAAAGTTATTGCTCCAACAGTGTCCGCTTCACCGGGATCCTTCTCGTCACCAACCCTCAGGTTTAGTGCAAGAATAAGCCAGCAGACCGTGGCAGTTCTTTTTCTCTCATCATTTTCGGCATCTAAATTCTCCATAATGTGCTCTTCTATTTTTGAAATTGCGCTATCGAGTTTTTCGGCTTGTTTAAATTTCTCATATTCTCTTTTTTGTTTCAGAAAAGCAGAATCTGAGAACCAGACATATTTGATTTTTCCAGTGAGTTTGTCTTCCCATTTGGCTATGTACATTTTGTCGTCTTCCCAGACAATGTCTTTCCAATTGCCGTCTGATCTTGGGCTGTCTGGCGAAAGGTTTAGAATTATATCTTCTTCTCTTGGCCCCTCTTTCCATTTTCCACGTTTTGGATGGTTCCCTCTCCCCATGAAAAGACAGGAAGGCTCAGCAGTCCAGTTAGCTATTTCTATCCTTTTTCCATCCACAATGGCGTAGCCAAATTTTTCTTTGAGAACTTCTCTTTTGGCTTTTCTTTCTTCAGCAGCCTTTTTCTTTTCAGTTTTAGGCATATTCAGCTTTTTATTTTTCTCTTGTTCAATATAGTTTGAGACTTCTGCGAAATCGATTTCTACACGCTCAGAAGGTTTTTGGTTAGTTGACTCTTCAATAACTGCACTGTTTATCTTTTTCATATATTCGGAGTAGAATTGTTCTAGAACCGGTGAGGAGGGGTTTTCTATTTTTAACTGGTAGAGAAAGTCTTGGAGGAAATTCCTGTAGAAGACGCTGTCTGGTGGAGTTGTTATAGATTGTTCTTTCTTTACTAGTGCTAATGCCATTTGTTCGGTTTTTGGGCTCAATTTTATAGGATGCCCTCGAATTTTTATGGTGAACCCTTTGTATTCGTAGGGTGGGACGTAGATTCCGTTATGTTGAAGGCTTTTCAACTTATACTTCATTTAGTCCACCTGAACGGCAACAGAGTACTTTAAATGTAAATATCTTCTAGAGATGTCGAGTTGAAAGTTTTGTTTTTCACTTGTTTGCTCCCTTAAAAACTTCACTGTTTTTTGCCTTCTAATCTAGTTTAATTTTATGGATATTAGGATGCACATCCTTAAATCATATCATTTTGTGTGTTGAATGTTTCTTTGGCTTTGCAGTTTTTTATGCAAGAGCTCTACAGTTTTTTTGTCGATGTAGCCTTTATGAGGGCGAAAGCCGCCAGAAAAGCCTTTGGGGATATGTAAAAGCTCGTGAATGATGGTTTTCTCTTTCTCTTCTTTGGATAGTTGGTCGTACCGTTCAGAGATAACTTCAATTACATAGGAAGGCGGGAGATTGAGGACTTCTTGCCAAACTCTGCCTAAACCATGAATACGGGCAATTATGCGCGCAGATTTAGATCCAACACTTCTAACGCAATAGACAAACTGTGGAGTCACATGGAAAAAATCCAAAGAGCTGGCTATTTCATCAACCAGTCTTTTGACGTCATCAGCTTCAGCATATTTTATTGGCATGACTCACCACATAGCCGTTTTAGGGGGTTTACTTTTTACTAATGAAAAGCAATTTATATTTTAGAACTACGCAAGAATAGGGTTGTGAAGAAACCTATGTCAACTGGATTTGAAAAAATTGGAAAGGACACACAACTTCAAGATCATTGGCTAAGGAGACTTGTAGCTTTCGTTATAGACAGCATAATAGTAGGCGTATTCACTTTAGTAATAGCACTCATCATTTCGTTACTCTCCATGCTAATGGCATTAACAACTGGCCTGCCTTGGTATATGCTTAATCCTTTTTCGTTTCCGTTTTTTGCAGGTATCCTTAGCATATTATACTTCAGTCTAATGGAGACTTATTATGGAACGACTCTCGGAAAGAACATAATGAGCCTAAAAACTGTAAAGCTTGATGGCCAAAAACCAACTTTAGACTTAGCTCTTCTTAGAAATGCAAGTAAAATCTACTGGGTTATAGTCCTATTAGATACTATAATAGGCTTAGCAACGCCCGGAAACCCATATCAAAGAATAACCGACAGAGTTGCAAGCACAACGGTTATCTCTAAGGGTGCTTCGCCGCTACCAAGTACAGCTGCAGTGGAGCCATCTACAAGGGTTTGCTCCAACTGTGACTATAAAATTCCAGCAGACGCAAAATACTGTCCGCATTGTGGCAAAGAACAAGGCTGAACCAGTTATCTTCTGATCGCTAGGATTAACGCCCTTACAATCAATGTAACGCCAATGAGCATTAGAATTTCAGTCCAGAACAAAAACCATGTTGTCCGCGTCGTGGTTTCAGTGAGTGTCGCACTGATAAGATAGCTTGTGCCCAACCAGAAAACAATGTTTGACACGTTTTCTGCTTTTTTGTCAACGGGAGAGCGAGCAATGAACTTTAGCAATAGAAAGACTATTTCTAGAATTCCCCAGATTAAGCTGAATAATCCAACCGCCGAATAGACAACAGTATGTATGTTTGGAGTTTTTGGCGCTGGAAGAGGAATATCTGTGTGTGGAACAGTTACGATGCCGAAGTCTTGGAAGAAGTTCAAGATGCTGCCGAAAAGATTGGGTGTAATTGCAAAGATTAATCCGATTAGGATTAGGAACCATCCTGCAGAGACAGCGCTCAATAGTCCTTCTTTATGTTTACTTGAAAACAAGTTCGAGCTTTCACCCAATTAACACACCAAACCAAACTATTACGATATGAGCATATAACATTTTTTTTATCAATGATACGTGAATGTTTTAAATACTTAATGCTTCAAATAAAAAAAATGGATTAGGTGAATCTGTGGTGAATTGTTCAAAATGCGGAGCAAAAGTCACCGAGGAAATGGCGTTCTGCCCAAAATGTGGTGCGCCGCTAAAAGCTGAAAGACCTCCAGAAAAGCCAGCAGTAGCGCCAGCTCCAACTGTTTACAAAGGAGAAAAAACAGAAAAACATGAGAAGGAAGAAAAGGGAGAAAAGGCAGAAAAGCATGAGAAACGGGAGTTCGCATTTATAGGTCCGTTAATTGGCGGTTTAGTGTTGATTTTCTTGGGCTTCATGTTCTACCTGCAAGTGTCAGGGCTTCTTGGAAGAGAGATTGCATGGGCTACATTTCTCATAATAGTTGGCATCATAGTTATAGTTGCCGGCATCTACGCATCAATGGCTACGTCGCGAAGATATCCAAGGACTTAGAGAAAACCTCCAAAGAACAGTCGATAAAGCCTGTGCTCCAGAAGCGTTAGAAAATTGCGTCGTCCAAATATGCGAAAATAGTTTTTTCCAGCAGCCTCTATCATATCACCAATATCGTATCGTGGAAACATACAAGAAGAAATTACCAGTTTTCCCCATTCGCCACGTTTAAGCTCATGCAACATTTTTGTTCCGCGGCTTGTCACAACCTCGAAGAAATACTTGTCATAATTAGGCGAAACATATGGCAAATCATCTAGCTGCTGCGCAAAAACGCCTTCAGTGGCGCTGTAAATCTCAACCACGGGGACTTGTCCAAAATACTTCTTAAGAATCGGTGCATATTTGAACTGTATTTTTCGCACGCTTGTACAGAACATGGCGCGTAAGTTCCAAAAATCTTTGGGTTTTTTCCCATGTTCTTTGTTAACATATCTCGCAAATGACAAGATTACAGGTGTCACACCGATAATAGCCGTCACATTTTCGTTGAACGCTTGTTGATATGCTAATTCGAATCTTTTTTTCCAATCGGCCTTAGAGATACCAGAACCTAAGGCATCTATGTCTTCCTGTCTCGGCAAAAGACTAACATTATTATACACAGGATTAAGCCTCGCATAGGTTCCTGAACTGTATCCGTAAGACATTGTTTGCCCACCTACTGTTATGGTGTGAACACTTGACGGAAAATTCAGGTTAAGAATCTTTCCAGATAGAAGCTCGAAATTTCGTTTTCTTAAAACGTGATTTATTAGCGCTCTTGCACCGCATGTGAAAATTTGTTCAAGATGGGATCTGGTTGCAGGTAAAACTTTTGCATGCCCTGTTGAACCTCTAGTCATAACCCAGCATACAAGGGGTTCAGGAAGAATTGCAGAGTAATTGCCTTTCCAGACTTCAGATAAGTATGGGCTGAGCCCTCGATAATCTATTATTGGAAAGTTAGCCATATAATCCGCAATATCCTTAACCCTAGAAGCGTTGTGGTTTTTTCCAAAATCAGTTTTTTCATACTGTTTAACCAAATCCAATAAGACTTGTTTTTGATATTCCAAAGGGTTTTCTAAGGATTTGTACCATGAACCTATTATCGGTTTAAAGATGCCAAGGTCGCTTTCTGGACACATTTCGGATACACATATTGATTCGTTTTAATTTGCTTATATGTTTCACCCAGAGCAATCGTTGTTCAATCTATTCATAAGGGGGTTAGGTCTTTTCGTAGAGAGCGGAAATTATCGTGATCTCTCTAGTTTATGACTTCATTAAAAGAGTGGTGTTTCAAGTTGTTTTGCTGGCTTGTTGTTCTTTCAATTCCTTCTGAAAAATCCAGTAGAGCATCCATCCTAAAACCCAATATGCAAAGATAAATATGTCAAATCTCAAAAAAAGCTGCAAGATAAACAGAATCGTAAACACAAGATTATGGTAAAATGCGAATTCAACAAAGGAAACCTTCATATCATCACCTTCAACTGAAAACTAGCGTAAATTTGGCTTATTAGTCTTTTTTATAATTTCATACACTCAAATTCAATGTTCCAACCAAAGCCTAAGTCTGTGGCTTACAAAGAAATTGCTAGCTCATTAATTTACGCAACGTACTGCTTTTCTGTAGGAAACTCTTCCCTTTGTCTGTTGTCCTGTATAGGAGTCGTTTCTTCTCAACCGATGCCTCTAATAATTCTGATTTTAAGAGCAGTGACATGTATTTGGTGGTTTGGGCAGAACTAATTCCTGCTTTGAACATTAGCTCAGTTCTCCCAATTCCTTGAATTGCATATGTCAAAATGTCTGAAAGGATAAGAATACTGTCCCTTCTATTGGTTTTTACCCGCTGATTCTCTTCGAACATCAAGTTTTCTCATGTGATAAGAGATTTATCTGTTGCCTTCAGATTTATGTCCTAGGATTATTGAGTGATTCACAAGTCAACTTAAGTCTTTCTGTTATTGAGAGATGAACTAACGCAATAATTTTAAAAAAATAACATAACAAGCAACAGGTTTGAACCAGAAACGCTGACAATCAAGTTCTATCTCTGTATTTAGTGGACTGGGGGGGATTTGAACCCCCGACCTCCTGAGTGCAAGTCAGGCGTTCATACCAGCTGAACTACCAGCCCTTATGCGATTCTCTCAGAAAAAACATGCAATAAGAAATAAAGAGCTTTCGGAAACCACTTGCTCATCACAAATTTGGAAAAAGACTTTAGAGTTGCTTGACGTTTGTAAATTGACCAAAAAAGGAGAAAAATCCAAGTGAAAAAACATTCTTACGACGTCCGCAGAGGCATATTTGTTAACCTAAGCCTATTCCAGTTCATAACCTTCGTGCGTTGCGGTGTTTTCTACACGTTTATGATCAACTACCTTTTCGACTTGATGCAAACAGTGACCTACACTACACTTTTAGGAACGCTTAACATGTTTGCTTCAGCTCTGGGACAGAACCTCCTTTGGGG
>JACAEI010000007.1 GCA_013388905.1 Candidatus Bathyarchaeota archaeon | reverse complement strand
TGGTAGCCCGGGAGAGATTCGAACTCTCGTCAGCGGGTCCAAAGCCCGCTATGCTTGTCCACTACACCACCGGGCTTCAAGTCTAGCTTTTTATTAAATGTTTTTTGATTAAAACCTTCCTCTCCCCACGTACTCTAAACATTATCCCACGAGTCTTTTCAATAAACTTATTCACGCCAAACTTATCTAACTCACTTAAACCAAGAAACTCCACTATGTAATCAAAGTTTTTCGGGCTTCTCATTTCTAAATACTCCAAAGAACGCATCAAAGTCGAATAATCCACCCTAAGCTTGGCGATTAAAGATTTCAACCACACATAATTTTCAACCATGTCAAGGAAAATGCTTTCTATGTAATGCGATGCTTCCGCCACTTTCTCCCAGTCTATGAGAGCGTTTATGCGCATAGCCATGCCCTGCAAAAAAGTTGGGTTCAGATAATAATTTAGTTTAGTTCTAACTTTAAAATGCAAAGACACTAATGCCCTCGGATTCTGCTCAGTTATTTCTTTCATTTCGTGCCAAACTAGATTGAAAAGTCTCAACTTTTCTTTAACGCTTTCGCCATCAGTCCTCTCCAGTCCGGTTACATCTAAGTAATCATCAAATAAATCACGTAATCCAAGCGTTACTGCTGAAACTTCAAGTCTCTCCACAAAACGGCTACTTGAAAAAGGCTCCAAAGCTATTTCAATCAAAACTTTCAAAATAGTTTCCAAGGCAATTGTGGTAAAAAGCTGTGCGCTCCATAAATCATCTCTTGAATAAGCCGAAGTTGCACGACTTAAATAAATGTCAGACTCTACAATATGCGCTTCAGTTCGAATATCAACTCTTTCAGGTGAACTATACGACTTAGCCATCAAAAGCTTCACATTATTCAATGACCAATCCCTGTCATAAAGAATCTGCATCTCATACAATTTCTGATCAATCTCTGGAGGAATAACCCCACATAGCCATCGTTTTGGAACATGATTCAAATCCAAGAACAAACCGTTAACCTTGACTCTTTCAACATACTCATAACCAAAATCAGCTTTGTCAAGAATCAAAAGATCAATATCACTTGACGCAACAGCTTCTCCGCGGCTCCAGCTTCCAAATAATCCAACGCCGTAAATGTTTTCTTTTACCTGCAAATCTGCGATTATTTTTTCCAGTGTTTTTCGGATTCTTTCTGGAAGCCTTGTCAAATGAGCACCTTCGTTTATAGAATTAGTAATGTGTATAAATATTCAAAATTTGTGAAAAAGATATTCTTATGTAAACCATAAACTTTATATATTAAGACATTTCATTAGCATAGTTACGCTAGGCCGGATGCACTCTTTCTTTCCGATTTAATGATGAGGAATGTTAAGGTGACGGTTCTATTAGGTGAGAAAATTTGAGTAAGAAAGAAAGTGGCACCCGTCAACGGTTGATCGACAAATGTCCCGAATGTGGTAGCTCAAATCTTATTCACGATTATGATACAGGTGAAACTGTTTGTGGTGATTGTGGGCTTGTCTTATACGAGCAGATGATGGATAAGGGTCCAGAATGGCGGGCTTTCACACAAGAAGAGAAAGCATCCAGAAGCCGTGTTGGTGTGCCAACTTCTTATTCTGTTCACGATAAAGGTTTGTCAACAGCCATAAGCCAGGTCGACCGCGATGCGTTTGGAAGAAAACTTCCGCTTACAACACGTTTGCAAATGTGGCGTTTGAGAAAATGGCAGATTCGCTCTAGAGTTCATTCTTCAATTGATAGGAATCTTGCGCAAGCTATGGCTGAACTTGACCGTCTTTCTGATAAGGTCTACATTCCACCGCCCATTAAGGAGAAAGCGGCTGTTATTTATCGTAAGGCTCTGGATAAGGGATTAGTGCGTGGAAGGTCTATTGCAGCTATTGCTGCTGCGGCTTTATATGCGGCTTGTCGTGGAAGTGGGACTCCGAGGACTTTGCGTGAGATTGCTGAGGCAAGTTTGGTTGATAAGAAGGATGTTGCGCGGTGTTATAGGCTTTTGTTGCGAGAGCTTTCTGTACAGATGCCAATTGCAGACCCGCTAACGTATATTTCGAAGATTGCTGAGAGAACCGGCATATCAGGTAAGACTCAGGGAATCGCCATACAGATTTTGAGAGAAGCTCGGAAAAGGCGGGCTGCTGCGGGTAAAGACCCCATGGGTTTAGCCGCTGCGGCATTGTATATTGCGTGTTTGCAGAATAATGAGAAGAAAACTCAGAAGGACATTGCTGAAGCTGCTGGAGTTACAGAGGTTACTGTAAGAAACCGCTATAAGACTTTAAAGAAACAATTAGGTTTGGAGCTTCCAGACTAAACAGCAGTACTGCCTATTTTTCTTCTTTTTCCAGTTCCATAATAATTGGACCAATATAGCCGCAGTCGTCGCACAAATATCTCCGGGGAGTTAGCCAATAATCCAGACTGTGAGACAAACGAATTTTCGCACTTCCACATCTTGGGCAATAGATTTTCGATGGCCTTCGATGTTTGAGTATTTTGAATACTTCACGTATGTCTTGAAGTAATTTCATTTGGGGCTCGCACCTTCACGCACGTTAAGCTATTAGACTATTGAAGTTCAATGTTTTCTTCTGGATATACAAGCTTTATCAGAAAATCCCGCACTTTTTCGCGGTGATCTCCTTGAAGCATTATTTGACCGTTTTTTGCTGTTCCGCCGCATGCACAGACGCTTTTTAGTTTTTGGGCTGTGCTGGCTAGGTTTGTGTTATCATTCAAACCATCTACTATGGTTATTGGTCTGCCAAATTTTCTTGTTTCAAGCCTTATGCGAATTCTTTGCTGTTCCTTGTCTATTTCCTCGCAAGCACACAAATCTTTAGGAAGCCCGCATGTAGGACAGATTTCAGCCATGACACTCAGACATACAATGGGTAAGCCGCTATATAAGATTTTAAAACCAAATTCCACATTTTTGGCTTAATAATCGTTAAAGCTTTAATGGAGAAACATCGCTGATAACATTTTATGAAAGTGCTAATCTTAGGCAGCGGGAACATAGGTTCAGTTGCAACAGAGGACCTTACAAAAAGCATCAGCGCAGTCGAAGCTGTTGTCGCCGACAAAAATGAAGCATCAGCTAAAAAAGTTGCTCAAAAAATTGGCAGAGAGAATGTTTCATGGATTAGGCTGGATGCGACAAATCACAATGAGCTAGCTGAAACATTGAAGAATTTTGACTTGGTTATGGGGTTTCTGCCAGGTAAGTTTGGCTACCGCCTAATTGAGGCATGCATTAACGCTGGAAAGGATTTGATTGATGTTTCTTACATGCCAGAAAACCCTTTAATCTTGCATAAGAAAGCTGTAAAAGCGAATGTGCAGATTATTCCAGATTGCGGCTTAGCGCCTGGAATTAGCAATGTTCTTGTCGGACATGCCATGGGAGAGCTTGACAAAGTTCAGACTGTTCACATAATGGTGGGTGGGCTCCCAGAAAAACCAGTGCCGCCTTTAGATTATGTTATCACATGGTCGCCTGAAAATCTAATTGACGAGTATATGCGGAAAGCCACGATAGTTAAGAAAGGCAGAAGAATCGAAGTGGAAGCCCTAAGTGGATTAGAGGAAGTGTGTTTTCCTAATTTTGGGAGGCTTGAAGCGTTTTATACGGATGGGCTGAGAACTTTGTTGCATACTGTGCCAGAGGCTTATGATATGTGGGAGAAAACACTGCGATATCCGGGCCATGCTGAAAAAGTGAAACTGCTTAAGGTGTTGGGATTTTTTGAAGAAGAACCGATTAACGCGGATGGTGTAAGCGTAATGCCTAGAAAACTCACTGTGAGGCTTTTTGAGCGAAAACTCTGGAAACCAGAGGTTAAGGATGTTGTTGCATTGAAGGTTGATGTTTCAAGCGTCAAAAATGGTAGTAATACTTGCTATGTATATCATCTACTAGATTATTATGATGAGAGGTTTGGGGTAACTGCTATGGCGAGAACGACTGCTTATCCAGCATCCATCATTGCACAGTTTATGCTCAAAAAAGCCATAAAAGGAAAAGGCGTCATTCCGCCTGAAAAACTAGGAATGGATAGTTCGCTTTTTAAATTGTTTTTGGACGAGTTGGAGAAGCGCGGAATAAGAATTACGGAAGAGATTACGCGCTAGTTTTAGGTTACTACACCCATTCTGTGCGGTTCTTCTTTGAGGCTGATACCCTGTCTCTTGAAATAATTTCAGCATCCGCGTCTCCTGTGACACTCAAGATGTCATCTCGCACTGCCAGCATCCTTGACGAATCTAGATTGCTTATGCTTGCCTGCATGTCAATAAAGGTGCTGCTAAGCTGCTGGTCCAGGGCTTGTTTTGCAGTTGCATTCGCTTTTATGTCTATGCCAGCAAAAAATGTAGACGCTAAAGTTACGCCTATTAGCAGTGCCAAAAAGAGTTTCATGAGCGAAACGCATGCTTAACTGTATAAAGTACGGGCGTCAAGCATCAATTCTTGATTTTTCCGCTTAGTTTTTAAGTCTATTGTTTAGAACAGTTAAACTTAATTCAATAAAATGACTTGAAAAAAGCCTATAGATATCATGACAGTCGGAGATGAATTAGCATAAAAGAGGGAGACTAAAACGGAGAAGCGCGAATTTGATTTCGTAAACGAAGATAACATGAGTATGTTAACAGACTTATATGAGCTAACTATGTGTGCCAGCTATTTTGACCACAAACGAAATGAACTGGCCACTTTCGACCTATTCATAAGAAGATTGCCGTCGAACAGAACCTATTTTGTCTTTGCAGGACTGGAGCAAGCACTAATTTTTCTTAAAAAGATTACATTCAATTCAGAGCAGATTGCCTATTTGAGGAAACAAGGGTTTAAAGAAAACTTTCTCGACTATCTTAGCAAGTTCAGATTCAGTGGTGAAGTTTGGGCTGTCCCAGAGGGAACAATAGTTTTCCCAAACGAGCCCTTATTACGAGTTACAGCGCCAATAATTGAAGCGCAAATAGTGGAATCGTTTCTTCTGAACACAGTTAATGTGCAGACTACTATTGCAACTAAAGCGTCTAGAGTTGTAGACGCTGCTAAAGGCAAATCCATAATCGAGTTCGGTTTAAGAAGAACTCACGGCACAGATGCTGGAATAAAAGCGGCAAGATGTAGCTACATTGCCGGGTGTGATGGAACTTCCAATGTGTTGGCAGGCATGAAATATGGCATCCCCGTCTTTGGAACTATGGCGCATTCTTTCATATTGTTTTTTGATCGAGAGATAGAGGCTTTCAGAGCGTTTGCTAAAACTTTTCCGAAGACATCAACTTTTTTGATTGACACCTTTAACGACGTTAAAGGAGCGGAGAAAGCAGCAATTGTGGCAAAAGAACTAGAAAAGAAAGGGTTTAGGCTGAACAGCGTGAGGATTGACAGTGGCGATTTAGTGGAAATAAGCCGCAAGGTTAGGGCATTGTTAGACGAAAAAGGTTTAAACTATGTGAAAATCTTTGCTAGTGGCGACTTAGATGAGTACAAAGTTGAAGAGCTCTTGAGCAAAGGAGCAAAAATAGACGCTTTTGGTGTAGGCACAAGGATGAGCACTTCTGAAGATAGACCTTACGTTGACGTAATCTACAAACTGAGCGAAAAAATGGGCAAGAACGGCGAATTCGTGCCTGCGATGAAACTAAGCCAAGGCAAAATCACTTTCCCCGGGAGAAAACAAGTCTTCAGAATCAAAGATAAAAAGGGCAAATTTGTCAAGGACATTATTGCTTTACACGATGAGAAAGTTGAAGGTGAACCGCTACTCGTCAAAGTTATGGAGAAAGGTAAGATAGTTTACAACTTGCCCACGCTTAAGAAGATTAGAGAAACTGCCTTAGAGAATCTTTCAAGGCTTCCAGAAAAATACAGGATGCTTAGAAATGCCCCGCTTTATCCAGTTGAGCAGAGTCCAGGATTAAGGAAGATGGTGGATAAGTTAACGAGAGAATTGAAGAAAGCCGAACATCTCGATTAGACCTTATTGGCTTTCTTAAACGGCTATTGAAATGAGTAGGTTTATGAAGGCTACTTCCATTAAGGCTGCGATGAAGAATATGCCATAAATGTAAGTTAGGTCTTTCATAGACATGTTTTGGCTTAGCGTTTTTTTGATTGTTAGGTATATGCCGTAGCCTTCTATGATTCCGACAGGCGCGCTAACTAAAAGAATCAGTGGTAAGGCTTCAACATCTATTCCACCAAGCAGACTGCTTCCTCGTAAAATGCTGAGGACAATAATCATCAAGGCGAAAACTAGGGCGAACATTCGCGGGTGCTCAAGCACGATGTTGGCGTATTTTTCTCTTTTGAAAAAGTTTGAAACTACGAGGTTGACGTAGAATGTCATGCCCAGCAAGATAAGGGAGACTGCGAGTACGTTGTGCGTGAAGAGTATGACAACAAATAGAAGGTTGTTGCTTATGATTTCGCCTGAAATGGTTTGGAAGAACAGAGTGTTTTCGATGTAGGAGAGCAGTAGAAAGAGTAAGAAGGCTAAGCCTAAAAGTGCTGTGCGAGTTTTTGGGCTTGGCAATGATGTGACCTCTAAATGATTAAAACTGTGAAGTAGAGGAATCGTTTGAATATGATGTCGAGAATGCCGAAGAATAATGCGAGAAGAACAGTAACAGCTAAGAAGATTATGATTGCAAGTATTCCAACAGCAATTGCCTTGAGCCAGCTCGTCTCATAAAGCCTTTTGATTAGTAAGAGCCAAACAATTATGCTGAGAGCTAGGGCAAGCAAATTATATGGAATGAATAGGAAGAAAGCTGTTGATAAGATGGTTCCGAGAAGTGAGATTATGAAGGCATCTGACAAAAGAGCCCGTTTTTTGCCAACGACAACTAAGCCAGCAAGATGGAGAACTATAGCTAAGATAATGAGGTTGACAAGAAAGAGCACTAAAGAGAATATTAAGCGTAGGTCTTCGGAGATGAGGTTCCACCATGGGCGACCTTCTCCAAACGTAGCCAAACTTCCTAATAAGATGATTCGCAATAGGTGTGTAAGCATAGCTAAACCTCTTAATGGTTAGCATGATAGACTGGAGTTTAAATAAAAGTCTTATTCTGTCTGCTCTTTGAGGCGCTTAGCCCTCTCTCTTATATGATTGAACTTGGTTTTGAACTGTTTATGTGGTTTGCCTAAGGCTTTTTTCTCTTTTTATTTCGAAGAATACTGTTCCGCCGTTTGTGTAGGGTTTTCCCGGGTCTAAGCATTGAATGTAGCCTTTTTCTGTTTCTTTTTTTGCTAAGCCTAGTTGTTTGAAGCTGGTTCCGTGGCTTAATGGAACTAGTATGGAAAGCATTGCGCCTAAAGCGTGAATGCACAAGTTGTCGGTTCTATTGATGATTATTTTTGGTGATTCTATGGTTATTTTGTCGCCGACTTTATAGACGGGGCATCTGCCACGAATTTCCTTAACCGTTATCACTAAACGATATTTTTCTTTGCTACTCATGGTTTGCCTCACATCATTTATGCCTAAGATTGTGCAGAATGCAGTTAATATTTTTCAATGTGAACGCCTATACCTACAGAAGCCTTACCATCCGTAGTGGCATTTTCAGTTCTTTCATTTATGGTAATAGTACCGCCTGGTCTTTCAAGTTCCCAAGTCAGAACATTAGGAAGGTGCAGTAAAGCTATTAGTAAAATCACAATAGTGACCAATGGTTTAGTCGTTTTCACGACGCATTCACCTCAAGTCGCATGGGTATTTTAGTCTGTTTGAAAACTGTTCTGTCAAAATAGATTATTTCAAGAGTTATTGTCAAAGGGTGATCCGAATCATTCTTATTGTAGAAGATCCATAAAGGGTTCATCTGTAATGAACAATCTTTTGGTTGACCAATATCTTTTGTTTCGAAGAAGGCTTCACTTAGATGCGAACCGTCAGAGATTTGCCTTTTGAAAGATTGTGTAAATCATCCAATCAGGGTCATCTATTATGTCAAAATACGCAAAAGTGTCAGTCTTGGAGAGCCTAAAGTTCATTGCAACGATGAAACCTGATGTAATATTTGAGGTACCCCTTATTCTTAACCATAACCCGTCATTAAAGTCCAGCATACCATCCTCCTCAGAATAAATCAGTGGAAAAACAACAAGGTCTCCTCTATTTCACACACTGCTAACTTACACTATAAATCTTTAAAAAGGGCAAAATGGCAAACACTTAAAAGCCATAACGAAAACGGAATAACCTACTAGCAAACACGAAAGGTGCAAAAATATAATGCAAAATCGTCCAGCCATAGTTGCGGTTGGAAGAACACGCTTCGGAGAACACTACGAAAAAGAACCAGAAAAAATAATCGAAGAAGCCTGGCTCAAGGCTTCACAAGAAGCCGACATAGAACGCAAAAACCTCGAAGCATGCTACCTCTCAGACTACTTCCTCCCAATCACAAACAAATTCGGACTTGAGGAAGGATTCCTCTCAGAACTCACAGAGCTCCATGTTCCAATGGAAGTAACACGCTCATTCAGCTCAGCACTATCAAACGCGTGCAACGCCATCCAAGCAGGAAAACACAATATAGTCCTAGTTGGCGGAATAGAAAAAATGACCGATCGCTGGGACAAAATCCGCGACGACTTAATGCTATTGGAAGACCCCTGGAGCTACTACGCTGGATGCACACCAGAAGCAAACCATGAGCTAATGCTACGGGCATACATAAAAAAATACGGAATAAGCGATGAAAACTTGAAAAAACTGAACATAGCATTGGCACAAATCTCCATCAAAAACCATTTACACGCCACAAAAAACGAGTACGCACAATACCAAAGAAAAATAACACTTGAACAAGTCCTGAACGCAAGAAAAGAAGCCCGGAAACCCCTAGGACTTTTAGATTATGCACCCATCTCTGACGGCGCATCAGCCCTAATTCTTACCCGAGAAGACTTCGCCAAAAAATTCACAGACAAACCAGTCTACATTCTTGGCACCTACTCTGCAACAGATTATCTAACCTTCACAGCACGAGAAGACATGACACACTTTCTCGCAACCAAAATGGCAATGAAAGGCGCCCTCAAAACAGCAGGAATAACCCTCAAAGACATACAAATCATCGAACTTTACGACCAATCCACAGTCATGGAAATGATTTCCCTCGAAGACTTAGGCTTCTGCGAACAGGGAAAAGCATGGAGAAACATATACGAAAGCTGCCAAGATTACAAGGGCTATTATGAAATAAACGGAGAAAAACTTTTTGTGAACATGAACGGGGGATTAAAAGCTGATGGAAACCCGCTTGGCGCTACTGGAGGAGCACAGATTTTCGAAATCTTTAAACAACTGCGAAATGAGGCTGGCGAACGCCAAGTGAAGAGCGATAAAGAATTGAAGTACGGATGCGTACTAGAGCTTGAAGGATTCGGAACTAAAAGTTACGTTTACATTTTAGGGAGAGAATAAAAATGAGCAGCGAACCAATCGAGAGAAGAGTTTCCTACCTAGGCGACAGATTAAAAGGAAGACGCTGCAGAAACTGCGGCAAAGAATATTTCGAATTAAAAAATTATTGTGGAAACTGCGGTAGAAAAAGCTTCGGAAAAATGGAAGACATAGACCTATTCTACGATAAGGGAACACTCGAAATATGCACACTTGTCAACGAGCCGACAAACAAATTCACCAAATTAGGAAACTATGTTTATGGAATAGTTTCTTTTCATAACGGCAAAATACGCGTTCCAGGAAGATTAACCGACCACTTAACAAGACCAGACGAAGAAATTGACTTTTCAGCCCTTGAAGATAGAGAAGTTGTTCCAAGATTCAGAAGGCGCTACTCAGTAGAAAGATGCGATATAATTCCAACAATCTCGTTAGCATTCACATTTGCAGACGAATATTATCAACACCAAGAATACAACATTGACAAACCAAAAAAAGAACACGACACTCCCGGAATAGTGGGTTACGGAGTTTACACTTCAAGATTCAGAATAAAAGAAGGAACTATAGAGCGGTCAGTTCCGTTCATTGATGAAGACTCGATAACTGCGGCTGTTGAAGCTGGTAAACTAGCATTGATTCATTCGGGAATCGACAGCTCACTTGTCGGCAAAGTCTATGTAGGCTCAGAATCCAATCCCTACGCTGTTAAACCCATCGCCTCGAAAGTAGCCCAAGTGCTAAAACTAGGCGAAGAAGACGAAGATGTACAAGGCGTTGACGCCATAGACACAGAATTCGCATGCAAAGCCGCAACAAGCATGTTTAAAGACGCAGCTTCACTCGTCAACTATCCAAAATCAAACGTCAAATATGCCATGGTAATAGGCACAGACAATTCCCAAGCAGCGCCCAGAGACTGCCCCGGCGGAGAACTAGACCTTTTCGTTGGATTCGGCGGAGCCGCTTACATCTTTGGAAAATACGATGTAATAGCTGAAATTGAAGGATGGTATTCATGCACTTCTGACACGCCCGATTTTTGGAGAAGAGACGGCGAACCATACCCAATGCACGGCGGAAGATTCACCGGAGACCCCGCATATTTCAAACACGTTAGAAAAGCAGCAAAAAAGCTTATGGAGAGGCTTAATCTGCAGATGAAAGACATTAACTACTTCACTGCACATCAACCGAATTTCCAGTTTCCAGTCAAAATTGCGAAAGAGCTTGGATTTAAAGAAGAACAATACATGCCTTCACTTCAAGTAGCCAGAATAGGAAACACTTACTCTGGCTCTTCACCAGTAGGCTTAGCAGCAATCTTGGACATAGCTAAACCCAACGAACGCATTTTAGTCGTTAGCTACGGTTCAGGCGCTGGGAGCGACGCATATTCACTCTTAACAACAAACGAGATACTGGATAAGCGAAAACGCCAAAAAATGACAGTCAAATATCTAACAGAAAATCCCTTCATAGAGTACGTAGACTATACAACTTACCGGCGACTAAAAACTGGAATGTAGCAAACCCTTAACAACACTTAATAAATCCAAATGGGTTCTTAAGGAAGTGGAGCAAAAAATTGTCTGTCTACGAAATACTCAGAGTTTTGTATGCGCCACAAAAAGCTTTTAAAGAAATAACCCAAAACCCAAAATACGTCGGACCAATAGTAATAACGATTCTCTTTGTTCTAGCGAACACCGGTTTCATCTACATAATCATTAACAAAACCTACGTGGAGCAAACGCAGTCTCCAGTCCTTCAAGGGGATGCGTGGACTGAAAATGCTAGCTTATGGACATCAATCATAGGAGAAACGCCTACAGCAAATTCTAATGATTACGTAAACGGAAGCTATTACATCGGAAACAAGAGCATACAATTCAAAAGTGTCAACAATAAGCAAATTGCGATGCAGTTGAGCGATATAGGACCCGTGAATTGTTCAGGCGCCGAAGGTTTCACAAAACTATCCATAAGAATAAAATGGACCAGCCCGTCAACTAAACCAGAAAACGCAACTATATACTTGTTCTCTGGAAACGTTTCTAACAATTTCAAATATAACCTAACAAGGAATCTCGAAAACTCGACAAGCAATGTCTGGAACAACTTTACAATTCAACTTGTAACAGATTGGATAAGCAGTAGTATGGCAACAAACTGGGACAACATTACTGGCTTAAGATTAGAATTCTCATGGCTTGAAACTTCAAACATAACTTTGCTGATTGACGGTTTGTTTTTCAGAGGAGTCTTCAAACTCTCAGCAGAAAACATACCAAGCTCTGTGTTTAGTTTTTCGTTGTACACATTTATGCAGTTTTTCCTTAGATGGGTTTTTCTTAGCGGGTTAATTTACATAATGTCAAAAACATTGTTCAATGCTAACATTGTCTGGAAAAGTTTGCTAATTGCAACCGGATTTGCACTTATGCCCATGCTTATACAAGCTTTAATTAGTATTACGGCATATTCAACTTTGCCGACGCTTTACTATCCACTCGAATTTTTCAGCGGAGCTGCAGTAGAAAACGAAATTGTTTATCACAATATAACGCAGAAAACATGGTTAGTCTCTCAAATTGGCAGATACCTCGAAATAATAGTGCTCTTATGGATAATAATATTAGGAAGCATTGTCACCCGTTTATTGACTACATTTTCTTGGAGCAAGAGTATTCCTATCTCCATAATAGCGTATTTTGTTGCTGTTTTTGCCCAAAGCTTCTTACTTGGAATTTAAATTCGAGTCTAAACAAAGTTTATAAGAAGAACAAATATGTTAAAACGGTTTCGTCGGCGTGAGCAATATGGAAGCAATCCTAAACGTTCAAAGTGTAAAGAAAAGCTATCGTATGGGTAAGATTCTCGTTCCAGCTTTGCGAGAGGTAAGTTTTGATGTTTCAGAAGGAGAATTTTTAACCATTTTTGGGCCTTCTGGGAGCGGAAAATCTACTCTTTTGCACCTTATTGGATGTTTAGACCGTCCAGACGCTGGAGAGATTCTGATTGAAGGCGTTAACGTTCTCAAGTTAAGTGATGAAAAACTGGCTGAGCTACGTTTAAAGAAGATTGGTTTTGTTTTTCAATTCTTCAATTTACTGCCAAGATTGTCGGCTTTACGTAATGTGGAATTGCCTTTAATAATAGCTGGAATATCAGAAAGAGAAGCAAGAGAGAAAGCCAAAGAAATTGTGACACTTATGGGTTTGGAAGCGCGCATGAATCATAGGCCTTCAGAGCTCAGCGGTGGAGAACAGCAACGTGTGGCTATGGCACGAGCTCTAATAAACAATCCAAAAATTGTCCTGGCTGACGAGCCTACTGGAAATTTAGACACAAAAACAGGCTGGGAGATCGTTCAACTAATGAAGAAGCTGAATCAAGAGAAAAAACAAACCTTTATCGTTGTAACACATGATCCGCATATTGCAGAAACTGCTGACCGCATAGTCTATTTGAAAGACGGCCTAATTGAGGCAGTAAAAGAAGCACCGAGGGGCAATAGTCAATGAAGTCAAGCAAAATCTTGGCTGTAGCATGGGAAAACTTGACACAGCGGAAGCTTCGAGCATCACTCACAACATTAGGCGTAGTAATAGGTATAGCAGCAATAATTGGTTTAGCCGCTTTAGGTGAAGGATTCAGACTAGAAATAAGAGAGCGAATACAGCAAGGATTCGAGCTTAATGTTCTCATAGTAATACCTGGAAGCTTCACGGCTGCGCTACGTCCACCGTTTATACCGCAGGAGGTTAATAGTGTTCGAAACGTAACAGGGGTGGCACTGGTTGCTCCACTAATCACATTGCCACAGGTGAAAATATATAATGAGACAAACCAGAGAATCAATGCATTCACGGTAGGAGCGGTAAACTTTTCAGAAATGACTCAGATGGTTGGTGAAAGATTCATTCCTATCGAAGGCGAGATTCCTGGTGAAGACGAAAATGATACAATAGTTCTGGGGTATAGAGCTTGCTTTTTAAACGAAACAACACGCCTAGCAAGAGTTGGCGACAACGTAACTGTGCTACAAATTAACGTTAGCAAAACTCTTCGAGTGGCGGCAATATTGGGCAAAGGTGGCACACCTGGAATAACCAATTTTGATAATTGGGCGTTTATTCCAACAAAAACCGCTGTTCAACTCATGGAAGGAGAAGAAGCATACAACCTAATTTTAGTGAAAGTTTCAGACATTGAACAGTCAGAACAAGTAGCTAACGATATAGAGAACGTTTTTGAAAATCCATATGCCATAAGCGTACTGGTTCCAATAGCTTTTGTACGCCAGGTAGACCGTATTTTGGCTATTGTGCAATTGTTTTTGATGGCTATAGCTTCTATTTCGCTTCTTGTTGCTGGAATCGGCATAATGAATATTATGACTGTTTCCGTCATGGAGCGAACGCGGGAAATCGGTATTTTGAAAGCTATTGGCGCTAAGAGTCGCACTGTGCTTGCCATGTTTCTTTCCGAAGCTGTGTTAGTAGGCATGGTTGGCGGTTTAATCGGCATACTAACTGGATACGGGCTTTCCTTCGTTTTATCTTATGGTTTGTCAAATTTCATTCAACCACAGCAGCAAGACACAGCTTTTCAGTCGCCCGGTGTTCAACAGAGTATGGCTATAAGACCCGTCTTTTCGCTTGAATGGACAATAATAGCTTTCATTTTCGCAGTAATTGTGTGCATAATTTTCGGTTTATATCCAGCAAGAAAGGCTTCGAAATTGAATCCAGTGGATGCATTACGTTATGAGTAGCCACCTAGCAAAATTTATATGGTGGTAGAAACTTTTCTGCATGTAACTAGCCTTCAACCAGAAGCTCAAGTGTCGAAAAACTTGGCACACAGGTTTTTTGGGTGAGAGGCTGGCTCCGCGATAAGGACGAAAACTAAACATGCCAAGAAGGCTACCAGAAAAAACCAAAAATGCGCCAAGAAGACCAAGGAGACATGGTAGTCAAAAGAGGTTCCGTCCAAGCAGACCGTTGTTCCAGCAAGCACCAGTAAAAGAAAATCAAGAATTGGAAGTTGTCATTGCCGACATCGGAAGCCGAGGCGACGGAATAGCTAGACTGCAAAGCTACATGATTTTTGTTCCAAACAGCAAAATAGGCGAACGTGTCAAAGTAAGAATCCGCTTAGTGCGAGAAAAGTTCGCTGTCGCGGAAAAAATAGCGTAAACGGAGGACAAAATTGAAGATACAAGAGTTAAAGAATGGCATGAAAAACGTCAGCATAGAAGCCAAAGTCACAGAAAAATCTGAACCAAGAGAAGTCATGTCAAGATTCAAAGACGAAACCTACAAGGTGTCAACAGTCATTATTGCAGATGAAACGGGCACAATAAAATTGACATTGTGGAATGAGCAAATCGACCAAGTAAATGTTGACGACATAATCAGAATAGACAACGGCTATGTCACAAGTTTCAGAGGAGAAATCCAGCTCAACGTTGGAAAATACGGAAAACTGACTGTGAAATAAGTTAACAATAATTTCGAAATGAGGAGAGGTGAAAGGAATGGAAGAAAGAAGACGCTTCGGTCCAAGAAGGGAGTTCAGAGGAAGAGGAGAAGGCAGAGGAAGGTTTACACCAAAACCTGTTGAAACTGGAAAAGAATACGAAGTTGATGTTCAAGAAACAAGCCGACGAGGAGAAGGCATAGCCCGCATACAAGGCTTAGTAATATTCATTCCAAACACGAAGCCAGGTGACCACGTTAAGATAAGGATAACAAGGATAAGCAGAAGATTTGCAGAAGCCGAAGTTGTTGAAAAAAGAGAAGCAGAAAAGACAGAAGAATAAACAAGAGCAACATGGCATGCTTATTTCTTTTTAAAGAAAAGCCAGTTTTTCTGATTTTTAAACCTCAAGAGTATGTAAACCCCTTTTAACTTGTTGCCATTTATTTCAACGATAAGCTTGTCTTCTTTTCGATCTATCATTCTATAAGTGCCTCTATCCCAGATTTCCACCATGCCTGCACCATATTCACCTTCTGGAATTGTGCCCTCAAAGTTCGCATACTCAATTGGATGGTCTTCTACTTGTACTGCTAACCTGCGAACGCCTGGTGTTGTAGGCGGTTCTTTAGGGATTGCCCAGCTTTTCAATACTCCATCCATTTCTAAACGCAAATCATAGTGCAGATGCGTAGCGGTGTGTTTCTGAATTACATATATGCTTCCCTCACCCATCCCTATTTCACCTTTAGGCTCAGCTGTTTTTTCAAAGTCTCTCTTTTCTCTGTATTCTCTCAAGCCCAATTTTATGCGCCTATTTGATAGGCTATTTCAGGTAAACCAAATAGTGTAAGTCTTGCTTTTATGACATTTTCAATTCTTCAAAGAATTCGCTGAGATCAGCCACAGAAGCGCCAGTTTCGTCACTGATTTGTTGCTTTGCTGGAGCGTTAGCTACGTAGAATGGTATTCTTTGCGATATTCGCGCTTCGAAAGTTGGCACAAGCTCGTTCTTGTAGAATATTCCAAGCGGTATCTCGTCGCCCCATTCTTGGGCCTTTTCAATTGCAACCAGTTTCTTCGCTATATCCTCAGATAAATCCTTTACCAATGGGTCGTAGCCTATTTCTTCCAGTTTGTAAAGTCTAGACATAGGTTTTCCGGTTTTTGGGTCTTTTCTGTCTTCGCCAGCATACCAATCCTTCGTGTTTATATCATTGTAGGTGGGGCATGGTTGCAGTATGTCGACAAAAGCTAAGCCTTTATGTTGGATAGCTTGTTTGATAATTTCTTTAAGATGCTTAGTATCGTAGGCGTAGACTCTTGCAACAAACGTGTAACCAGATACTATGGCAAGAGCAATGGGGTTCACTGCCTCATTAATATTAGGTTTAGGAAGAGACTTCGTTCTCAAACCCAGCCTCAATGTAGGCGAAGCTTGCCCCTTCGTTAAGCCATAAACAGCGTTATTATGAATCAAGTAAGTCATGTCTATGTTTCTTCTTCCAGCATTAACAAAATGTCCGGCGCCTATGCCTAAGCCGTCGCCATCGCCGCCCATGACTATTACTTCCAATTCTGGATTGGCTATTTTGATTCCTTGTGCAAAAGGTAGTGTTCTGCCGTGAAGGGTATGCACTCCGTAGGTTTTAACGAAATGAGGAGGTTTACCTGAACAGCCTATGCCAGAAACTAGCACAACACGATGCGGTTCAAGGCCAAGTTCTGCAAGCGCCATCTGCAAAGATGCAAGTATGCCAAAGTTTCCGCAACCTGGACACCAATCTACGAAAACATCGGTTTTAAAATCTGACATTTTAAGAGCCATACGTTAACACCTGCCTCTTTGGTGCTTTATTAAATAAAACAAGTTTTACTGCCTCGTAAACTTCTGTTGTTGTCATGGGTCTCCCGTTCCACTTTAGAATATGAAAGCCTATTGGAATGCCGGTTTTCTCTCTTATTATTCCGCCTAGCTGTCCAGAATAGTTCATTTCTACATCAATTATTTTCTCAGTATTCTGAAGGGCGTCAGTCAAGTATTCTTTCGGAAGCGGATGCATCATGCGAACTTGGATAAAGCCTAAATTGAAACCTTCTTGCGTTAGCTTCTGCAGCGCTTCGACAATAGCGCCTTTTGGCGAGCCCCAACTTACAATAATGTTCTTGGCGTTTTTGTCTCCGAAAAAGTTGATTCGCTCTTCAATCGGCACTTCTTTCTCAATCAAATCAAGTTTTTTCATTCGTTTCTCCACCATCAACGTTCTGTTTGCGGGTTCCTCGCTTATGTGACCGAACTCGTTGTGTTCGTCGCCAGTATACCAGTGGACGCCATTTTTTGTGCCGAGAAAAACTCTTGGAGAGATGCCGCTTTCCGTAAACTTGAAACGCTTATACTCGCCTATAAGCTGAGTTTCATCTAAAATATTGCCCCGTTCAATTTTAAACATGCTAGAATCAAACAAGGCGCATGTTTGCGAACTGTTGCCCATGGCTTTATCTATTAAGTGTATTACTGGCATTTGATATTTCTCGGCATAGTTGAATGCGGCCGCAGCATCATAGAAGCATTCTCTAATATCGCCGGAAGCGAGAACAATACGCGCAAATTCCCCATGCCCAGCGTGAAGAGCAAATCGCAAATCGTCTTGTCCATGCCGTGTAGGCAAACCAGTCGACGGAGCGCCTCGCTGATAGTAGGTAATTACCACAGGCACTTCGCTGTTGCCAGCCCAAGCCAAACCTTCAACCATCAAAGAAAAACCCGGCCCAGAAGTGGCAGTTGCGGCTCTCGCACCAGCCAAAGCCGCGCCTGAAGCCATGTTTATAGCCGCAATTTCATCTTCAGTTTGCATAACAATTATGGCGCCTCTTTCTTCTCCCAGTTTAGTCTTAAGAATTTCGTGGGCTTCCAAATATTCGCTTTCATCTGCAGCAGGAGTTATGGGATAGTATGTTTGAACTCGGCATCCGCCTAGAACCTTGCCTAGCGCAACTGCTTGATTGCCAGAAATAAATATTCTTTTTTCGTCTATCTCGATTTTTTGCAATTTATGTCCAAAATTGTTTTGGAAATTTTGTTTTGCATAATCATATGCGGTTTTAACAGCTAAAATGTTCATATCCACGATTCTGGGTTTTTCTGCAAAAAATGTTCGAATGGCTTTCTCCACGAGACTTTCATCGTAATCTAATAGTCCAAAGGAAATGCCTATTGTCAAAACGTTTATCATTCTAGTAACCTTGCTTAGTTGCTCAATCTTCAGTTTATCCGCAATTTGTTTAAGCAAATCCATGTAAGGAACTTGAAACACGTGCACACCCGATTTTCCAGCGTCAGCAAGCAAGTCGCTTAAGCTGTCACCTAGTCCTTTTTTGTCTAGATATTGGCGAAGTTCACTTCTGAGCTCATAAGTTAATGTGGGTATGCTGAGAACTTTTGTTTCAACTTGGTCTTTGTCAACTATAATTCCACCGTCAGAAACTACTTCGTTTATGTGTCTGACAACAGTTTCAGCGTCGAAGGCTGCAAGCAAATCTACGTCGTTTACGTTTGCTGAAACCTCATTGCCAGAAATCCGCAGATGAAAGTAGCTGTGTAACCCCTTAATGTTAGAGTGGTATTCTCTTCTTCCATAAACATATAAGCCGCCGTATCCACATGCTCTTCCAAAAATGTTTGCAGCAGTATCTACGCCGCTTCCTTGTGGTCCACCAGACATCCAATTAATTTCTTCCACTGCCAAATTGCTTCACCTTTATTAGGCATTTAAATTAAACGAGTCTCTTTCTTATCCGCCTGTAGTTTTATCGACGCCTATGCAGCAATCGCAGCCTGAAGATTCGCCGCAATATGGGCAAACGCATTGGCAGTCATCGATAGGGTAGCCGCATCTTTCACAATTAGGCTCCTTTGAGTTCATCTTCTCTGTTCTCCTCTAGCTCATTACATTTTTAGTAGAAATTAAGTCTTCCGCAAAAGAGAGAAAAAGTGTGGTTTTAAGAAATTGATGCTTTACTTTATGTCTTCAGCCATGGTTGTGAATGTGTCGTGATGTTCTTCTTCATCTTCCAAGATTTCTTTGAAAATGAAAGCTGTTGTGACATCGCCTTCCTTCTGCGCCATTTCAGCTATGCCCTTATACATTGCTATGGCGTTGGCTTCGTCCTTTATGTCTTGTCCAATCATTTGTTTCAAGGTTTTTCCGACGAAAATTGGGTTAGGCTTTGTTGTTGGTATGCCTCCTAGATAGAATAGTCTTTCAGCGATTTTTTCTGCATGCTTCATTTCAGTTATCGCAATTTTTTTCAGTTCTTCTTGCACTGCAAAGCCTTTGACCCCGCTCCATTGAACATGCTGCCACATATATTGTATTGAAACTTGCAACTCTCTGGCTATTGCCTCATTCAACATTTCCAACAATTTCTTCGAAGCCATATTCTTTCACCGAAAATTCTACTATTAGAGAAGAGTTTATGCCATTCTTCTTATATTAAACTTTCTTAAAGTACATTATTAAGCAGTAGCTACAGTTTGTATGTGAAAAAATGAAGTTTGACTACCCCGAAAATGTTCATTTCAAATGCTTACGATGCGCTTTGTGCTGCGGCGACACAGAAAAAAGAGAACGAAAGATTTTCTTCACCAAAATTGAGGCGAACCATATAAAACAAAGAACCTCGATGCAATCTGAAGAATTCGCCGAAGAAATCAAAGGATGTGAACCATACGTTTACAAAATGAAAAAGACAAAGAAAGGAAAATGCATATTTCTAAAAAACAACTCATGCAGCATTTATAGGATTAGACCATTAATCTGCAGGTTCTATCCTTTCGAACTTAGAGAGACAAAGAGCAACAGGCACGTTTTCGCATATACTAATGAATGTCCGGGCATTGGAGAAGGACCTTTGTTAACGAAAAGATTTTTTGAGACACTTTTCAAGAGACTGATAAAAACATTAAACAAGAATTCGCACACAATGTAGAATTCCGTAGAATGTTCAAATAATAAACCATTTTAGTGCAATGATAGGAAATTATCTGTTTGGGTTAGCAATTGGCAAAAGTAAAATTTGGCGTACAAGCTTTGCAAGGAATGCCTGA
Source organism: Candidatus Bathyarchaeota archaeon (assembly GCA_013388905.1). Classification (GTDB taxonomy): domain Archaea; phylum Thermoproteota; class Bathyarchaeia; order Bathyarchaeales; family Bathycorpusculaceae; genus JACAEI01. The sequence continues at coordinate 1,266 of JACAEI010000007.1, read as the reverse complement.
CTATTCCACTTTGAAAAAGGTTGTTTTAGAGTGCGACCGCCTTAGTTTTGACTCGGTTTGGATTTATGACCATCTTCAGTTTACTTATGGGCCTACTCTGGAATGCTGGACTGTTTTGGCGTCGTTGGCTGAGGCGACCCACACAATACGGATTGGTCCATTGGTTACCTGTAATGTTTTTCGTTGTCCTTCGTTGTTGGCTAAGATGGCAGCAACTGTTGACATGATTTCGAGTGGAAGACTAAATTTTGGAATCGGTGCAGGATGGCATGAGGCAGAAGCTGTCGCTTATGGAATACCATTTCCAAGAGGAAGCACTCGTGTTGAAATGCTCGATGAAGCACTTTTAATCATAAAAAAGCTCTGGACCGAAACCGAAGTCACTTTTAAGGGAAAATACTATTCAGTTAACAAGGCTGTTTGTCTTCCTAAACCAGTTCAGAAGCCCTACCCACCAATATTAGTTGGAGGCGGCGGCGATAAAATGTTAAGGGTCATTGCCAAACATGCAGACGCATGGAACAGCGGTTTCATAAGCCCCGAAGGCTTCACCGAGGAGGTCAGACGATTAGAAAGGGCTTGCAAGGAAATTGGTCGAAACCGAATTGAAATAGAGAATACCTTTCAAAGCCGAGTTATCATAGCAGAAAATGATGAAGAAGCCTTAAAAAGAGCAGAAAAGTGGCGGGAAGAACGCAATGGAAAACCAGAAGATCCAGATTGGAAATTTGCAATAAAAGGCTCTCCAGAAACATGTGTTAAAATATTAAAAACCTATGTCGATGTAGGAGTAAGTCACTTTACGCTTCTGTTTGCAGACTCGGTACAGTTAAAACCTCTTGAACTATTTGCAAGCAAGGTCATACCCAAGTTTCGGTAGCATTAATAGCAGGGCCCAAACAGATTCAAGTGTTAACGTTATCGGTGTTGACATTGTAGAGGATATAATAAAGCAAGAGAATTGGACCCTAAAGGAGATTATTGCCTCATTAAAGATTGCGACTTTAACTAGTTCAAAATAACGCTTATGATCATCAAATTGTTTCTGTTGAGTTACTATCATATGTGAAAAAAATGGGGTGCTCTCTTTCTCAGAAAACGCAAATAAACCCGAAACGCTAAAGAATCTTCGAAGTTATTCCAAAACTTGCCGAGGTAGCTCATTCTCAGATTAACTGAAGACGTCTCCCGCACAATCCCCTTTTTCTTTTTCTGATTCTAAATGTTGATTCCCACTTCATAAGTCAAATATTAACTTACTACAAG
>JACAEI010000019.1 GCA_013388905.1 Candidatus Bathyarchaeota archaeon | reverse complement strand
GGGCTGAGAATTACCCGTTTAACATTACACATAATCAGAATTACAGTATTTATTTGGGTGTTGGGAATCGGTTGGGCTATTGTGCGTATTATTTGGTTGAGGTGAAGTTTAGGAATCAGACGCAGGAGGCGCCTACAAGTTTTGGACCTATTGAGAATCGTTCTCCGAGTAGTTTGCCTTCGCTTTTTAATGTTACGGCTTTTGTGGCTGACGAGCAAATTTGGGAATTACCCATAACCTTTTCCTTTGATTACAATGTTACAGTTCCAAGAGTCGAGTTTATCGCCTTAAGATTGAATGATGTTTGGTTAAACATGACTGGTTACACGGTGTCTTGGGATTCGGAGAAAAGCGAGTTTCGAGGGTTTCTGCTTTTTGAATTATGGTTATACAATTCGAGTTTGAACGTCTTTCAGTATCATGGACGTTTTGTTAGTTTACGGTTTAACATGACCATCTAAAGTTTACGATATTAAATGCCGGGGTGGCTGAGGATTTAAGCGGCAGCCTGCAGAGCTGCTTACGTTGGTGAAAGTCCAACTCCCGGCTCCAATTTATGTTTGGAGGTTTTGTTTTGAAGGTTAGGCGTGATATTGAATGGCTTACTGAGAAGGTTAATGCGATGCGTTCATTTAGGGGTTCGCTTCTTGGTTATGTTGGTTCTTCTCCTGACGTTAAGCAGCTCGCAGCAAAGCTTGTCGTGAGCCCCTCTGAAGTTTTGAAGTTGGATGCTAACGAAAACTTTTTTGTGGATGCTGATTTTCTTAATGGAGTTTTTGTGGAGGTTTTTAGAGATGTTGATTTGAGGTTTTATGATCCGAGGGCTATGATTGAGCTTGGGAAAGCTTTAGGCGTGTATGTGGGTGTGCCTTCTGAATGTGTGGTTGTGGGTAGTGGTAGCGAGCAGTTAATTGATTTTATTGTGCAGTTTTTCTTAGAAAAAGGTGATGAGGCTATTTCTATTGTGCCCAGCTTTTTCATGTATGAAAAGCGGGTTTGGCTGAGTGGGGCTAAGCTGATTGCGGTGCCGCTTAAGGCGGACTTGTCTTTGGATGTTGACGGAATTCTTGAAAAGGTGACGGAAAAGACGAAGTTGATCTTTGTTTGCTCGCCGAATAATCCGACTGGGAATGAATTTGGCTGGAGAGAGATTGAGGCTTTGGCTGATAGCTGTTCGGCAGTTGTTCTTGTGGATGAGGCTTATGCAGAGTTTGGCGACGGGTCTATTTGCCAGAAAGCTGTTGAAAAGGAAAACGTTATTGTTCTTAGAACTTTTTCTAAGTCTTTCGGTTTGGCTGGTTTGCGTTTCGGCTATTTTGTTGCTAATAGGGATTTGGCGCCTGCACTTTCCGAGGCTGTTCCATACACCGTTAGCACTGTTGTGGCCCGTTTTGTCGAGAAACTTTTGAACCGTTTTGACGCCGTTAAGGACTGGATTGAAGGGGTTAAAAGCGAGCGAGAAAGGCTTATAGAAGAGTTGCGTTCGCTTAGAGGGGTTGAGGTCTTGGATTCGAAGGCGAATTTTGTCACTTTTAAGCCTAAAGCGGGTGTGGAGCGTGTTTATAGGGGTTTGCTGGAAAAGGGTGTTGTTGTTAAGGATTTAGGCGAGCTGCCTGTTATAGGCCATTGTTTAAGGGTTACTGTTGGGCTTCCATACATGAACGACGTGTTTTTGAGGACTTTGAAGGATGTTTTGAATTAGGCAAGTGCCTTTTAATTTTATTCGTTTCGCTGGTTTGAATTATGGCTGGCGGTAGGCGTGGGGATAGTTTTGATGTTAAGTGGGCTAATATTAGGCATCATGATGTGGAGGCTGAAGTTTTTGAGCGGGTTCACCCTGAAGGTTCCAGCATTTATGAGAGGGCTAAGGTTTCGAAGAGCATAGCCTACATAGCCAAAAGCTGTAGGGCTAGAGATTTGTGTGTTGATGTTGGGTGTGGAACCGGTTTTGTCACTGGTTTCGAGCTGCCCCATTATAAAATGGTTGTTGCAGCAGATATTTCGAAGAGAATGTTGGATGTTGCCAAGAGAAGGTTGGGAGGGGCTAAGTCTTTGTGCTTGGTGGTTTGTGACGCTGAGTTTTTGCCTTTTAAAAGGGGAGTTGCCGATCTGGTTTCTGTTTCCTCGCTTTTGCATCATCTTCCAAGGCCTTTCAGTTATCTTAAAGAGGTTTCGCGGATCTTGAAGGTGGACGGTTTTGTTTATGTTACCCGTGAGCCCAGTTATCAGAGGTTTAGGCGCTTTTTTGATTTTTTAGACCGTTTTGTTGTGCAGAGGTTTTTGAGGCTCGTGCGGTTTTTGCGTTCTAGGTTGGAGAATGTTGACCTTAACACTCGTCTGGATGGTTTGGATTATGCGGCTGTCGATGTCCATTATCCAATGGGTTTTCACTTCGCCCAGTTGTCTAGGGCTTTGGGCTTGCTTGGGTTTGAGGTTGTTTCCGCCTATTCTTATCATTGGATTTATCCCGACTCGAATAGGGGTTGGCTTCAGACATTGCTGACGAAAAGCAATTTTTTGATTGAGAGGTTTCCGCTTTCTAACAAGCTTGGGAGATATGTGAGCATTATTGCGAGAAAACATGTTAAAGACTCCTGTGGGGCATAGTGGTTTTGGGCGTTAAAGAACATTTGGGCGTGAATAGGGAAAACCATTTAACCCTTCACGAGGTTGATTTGGTTAGTCTTTGCGAGAAATTTGGCACCCCCATTTTTCGTCTTCGACGAAGCAAGCCTGGTGGAGAATTTTAAAAGGTTTAGGAAGACTTTTGAAAGCGTCTACCTAAAGGTCATGGTCTGCTACTCGGTTAAGACGAATAATAATTTGGCTGTCTGCAAAATTCTCCGCGAGAAGGGGGCGTATGCCGAGGTTTCTTCCGGTGTGGATCTGCATATAGCCTTAAAGGCAGGATTCAGCGGCGAAAGGATAATTTATGATTGTCGCCTTTCGCGGCTTCACCAGTTTTAAGTAAGGTTCTGGTTTATCCTAGAACGGAATTTTCACTGAGCTTTGGATTTTAGAGGTTATACGATAGATTTGGATTCAAAAAATAGTGGATTTTTCGATAACCTGTTCTTTGAGCTTTGGATATACAATAATGCTGTTAGCGAGTTTCAATATCATGGACGTTTTGTAGGCTTATGGCTTAACATGACGACCCCAGCTTGAGTGGTGGTTGAATTGAATGTAGAAAAGTTAAAAATTGCAGTTGTCGGATTCGGTAAAATGGGCATGCTGCATGCGAGCATTTTAAACGTTCTACCCGGGGTTCAGCTTATTGCTCTATGCGAAAAAAGTGGCTTAATTCGAAAGTTTTTGAAAAAAGCTTTCAGCAATATTTATGTTGTCGATGATGTCGAAAAGTTTTCAAATTTAGACTTAGATGCGATTTATGTGACTACGCCTATACCCTCACACTTTCCAGTTGCAAAGAACATTTATAGCGCTGGAATCGCTTGTAACTTATTTATTGAGAAAACGTTGGCCTCAAATTTTGATGATGCTAAAAAGCTTTGTGATTTAGCGCAGAAGTTTGGCGGCGTTAATATGGTTGGATATATGAGGCGGTTTACTGTTACTTTTCTTAAGGCTAAGGATCTGTTGGATGGGGAAGTCATCGGTGAACCAATTTCTTTTAAGGCTTATGCGTTTTCTTCAGACTTTTTTAGAGTTAAGCAGAATTCAAAGGTCCAGACCCCTAGTATAGGGATTCTTAGAGATTTGGGTTGTCATGCTATAGATTTGGCTTTGTGGTTTTTTGGCGATTTTGAGGTTGAAAAATCTAAGCTTGAGTCCATTGTCAGCGGTGGCAGTGAGGATTCGGCATACATTACGGTTAAAGCACCTAATGGCTTGTACGGAGAGTTCAATGTTTCATGGTGCGTTGATAAGCATCGTATGCCAGAAGTTGGATTCATGATTAAAGGTCCTAAAGGTGTTATGAACGTAAATGATGACAATTTAGAGTTGGTGCTTAGCGGTGGAAAACGTTATAGATGGTTTAGGCATGATCTTGGAGATTCCGTTGCTTTTTGGCTTGGAAGACCAGAGTATTATCGAGAAGACGAATATTTTGTTAACGCGGTGATTAACAAAAATTCTGTAGAGCCAAGTTTTCAGATAAGCGCAAAAGTTGACCGGCTTATTGACGAAATAAAAGCGAAGGCTTATTGAAATGATAAGACAAGAGAAGGTTTTGCTTGTTGGGGACAACCCCTTCCATGGTATAAGCCATCTTTCGCAAGAAAGAAGCCGAGTTAGAGGCGACGCCCCAACAGATCCAGAGTATGCTGCAAAATTAATTCAGATTTCACTTGATAATGGCGCGAATGGTTTTATGTTTTCCGTAAGCGACAAAACGCTTTCGATTTTAAACATTTTACGTAACAATGGGACACTTAACAGTTTAGGTTTGTATGCTATTGTGCCTTATGCCTACGAGTATGTTAGGTTGTCCGGCAAAGTCGGAGGTATTTCGGGATTAGCTAAAAAGGTTGTCAAGGAGATAGCTCTTTCAGGTAGTTTTAATGCTATGGCTACTGGCTTGAAAGGTGTTTTAAAGACCGACCTCAATTCTCTTGTTAAAACATATTTGGCGTATGAAATTTCAAGAATAAAATCCTCAGCTGGCAAGCATGCTAAATTAGATTCTGTTCTGCTTCATCAGTTGATAACCGACATGTGTTTAGGTTTTGGTTTAGACTGGGTTTTTAGGCTTTATGTGGATTTTATGCTTAAGGCAGGGTTGGAGCCAGGCTTTAATACAGGCAATCTTGCATTGCTCGTTAAGAAATTCAGGGAATTGGGAATAAACTTAGAGAAAGTTTTGATAGCTGCACCACTTAATAAAGCAGGCTTTCAAATGGTTCCTACAAAGAAAGAGTGCGAGAATGCTTTAACTGAACTGCCTAAACCCAATGTTTTGGCTATAAGCATATTGGCAGCTGGCTACCTAAAACCTTTAGAAGCGATAGACTACATAGCTGGACTTCCGAACATCAAAGGCGTCGCAGTAGGAGTTTCGAAAGAAACACAAGCATGCGAAACCTTTAGACTGCTTAAAGAAAAACTGGTTAAAGCGTAGGTTTATTCTGTGCCAAGGTGGCTGAGAATCAAGCAACGGCCTGCAGAGCCGTTTACGTCGGTGCAAATCAGACCCCGGCTCCAAACTAATTTTCATGTGAATTATGTCACTCATTAGCTACGCGTCAATGTTGAAAAGCTTGATTACGTTAATGATGATGTCCATTATCTAGTGGGTTGTGAAGGAGGTAAACACTTGACTTTTAAAGATAATTTCAAAGTAGGCTTGAATGGTCATTTAACTCTTCACAGCGTTGATCTTGTTGAACTTTGCGGTAGGTTTGGGACACCGCTTTTCGTTTTTGATGAGAACTGTCTTATAGAAAATTTTGAAAGGTTTAAGACAGCCTTTGAGAAGGTATATCCTCGGGTTATGGTTTGTTATTCAATTAAAACTAACAATAACGTTGCTTTGTGTAGAATTCTTCATGAAAGAGGAGCATATGCTGAGGTTTCATCCGAACTTGATTTGTATATTGCGTTAAAAGCTGGTTTTAATGGTGATAAAATAATCTTTGATGGACCATTTAAGCCTGAAAGCGCTTTGAGAAGGGCGTTGGAAGAGAAAGTTTTGCTAATTAATGTTGAGTCTTTGATGGAAATGGAAAGGTTGAATGCCGTAGCTGGAGAGATGGGAATAAAACAAGCTATAGGCATTAGGATAAACCCCTTTAAAGATCCTCATTTCTCAAAGTATACTAACCTCGTGAATCTCGTTAATGCTGCTTATTGTAACCTTGAAAGCAGGTTTGGTCTTTCTCTAGAAGAATCGCATCAAGCGTTTAAACGAGCTCTGGAACTTGAAAATTTAAGCGTTGAAGGAATTATGACTCATCCTTATCATGCCGCGGCTAAAGTGTTATTGCCAATAATTCAGACGCTGCAAGAAGACATGGGTGTTAAAATTAAATATCTTAATATCGGAGGCGGTTTTAATCCAGGAAATAACCTTTTTGTCGGAAGCAAAGATTTAATTTTTGATTTATTAAGGCGTAAAATTGGTCTTAAGTCAAAGCTTAGGAATGGCAGAGGTGCCTCTGACATAGAATTGATCGCTAAATCCGTTGTTGGCGAGATTAAGCAGGAATTAGAAGGTTCAAATGAGCCCTCAATAATTCTCGAGCCAGGGCGGTTTCTCACATCTTCTGCTGGGATTTTGCTTGTGCGTGTTGACCATGTCAAGAATGCAGGAGGCTATAAATGGGTTTTTGTTGATGGTGGAAACAATCTTATTCCTAGTTTCGGAGCTATTGAGTTACGTGAAGTTGTCGTTGCAAATAAAGCCTTGAGCCAATCAGAAGAAGAAGTTAACCTAGTAGGCCCGCTACTGTATAATGAAGATTTTATAAATCTCAGAGTGATGCTTCCCAAGGTCTCAGCAGGCGATGTGCTTTCGATTTTTGGATGCGGATCATATTCGCTTTCAAGGTCAAATCAGTTTCTTCATCCACGTCCAGCAGCTGTTTTGTTAAATTCGACGGGAAAGGTTAAGCTTATACGTGAAAAGGAAACATTTGAAGACGTCTTATGTAAAGATCGAGTTTAAAAGAAGCCGGTGCAGCCAAGTTTGGTTAATCATAACGTTTTAATTCTGGAGGGACCTAGCCCTATAGCTATTCCTATTTTGCGTTCGCTTGCTGAAAAAGGTGTAAGCACAGATGTGTTGGCAAGTTTTCCATTTCATCTTTCTCGGTTTTCTAAATATTGCGGTAGACAATTCTTAGTTCCTTCAATGGCCCGAGAGAAGGAGTTCGCTAAAACTGTAGAGAAGATAGTCAAGAAGGTTAAGTTCAGTGTTCTTTTTCCGATTTTTGAATGGTCTCTTATGCCGATTTCTAAAATTAGAGATAGATTGAGTCCTTATGTTAGGCTTCCAATTGCCAGTCATGAATCGATACAGAAGTGCTATGATAAACTTTCAACCTTGAAATTGGCTACTGAAAACGATGTTCCAACTCCTGAGACATTCTTTGTGCATAATACTGCTGAGCTTAAGCGAGTTTCGAAGGAAATTAATTACCCTGCCGTTGTTAAACCTCGCTGGTCTATGATTTGGAGGAGTGACCGCGCTTTTTATCGACGCTGCGGCTTCGTTAATTCACCCGCGGAGCTCATCGCAACTTATAATAGCATACATAAGTTTTTTCCTTTTCCATTTATTCAAGAGTATATTCCAGGAGTAAACTATTCCGTTGGAGCCTTGTATAACGAAGGCAATCCAAGGGCTTTTTGCTGTATTAAGGTCCATAGAGCTTGGCCTCCCACAGGAGGCAATAGTTGCTTCCGTGAAAGTGCGCCACTCAGTGTAGACATAAAAAGATATTCTGAAAAATTGCTTAAGGCGCTTAACTGGCATGGTATAGCTGAGGTTGAATTTAGAATGGATTTGAGAAGTGGCGAGCCTAAGTTGATGGAGATTAATCCTCGATTTTGGGGTTCATTAAGTGTTGCAATTAAAGCTGGCGTGGATTTCCCATATTTGCTTTATCGCATGGCTTTAGATGGCGATGTAAAAAACGTATTCAATTATAGGGTTGGAGTTAAAGGCAGATATCTCGAACAGGATTTAATTTATATCATCAGTTTGTTTAAAGACGCTTCAATCTATCAGGATATTTTGAGTGTTAAAAAATTACAAGTGCTGTTGAAGTGGCTTCAATTTTACGAACACTATATGTTTTACGATCTGTTCGATGTTAACGATCCGCTTCCATTCTTTTTTAGCACAGCTTTGTCTCCTCTAGGGTTAATAAGATTTATGCGAGAGAAAAATTATGCGTGGAGCCCTCCAGGAATTCAGTTTTAGGTTGAAGTGGCGAGTATGAGCCAATTTAAAGTTTTGGATAATCCTCAGCAGAAAGATTGGGATTTCTTTCTAGACAGTTTGGTTCATGGCAATTTGCAGCAATCTTTTGATTATGGTGAAGCGGCAAAACTGTTTAACCATCACACTAGGGTTGTAAGGCTTTTCGCGGTAGACGGAGAAAGTCCGGTTAGTTTGGTGCAGGGCACGTTTAATAGAAGGTTTGGGTTTGGAGATCGATTGCTAGTAGGAGGGGTTTATGGAGACGGACCTGTTGTTGCCAATGTAGAGAATAGGGAACAGGTTCTGATTGGACTGTTGTCTGATTTGGAGAAACATGCAATTAAGAACAGGGTTTCCGAAGCCTTTATTTATCGTCTCAATGTTGAGTCCGCTTTAGAAAAATTAGGTTATGATCTTTCCAGTGTTTTTAACGTTTACAAGGTTAATCTTAAGAAAAGTGTGGATGAGCTCTGGAAAAGCATCACGCATAATAAGAGGAAGAATGTTAAGAAAGCTCAGACGCATAAGGTTGAAGTAACTCAAGGCATGAGTGATAAGGAACTAGCTTCTTTTTATGAAATGCACTCTATTGCAGGTAAAAGGGCTGAGTTTGAACCCCATTCTTTAAGTTACTTTTACTCTTTCCTTAAAACTTTTGGAACAAAGGAAAAGGCAAAAATTTTTCTTTCCGTTTTTAATGGTCAACCTGTTGCAGGTGTTTTTGTGGTTGTTCATGGCGACACTGCATATGCATTAGGAGCTGGTTCTCGCGATGAGGCTTGGAGTGTTAGACCTAACGATATTTTACATTGGAAAGCCATGGAGTGGGCTTGCAGCGAGCGGCTAGCATTTTACCACATGGGTTTTGTAGACGAGCCTCCGCCAGTGGAGGGGTTATCGGGCTGGAGTTTATGGCGCTGGAAGAGAGAGTGGAACGGACAGCTCCAGAAAGTGTATCTCTATCACAAGGTTTTCATGCCAAGGTTTCGAAAGTTTGTGCTAACGCCTTACGAAAAAATTTACAATCTTGCGCGAAAAGCGAACTTCTAGTTTTTGCCTATATGAGGTTAGAGTTTTGAAGCAAGTTAATTTGGGAGTCATTGGGCTTGGATACCAAGGCAAGATTCACCTTCAGAATGCACTCTATCTTAAAGAGACAAAGGTTCTGGGAGCAGCTGACGTTTCTGAAAAAGCCTTAACCTATGCTAAGAACCTTGGTGTGAAAAACGTCTATAAAGATTATGAGAGTTTACTTAAAAATCCGCAACTTGACGCGGTCATCATCAGTTTACCTAATTTCCTCCATCTTGAAGGAGCTGTAAAAGCTGCAGAAGCTGGAAAACACATTTTCATAGAAAAGCCTCTCGCAAGAAATGTTGTGGAAGGCGAAAAAATCCTATCCAGCGTCAAAGAAAATGGAGTGAGCCTTATGGTTGGGTACGATTTAAGGTTTAATCCTGATCTTAAGAGTGTTCGTGAAAGAATATCTGATGGCTTTTTCGGTGAGGTTCAGATCGTTGAAGCAACGAATGTTAGTGGCGGTCCATTTGCTTCGAGAAACGATAGGGTTGGACCCATACCTGTACCTTCCTGGTGGTTTGATAAAGAATTGGCTGGGGGCGGCGCCCTTTTAGATTTAGGTTCGCACATGATTGATTTGTTGTCTTGGTATTTTGGTGAAACGGAGGTTATAGAAAGTTATTTGGGTTACACGCTTAACATGAAATTAGAAGACGTTGCAACTTGTATGTTAAAATTCAAAAATGGTCCAATAGCCACTGTTAAGGTCGGTTGGTTTTCGAAGAATCACACCCAATCAATTCAAATTTGCGGAACAGCACAAAACTTGTGGATGCGTATCTCTCCTCAAAGCAGTTTGGGAATAATTTGGAATGATGTTAAAAGAAAATTTGGCTTACAGAATAGTAGCCCATATTATTTGGAATTGGAACATTTTGTCAGCTCTTTGCAAAAAGATAAGCAGCCTAGACCTTCCGGTGATGACGGATTGCGATGTTTGCGCGTCATTTCGCGTGCATATGAGAAGACCTGTAAAAATCTTGAAAAGGGAGTTGGCGCGTCCTAATGAGTCTCGTTAGTTTTGTTCGGGTCAAAAATAACAATTACGCTACATTGAAGAGTGGCATCGAGGAATCTTTAAAATTAATAAATTTTGATTTTGACGGAAGCATGCAGAAAATTGTGATTAAGCCCAACATGTGTTGCTATTATCATCCTTCAACTGGAGAGGTTACGGATCCAAAGTTTGTCAGTGTTTTGATTGATGTTTTAAGAGATGGTTTTGGAGAAGATTCTGAGATTTTTGTTGTGGAGTCTGATGCGTCTGGTATGAAGTGCAAATACGCGTTTAGCATGATTGGATACGATGTAATGGCTAAAGAGAAGGATGTCAAACTGGTTAACTTGAGCGAGGAGAAAAGTAAAATTATCAAGATTGAAGCTTGCGGTCAACCTTTCAAATTTCAGATTCCAGAACTGCTCTACAAATCTGATTTTGTGGTGAACGTACCTAAGATTAAGTACATGAATGATGTGAAAATTACGTGCGCTTTAAAAAACATGTTCGGGTGTAACGCTTTTCCCAGAAAGTTTATTTATCATAGAGCGTTGAATGAAGCAATAGTTGCCATAAATAAGCTGGTTAAAACGGATCTAGTTGTTGTTGATGGATTGGTTGTTAGCGGAAAATATACAAAACGATTGAATCTAGTCATGGCAAGCGATGATCCAGTAGCTGTAGACGTCGCAGCGTCAAAACTGATGGGAATAAATCCAAAATCCGTAAAGCAAATTGTTTTAGCTTCGCTGGAAGGATTAGGAAGCTTAGGGTTTTCTCCTGTAGGTGAATTTTCTTATTTTGAGACGAGTTTTCCTAAAAAACGCTTGAAGGACAGCATACGTGAAATTGTTACTTCTACTTATCTCACGATATTTCATGAAGATTAAAATTGGCAAAAATGGGATTGCTTCTTGAAGGTAAAGGAAGTCGATATTTACAGTTTAAAAGAGACATGGAACAACCTTCTTAAAAACAACTTGTTAGGTGACAATATTTTCTTGACTTGGGAATGGCTCTCCACCTGGTGGAAACATTTTGGAAAAGAAAAGAAAAATCTAGTTTTACTGGTCATGGATGAGAATGAAGTTGTGGGAATAGCCCCACTCATGTTGTCCAAGTATAAATTGCCTGGATTTGGTTCAATTAAGAAAGTCGAATTTATAGGTTCTCGCCAATCTGACTATAATAATTTTATTATCATAAAAAAAGAAGCGGAGTGTTTAAGACTCATAACAGAATATCTAACCGATTCAGTTGAACATTGGGATTGGATTGAGCTAAAAGAGATTCCTGAAACTGCCAAAAAGGCACACTATCTGGAAAAGCTATTTAGAGATATTTCATTTAGCTTGAGATTGAGAACACGTATCTGTAACATATGCCCTTACGTTCCTTTGCCAGACTCGTTTGATCAGTTAATAAATGGTTTAAGCAAGAATATGCGGCAGAACTTAAATAAGTATCAGAGAAGGATTAAAGAAAATTATCATGTAGAGCTTAAAAGATATGACGAGGCAAGATTATCGGTTAAGGAAGCTATGGAACTTTTCATCACGTTGCATGAAAAGAGATGGATCTTAAAAGGTTTACCAGGAGCCTTTAGAAACAATGACACTTTCCGAAATTTTCACATGGAAATAGCTGAACGCTTTGCTAATAGTGGTTGGCTTGGCCTTTATTTTTTAATGTCAGATGGAGAACCTGTTTCGGCCCAATACACGTTTGAATATGGACAAAAAATGTATTACTACCTTGCCGGGTTCGACCCGGAATACTCAAATTACTCGGTTGGGAATTTAATGACGTTATACCTTTTAGAGAGATGCATAAAGAAGGGATTTAGGGAATACGATATGATGAGAGGTATTGAACCTTACAAGGCTTGGTGGACGCAGAGTTATAAAAGAAATTTTGAGATAAGACTTGTTCGTGGAGGCTTATTAAGAAACTTTTGCGATTGGATCACGTGGAATAAAGCAATTACTAGTCTAGTGGAAAAAACAAAACTGTCTCTAAAAGCTGTTTCAATTTAAAAATGAAACCTACTTAATGATCAGTTTTCAAAACTAGTAGCGAATTATTGATGCTTATTAAAGGAAATGAATATGACAAAAAGAGTTGTGGTTTTTGCTCCTCATCCGGATGATGAAACGTTCGGGTGCGGAGGCCTCATAGCCAAAAAAATACGTGATGGATACGAAGTTATTATAGTGGAAATGACTGACGGCAGAAATTTGTTTAAAAGCATTCTAAATGTAGAAACCAACCCAAGCCCTGAGGATGTGAAAAAAATTCGTAAGGAAGAGGTTTTAAAGGCTACGCAAATATTGGGTGTTCCCAAGAAAAATATAGTATTCCTAGATTTTAAGGATGGAACGCTTAAGGAATACGAAGATGAAGCTGTAGAAAAAGTTGCCGAAATATTAAGGAGATATTCACCTGTTGAAGTCTACTTTCCCTACATGCATGACTGTCACCTTGACCATCAAGCAACAAATCGGATAGTCAGAAAAACGTTGCATAAATTAGGGATGACCCCGATAAAATACCAATTTTCAATTTTACATAAACATGCCATCGTTGGCCCATTAATAGATAGAATCCTCAACTTATTCAGGAAAAACATGATTCGACTTAACGTTTCGGATGTTATTTGTACTAAGGAAAAAGCAATTAAAGAATTCAAGAGTGAAATATCGATAGTGTCGATAAACCAGAAAAAACCTCTTGAGAAAAAGGTTAATCGATACCTAAAAAACAACGAAACATTTTACATTATGACTGAGTAATTAGTGAAAGGTTAAACCTTTCATCTCGAGTAAGATTTCTGAAGAAAAAATTTTTCCATATTGAAACATAAATAATTCATATTTTAATGATGGGGTAGAATGTTGCTGTTTTTATTCTTAACTGCACTAGTTATCTTTTCAGGAACATACTTTCTATATTTTCTTTACATCAAGAAACATGTAGAAGGGCCTTGGAGACTTGAAATAAACAAGAATTTTCAACCAGAAATATCCATATTGATTCCAGTTCACAATGAAGAAATAACGATCGCATCAAAATTGGAAAATATAAAAAACGTTTCATATCCAAAGAATAAAATAGAGATTATAGTTGCTGATGATGCATCTGAAGACAATACTCTAATTAAAGTTAAAGATTTCATTCAGCAAAATTCTGAGTTAAATATAAAACTGGTGAGACAGACTCCTAGAGCTGGAAAATCTGCAACATTGAATAAGGCTTTAACTTTAGCCACAAATCCAATTATAATAGTTTCAGACGCAGACACTCTATGGCCATTGGGCATGCTTCAAAACGCACTGCCATACTTGTCAGATCCAAGAGTTGGTGCTGTCACAGGAAGAGGGTCGAACAGCAACGTGGATGAAACTTGGGCTACAAAGGCCGAAAGCACTTATCTGCAGTTTGCCAATCTTTTGAGGCTTGGCGAATCCAAGAAGCATTCAACTATAAGGTTTGAGGGAGGCTTCTGTGCCTACAAGAAGGAAGTGTTTGAAGGCTTTGACTGTGAAACTGGTTCGGACGATTCAGGCACAGCTTTAAAGATTGTGCAGAACGGTTATAGAACTATTTTGGTTCCAGAAGCCATCTTTTATACAAATTTTCCATCGAGTTTCATTGGAAGGTTCAAGGTGAAAGTTCGGCGTGCAAATCAGCTAATAGGCTTGTGGATCAAATGCTTTAAGCTTCTTTTGAAAAAACGCCTTCTTCTTCCGAAGAGAATAGGGATTCCAGAAATTATCTTGTTCATTTTCAATCCAATAATCTTTCTTGTCTTGGTTATTAGCGGCGGAATAATTGTAATTCTTAATCCCGTTTCTCAGTTAAGTCTGGCAATTCTAGTATTACTCATGTGTTTATTAGTGTTTGCCAGAAGAATGTTCCTTGAAATAGTAATCGACAACATTGTTCTTTTATACGCGTTAGTAACATTCATGTTTAAACGACGCTATGTTGCTTGGGAAAGACAAAACTAAAGATGACAGGAGTTTCTGTCTAATGATCATTAAAGTCGGCTTTAGCTGGTGATTTTGTTGAGCTTCGTTAGTCTTGTTGAGTGCAGAGAACGTTCAGTGAATTCGACAAAAGAAGTCATTAATGAGGCGCTTAAACTGATTAATTATTCATTTCCAAAAAGCAAAAGCGTTATTATTAAACCGAACATGTGTTATTACTGGGATTACTCCACTGGGCAAACCACCGACCCGAATTTCATCGCTGCCATAATAAATTTACTTCGTGAAGAAATTTCGCCAAACATGGAAATCTCAATTGTCGAGTCGGATGCCTCCGCCATGAAGTGTAAATACGCATTCAAATATTTGGGGTATGAGAAACTTGCGAAACAATATAATGTAGGGTTAATTAATCTCTCTGAAGTTGATTCAGACCCCGTTAGGGTGAAGGTAAAAGACAAAACAATCGAATTTATGGTGCCTAGAATCATCAAAAACGCAGATTTGCGGATTAATGTTCCAAAAATAAAGTACATGGAATTTACTAAAATTTCTTGCGCTTTGAAAAACATATTTGGTTGCAACCCTGACCCCAAAAAATTCAAGTATCATTCTAAACTGAATGAGACAATAGTTGCGTTAAACAAGGCAATGCCGTTTGAATTATGCATTCTTGATGGAATAGTCGTTTTTGGTTCTGGAACATCCAAACTGGGGCTTGTAATGGCTAGTGAAGATAGAGTGGCTATGGACTCAGCGGCTGCAATAATAATGGGTGTAAATCCCCAGACCATCCAACATATAGTTCTTGCGGAAGAAGAGGGATTGGGAAAAATGTCTTTCGCGACTAAAGGAATGGACTTAAATTACTTTAAGGATAAGTATCCGAAGAGGGGCGTTTCAGAAAAAGCCGTGTTGTTTGGATATAAAGTGGTTTGCGCGTTAGGGCTGGATAAACGCTTGATTTAACGTTAAATACGAATGGATCGGGGATGGCATGAGAAAAGTCAATTTAGGATTGATTGGGCTTGGATTCGTTGGAATGGTCCATATGAGAAACTGTTTGAAGCTAAAATCGGCAAAGGTTGTGGCTGCTGCCGATCTTTCGCAAAAGGCTTTAAAGATCGCTAGAGAAAGAGGCGTCAAAGAGTTGTTCACTGATTACAATGAACTTTTGAAGCAGCCATCCATAGACGCCGTTCTAGTTTCACTTCCAACGTACTTGCATATGCCTTGCGCAGTCAGCGCCGCAGAAGAAGGGAAGCATATTTTTCTGGAAAAGCCCCTAGCCGGAAAACTGGAAGATGGAAAGGAGATAATCTCAGCGGTTAAGAAACATGGTGTTAAGCTTATGGTTGGTTATCCTTTCAGATTTTCTTCCACTTTTCAAGATCTTAAACAAAAAATAGAAACTGGAGCACTAGGTGATATACAAGTTGCGCATGCGGTTAACATTGGTGCGGGACCCTTCTTTCACAGAGCGGAATCAGCTACTCCAAAACCAGTTCCAGAATGGTGGTTAAAAAAAGAATTATCCGGAGGGGGAGCGCTAATGGATCTGGGAAGCCATTTAATAAACTTGACACGGTGGTACTTTGGTGAAATTAAGAGCATTAAAGCTTATCTTGGATATAGGTTTAATTTTGACTTCGAAGACTATGCAGTGTGTATTGCTAATTTTGAGCGTGAAACCACAGCAATTATCAATGTAGGGTGGTTCTCCCAAAAGGCTGCGATAGGAATCGAAGTTTATGGAACAGCCGCACATGCATCTGGTTACTACCACTCGCCAAATAAGGCAATTACAGCAATGCAACTCATTCTAGGTAAAACTTCCAAGTTTTTCGCACCATACTTAAAAGAAGTTTCACATTTTGTTGACTGCATATTAAAAGACGCACATCCCTCAACATCCGGCGATGACGCACTTAAAGACATAGAAATGATTGAATGCGCGTATAGAAATCAAATAAGCCTGGAACAAATTAGGTTGTAACGTTTTCAATTTTCGGATGGTTGTCAGATTGCCTAAGCCTATTGTTACTTTAGGTGTTTGTGTTAAAAACTGCGCTGACACTATCCGTGAAGCTATAGAGAGCATTATTGCGCAGAATTATCCACATGAACTTATGGAAGTGATTTTTGTAGACGACGGAAGCGAAGACGAAACGCTCTCCATGATAAGAACTTATGTTCAAAAGATGAAGATGCCAGTAAAAGTGTTCCATCATGAATGGAAAGGATTAGGACCCTCGCGAAATATAGTGGTCAAGAATGCCACTGGAGATTGCATTGTTTGGGTTGATGGTGACATGATATTACCAAAAGATTTCATTAGAAAACAAGTGGAATTCATGGAACAAAATCCTAAAGTAGGAATTGCGGGAGGAAATCTTACAATTTATAAAGGATCCAATTTAGTTGCAACCCTAGAAAATATTGTTTCTGTTGCATACAGCATCAGATATGGAAAGAAAGCAAAAAACTTGCCTGGAACCGGCGGAGCAATTTATCGGGTCAAGGCAATTAGACAAGTGGGCGGTTTCGATGAACGTATAAAGGGATCAGCAGAGGACGTTGATGTTGCTTTCAGAATAAAGTCTGCTGGCTGGCTGGTTTACAGAGATGTCGCCTTTTTTCAGGAAGGAGCAGAAGACACATGGAAAGCACTTTGGAAGAAGTACTTTTGGCATGGTTATGGTGGGCATTACACTTTTCATAAACATAAAAGCGTTGTGAGAATCTATGGAATGGTGCCTCCAGTAACTTTTGGAATAGGTCTTATGTATGCTACTGTGGCCTACAAATTAACTTGTCGAAAAGTGTTCTTCTTGTTGCCGTTTCATTACACCTTTAAAAGAATAGCTTGGTGTCTTGGTTTTATGAAAGCGCATATGGACGGGTATGGGCATTAACGATCTTTTTGGGAGCAGTTTTATTACATGAAGATATTAATGGTTACTCCCTTTTATTATCCCATCGTAGGCGGAACAGAAAGCTTCATAGAAAATATATCCATCAAACTTAACGAAAAAGGGATACTCACAGATATTATGACGTTTAACATTGATCAAACGTGGAAACCTTGGTCAATAAACCAGATCAGGAAAAGTAAAATCGAAAAAATAAACGCGGTAGACGTTATAAAAATACCAGCATTAACTTTATTGCCAACGCGAATCCTGTTCCGAACAAACTTTATTCCGAGCAGATTTTTAGATAAATTTGAGGATTATGATATTATACATTTTCATAATGATATAGATTTAAGTTTCCCACTATTTTCATACTCTGTCGATAAACCCAAGATCTTCCATTGCCACTGTTTAGGTATAACTTATAATTCATACAAGAAAAACCCATTACATAAACGTATATTAAAAAAAATGGCGGACGTTTACATAGTTCAGTCGATTTCTATCCTTAAATTGCTTGTTGATCTTGACATACCTGAAACAAAAATCCGCGTAGTGCCTAATGCGATAGACACGGAAAGATTTCGTCCTTCAGAAGAAACAAAAATTGAAAACTTGCTACTCTTTGTGGGAAGGCTAGATCCAAAGAAGGGACTGTGCGTATTACTGAAAGCCTTGAATTATATAAAGACAAAAGTTCAACTGGTAATCATAGGTCCACCATCGCGTCCTTGGTTCTACAAAAAAATACTTGCATTGATCAAAGAAACAAACAAGGGCACTATGCACAAAGTCATCTATTTAGGCGCTCACAAACCCGAAGAGATATTAAAATGGTATCAAAAAGCCTCCATCTTTGTATGTCCATCTCTTTCTGAATCGTTTCCTGTCGTAAACTTGGAGGCTCTATCCATGGCAACTCCAGTTGTAGCCACAAATGTTGGAGCTACGGAGGAAGTTATTAAGAATTACGAAAATGGAATCTTGGTCTCACCAAATGATGCTGTAAAACTGGCTGAGGGAATACAATTTTTATTAGACAATGAAAAGATTAGGCGAAAATTTGGGCAATATGGTAGAAAATGGGTTGTTGAAAATTTTTCTTGCGATGCAGTAGTGGAAAGGCTTTGCAAGATTTACGACAGAATGATATAAAAAATGTTTTTTAGGGTGACGTTGCTAAGACTAGTATTTCTTTGCTTGTTATGGTGATATTGTTTGCGTCAATGCATTGAATTCTGAATCGAGTCTCGTCAGTTATTAGAATGGTAAATGAGTGCGTTGTTTTCAGTGTTGTATTTTCTTGAATTGTGCCGCCAACGTAATCAATATCTTTGTAGTATATTGGTCTTCCAAAGTCATCATACCTCACGGTAGCATTAAATAATGGGTGATTGGCATATTCAATTCTGCTTTTAGTAGGCACTGTCGTGGTCCAAGAGATAGTGGCTGCAGTTCTTCCAGGATTTATACTCACTGTAAGATTTTGGATAGTCCATATGGGTTCCATTAAACCTGTTTCTTGCAACGCGCCAAGATAAGGTCTAACGTCAAAGTATGCAGTTAAACCTGGTCCACCATATCGCCAAATAATCCATCCGTCTGCTCCATTGTTTCTCATCAAGCGTGTAGCTTCAACAAAGTTGTTAATGTTTCTTGGGCTACCATCTATGTCAATGGTTGTGAAAACCACCAAGGGTATTTTTCCCTCAGATCCGCCAACATAGAAATCTCGGCTGTTTCTTGTCAACTGATCAACGGAGTCTGTCCCGGTGAGAGTTGTCGTATAAACCATTGGTGAAACAAAGTCTAAGTATCCTTTATCTACCCAATCAGCTGTGTGTTGCCCTATCTCCTCAACCCAGTAATTGCCACAATCCTGAAATGCGGGCCACACGGCTGCAGAAAACAGCAAGTTAGGATTGATAGCTAACATTGCATTTCGCATGTCTCTCATGGCTTCTGTTACCGGAATACATCTCCATTGTATGAAGTCCCAGTAATAACGTCCGCTTGGAAGGCAATCCGCAGGCCAGTTCACATCGGTTAACCCGGTATCGACTATGAACCTTGCTTTGCACTCGTTGCAGAAACATATGAAACCATTCTCAGTATCCCATCGAATATAGTCAAACATAAGACCATCTATGTCATAATCTCTTGCAAGCGACTCGGCAACAGCTTTCAGCATAGTTTTACTTACATTTTTTGTGAAGCAGAGCCAGTCCACTGTTGCACCCGCACTGTTTTTAGCCTTCATTCCAGTATCTGGAGTCAAGGCGACACAAAGCAGCACGTGAACGCTAAGCCCTTTATTATGGAACGCGGTTATCGCAGTGCGTAATTCTTGAAAGTCAACGATTCCACTACCAGACCAGAAATGTGATGTGTAGGTTTCAATGACTATTGTGTTAATACCATAACTCAAACAAGTATCGGCTATAACATTCCATTGTGGATTGTAACCCCAAGGAGTATGCAAGAAGACACCTCGAATGTCGCTTTTGAAAATGTCTGAATCTGCCTGTATTGGACGTGAGGCTTCGATTACAGTCACGTTTGCTTTTAAAGTTAGGCTTGTAACGTTGCTGTCTCTGAGTATGGCTTTAACCTCATGTAATCCTAGTGTAGTTGCTTTATAAGTAAATGTCGCTGATGTTTGAGGTTGAATCTGATTATCTAAATACCATGCATAGTAATATGGCTCGATACCTCCTCTTGCGAACACTTGAAATGAGATGGAATCGTTCACTATAAGGTACACAACATTGGGTTTGACATATGCTTCAAGAGGTATCAGCGCGCCCACCATTCTTTCAATACGATCAACTCTGAAGGTAACAGGATTCGTTATAAATTCATCCCAACATTGGAATCCGATTTGTTTTATGTAACGTAAATCAGGCCACTCCACGTAGTTCTCTGGGAATCTAAGGTCGAAGTCTATCACAATCCAGCTATCAATTACAGTGATTTTGTCAAGTATGCTGTAAGTGTTTATAATCCAGTCATCCGGATTTTGTTCCGTTGCCGTTACGATGCAGAATTTGAAGTTTGCTGGCATTTGATCGCTTGCCTTGAATCGCATTCTTAGAAGAGGCATAGCGGAAAAATCCCACACATCAGCGGGTTCCCTATAGAACAAGCCTCCCCAGTTCGAACCTGTTGCAGCAAAAGTCATTTTTAAGCTTGCTGTGCCTTCCACCTTATCCACAGTGTCTATTCCAAGAGTGTTTTTTGCTTCACCAACTTTCCAATTCGCAGCACTGTCACAATTGTCAAAAAGTTGGGTTGCTACTATTTGTCCAGTGCTTTTTATGGCTACACTGCTGAGTGACGAAGAAATCACTGGAGATAGAATCGAAATTCCCGTTATCGTTATTAAAATTAGTGCCATTAAATGAGTGTTCATGTTTCGCAATTTCTCGCCACAACCTTAATTACTCTTGTCTTAGATAAACAATTTCTATCGGGTTTCATATTGTTTACCCGCGCTACGTATATACTAGTAGAGGACATATTAAAATCTTTTGTATTAAGATAACAGATACCGAATCCTTGAGCACTCAGCTAGAAATAGAATAAATGAATAGACATTTGTAAAAGCGATCTAAGGTGAAAACTTTGGCATCAACTGTTTGGGGCTCAAAACATCTGCTTGTAGCAGTGCTTGAGCTACAATTCATGTTTAATATTGTAGCATACATGGACATTCCCATTGTTAGACAAGTTTTAGGCTTTTTATACCTCACTTTTGTTCCAGGCTTCCTTATCATGAGATTTCTTAAACTAGAGAAGCTTAATTCAACAGAGACCACTTTATTTTCTATGGGATTAAGCATCGCATTCTTGATGTTTATGGGGCTGACGATAAATGAGTTACTTCCTATAATTGGGGTTTCTAAACCTCTGTTCACCGAAGTTTTAATCACAATTCTAAATATATTCGTAATTACTTCATGCCTAAAACAGCTCTTTTCTATAAAGGAAAGATACACTGATAGAGGACACATGCGTTTCTCTTTTCTAGACTTGTCCATTATTCTTGCCTTAATCTGCCCCACCATTTTAAGCGTAATTGGTACAATCTTAATGAACACCCAAGCGAACAATACAGTCTTGCTTTTGATGCTAGTAACCGTACCAACTTTAGCACTATTAACTGTTTTACTGCACGAAAAATTATCCTTCAACATTTTCCCCATAACCATATTATCAATATACATCGCTATATTACTCGCCACATGGCTAACAACAAGCTACATCCATGGTTATGACAGCCATTTTGAATTCTATTCCTTCAAACTAACCGAAGAAGCCGCCCTATGGAACCCAGTGAAGGGCTTTTCCGAAATAAATAAAGGAGATGTAATGCTAAGTGTCACAATTCTGCCAGTAATATACTCGGAACTACTAAATCTAGACGCAACGTGGATTTTTAAGGTAGTTTACCCACTTCTTGCCTCTTTCGTGCCTTTAGGATTGTATCAATTCTATACTACACAAACAAGGAAAGAATTGGCTTTTCTAGGAACATTCTTCTTCATGTCAAATGCCATTGAAGGATTAGGATCCATTAAACAGTGGATTGCATACATCTTCTATGTCCTCTTATTCTTAATCTTTTTCACCAACAACATTTCGCCATCAAAAAGAGGAATACTCTTCATAATCTTTGGTGCCGCCTTGGTAGTGTCACATTACGCTACATCATACATATTCCTTTCACTTATTGTTTTAATTTGGGGAATTTTCTTTCTTTTAAAAAAGACGACGAGGATAACTTTAAGCCTAATTTTAATATTTTCCCTCCTATCTTTTGCATGGTACATGTTCACAGCACAAGGTGCAATCTTTGACATAGTAACACAAACGGCCGATCACATATACAGAAACCTGACAACTGAATTTTTTAATCCAGAATCACGAGGGGCAACAGTGTTAACAGGACTTGGAGTTTTAGGGCCCCCCACTTATATCCATCTAATTGGTAGAATGTTTTTTTATATGACGGTTTTCTTGATGGTTGTTGGTTTTGTCACATTACTAGTGAAGCAAAACGAAATGAAGACTAACCACCAATTTCTCAGAGTTATTGCCTCTTTAAATATGGCAATTCTACTCATGACCATAATTGTCCCAAACCTTGCAATAACATTCGGAATGAAAAGATTCTACGTAATAACCTTAGTCATTATGGCGCCTTTTTGTATCTTCGGAGGCGAAAAAATCCTTGCAAATCTGCATAAGCTGAGAATACCTCATCCACGAAAGGAATACACAGCTTTAATCCTATTACTAACCGTGCTTATACCCTTTTTCTTATTTCAAACAGGATTCGTTTACGAAGTCACCAAAGTTGAAAGCTGGGTAATACCCTTAAGCAGATTCAGGATGCCGCAAAGGGAAGTTGCAGAACGCATACTTTATGAGACAGAAGTTTTCGGAGCCAAGTGGCTATCCACGTATAGAGACAGAAACTCTCCAATTTATGCAGATTATTTATCAAAAAGTCATGTCCTAACAAGCTACGGATTGATCTACTACTACTGGATGAAAGATTTATCGAACGCTACCCCAATTATAGAAAGCGAAGCCTTTGTCTATTTAAGACGTCTTAACATCGTTTATGGAAAGTGGGAAGGAGATTACACTAACTATTACAATACTTCAGACATATCATATCTCCTTGACATGCAAAACAAAATTTATTCAAACGGAGAGTGCGATATTTACAAAGGTTCAAACATAACCAAGAACGCCGCACAAGACTAAAACAGAATTAACATCTTGAAAAGTATGCAAATCATCTACCCCTGACGAAGTGCGGATAACCGTTCAAATGCAACGTTATAGGAAGTTCTTTGATGAAAGTTCTTATGGTTACTCCGTATTACTTTCCAACGGTAGGTGGCACTGAAGTCCTAATACAAAATCTAGCCGTCAAACTCGACGAATTAGGAGTAACTGCTGATATTTTGACGTTTAACTTCATTAGTTCACAAGCAAATTTGATCCCATTTTGGAGAGGAAAAAACGAAAATGTTGACGGAGTTAACGTCATAAAAATCCCAGCACTTCTTTTGCTGCCATGGCAAATGCATTCGGACAAAATGAATTTCATGGTAAATTTCATTCCTGGAAGATTTACATACTACCTTAAGAACTATGATGTTATACACTTTCATAATGATGTGGATCTAAGTTTTCCATTGTTTTCATCTTTAGTTAAGAAACCGAAGATTCTGCATTGCCACTTATTTAATACAACTTATAGTCTATATAAAAGAAACTTCATAAGCAGACGTATACTGAGAAATGTTGCCGACATTTACATCGCTGTTTCTAAATATTTTGTGAAATTGTTTGTTGATCTGGGCGTGCCCGAAACAAAGGTTAGATTATTGCCTAATGGAGTAGACGTTAACAAGTTTAGGCCTGATAAAGAGAGCAAGATTGAAGGGTTATTGCTTTTTGTAGGAAGAATTGAACCATCCAAAGGGCTTCTATTTTTGCTTAAATCACTGAATTATTTAGCAAAACCTGTTCAATTAGTGATTATAGGTTCTTTAGGTAAGGATCGCAGTTATAATGAAACAATAATGTCGCTTATTGCGAAAGTGAATGAGAAAACCATTCACAAAGTGGTATATTTAGGGAAACAGAGGCAAACAGAAACAATAAAATGGTATCAAAAAGCATCGATTTTCGTTTTGCCATCCTTATCTGAGTCGTTTCCACTTGTGAACTTAGAGGCTTTGGCATGTGAGACACCAATTGTAGCTTCGAATGTAGGAGGAATTCCAGAAGCTGTTCTCAACTACAAAAATGGGATTCTAATTTCCCCAGGCAATGTTTACGAATTAACTCAAGGTATACAATATCTGTTGGACAACGCAAAAGTTAGAAAAAGATTCGGTGAAGAAGGAAGAAAATTGATAATGAAAAGTTTCTCTTCAGAAATCTTGATGAAGCGGCTTCTTCGAATCTACAATGAAGTGATTTCTCTGTAAGCTTGGATCTTTTCAGATTTCTAGTTCGTTGGTATCGTTTATTGCCGAGCAAATTGCATAAATACTAGAAGATTATTTCAAATAGCTTATATATTGTTAGAGAGTCACTATTAATTGTCTTTGAGTGCATTTCAATGCGACGAAAAATATGCGATAAAGTAGTTAAATTAATAATGGTAATTGTGATTTTCCAACTTCTTAACATATATATTTCTCAAGTGAAGGCTGATCCAACTTTCGGGAAAACAACAGTTGGCAGTTCAACATACGCTGATTATGGATGGTATTATAAATACGCTTGTCGCTTCCAAGCCACAGATTCGGGAAAAATTACTAAAATAACAATCTACACCTCAGCGAATAGAGTTCAGCATTACGCTTTCGTCTACGCGGATAATAGCGGCGCGCCTGGCACATTGCTTGGAAGTGTAGCCTGGACACCGCCATCAAGCGCATGGGGTTGGTATGACATAGAGGGGTTCGACGTAGAAATTGTGAAAGACAATTATTATTGGTTAGGGCTAAATGTTGGAAGTGGTTCCGCTGCCTTCATGTATGATGCTGGTGCTGCTAACCAGTTTGCGGTTAACGTGGATGTCCCCCCGCCAGATGGTCAATTCGGGAGCGCCAAGTATTATGCTTATCAAATCAGCATTTATGCTACATATGCTTCAGGGATAGCAACACAGTGCAATTTGGAATCAAGACAGGATACTGATGAGACCGCAAACTTAGGCACTATAACCTTTGACAATGTCCCGCATTCTTTGCCAGACACTGTTCTAAAGCAGAATGGAACCTACCAAATTTCGTATAGCCCCTTATTAGGCTATCAATTCCAAATCTGGGAAACTTCTGGAAACGTCGGCGTTGAAAATCCCACGGCGAACCCTACAACTGTCACATTGGCTGGAAATGGCACGTTACGAGCTGTCTATTCAACAATAACATTAAATGCCACTGCGTATAAAATCAGCATAGACCCGAACGCCCACATCAACTATGGGCTTGGCTATCCTGTTACATACATTTTCCTGATTCCAGAAAATTCCGTTAACCTTAAAGCGTATCGCCGCTATTCTCTGAGCCAAGGGTGGGCTCAACTTGAAGAGAAGACAGCTCAAGATTTCTTTAATGGAATAGAGTGTGTGCGGTTTAATTACTCTCAAAACAAAGCTTACGTTAGCGTTGCATTCTCCGACATTTCAGATGATATCTATATTAGCATAACGGACGCGAACGGCAACGCTGTCGCAACTGCTTTCCTAGAAATTGCGAAATATTATGACAACAGAAAAGCTGCTGTTGTAGCAACTGGCGACGACTTAGATGGGGAAGAGTATGTACAATATGCATTTAAACTTGCAAGTGACAAGTTTCAAGCGTCACGAGTTTGGGTAACTTTCGGAATCGAGACTAATGATGGCTACCCACCAAATTGGAACGATATACAAGAACAACTTGACGAGGGATTTATAGAGATAGCCTCGCACAGCAGAACGCATCCATTTGTGCCTTATGATAATTATGATAGTGAAATTGGCGGAAGCAAAAGTGACATACTTGGGAATTTGACTCTTCCTTTGCTTTACAGAAAAGGCAATGATGAATACATATGGGCGTGGATAGAACCCTATTCCCAATCTGATGAAATGGTTAGGCAAAAATTAGGACAGTACAAGTATCTAATATCGCGGACAACCGGATATCCAGAAAATGACTTCGCTGCGTGGGATTCAGCACACGGCACCTTTAATAGGATAGGCATAACTGCTGTCGCCGACGACCGGACTCTTTCCCAACTTAACACAGCATTTAACAACGCTTACGCCAAAGGTCAAATTTATCATTTCTATTTCCACGTAGGTGGTCATTCTTGGAGCTCAACCGCCAAGATTCCTAGACACCTCGATTACATAAAAAACAAGCTTGATGTCTGGTACGTCGGGTTTGGGGCATTATATGCCTACCATTACGTCTACCTTAACGTCATCGTCCAGTAAGACCTGTTCAAAATCCATAGTCATCGTAGCCGCTGGAAGAGTGCCAACTTGCCCCCTACAAAGAATACTGCAATTCTTAACCACAATTTCTTAAATAACGTAAGCAAAGGATACGAGTGCATATGGAGTAGCACACGTATATCCCCTACATGCCGTAAGTGTTCGTGAGCTCTTCCAAATCCTCTTTCAAGAAAACCTTCGGATCATAGCTCAGTTTCCTTTAGTTTTTGAAATATCAGCAATACTGTGTTTTATGTCGCCTTTTCTAGGTTTAGAATGAGCAATCTTCAAGCAAGTTTTGTTAGCAACTTTAAGCTTTGCATCAGCTAACTGGTTTATAGTCGCAGCCAAGCCAGTCCTAATATTAAAAATTTCTCCAGCTATTCCTTCACGCTTTAAAGCTAAAAGAAAAGCCTCGGCAACATCATGCACATAAACAAAATCTCTAGTCTGTCCACTGTTACCAAAAATAACCGAAGAATTATCCTTTGCTAAAGAGTTCAAAAATTGCGCAATAACCCCCACTATAATCGTTTAAAGCCTGCCATGAACCGTAAACATTAAAAACCTTAAGCAAACACTTCGAAACACTCCAACATAATATTTCTTTTTCCTTTTGAACAAAAAGAAAAATCTAGTTTTAAACCTTCTCATTTAATCACAAAGCAAAACACAAGACAATCCTAACATGTAAGAAGTATAAAAATTTAAACTTGTCACTTATCAAACAAACAGAGGCTCAAAACTATGGATAAAGCCTTAGAAATAGGTAAGGTTTCAGCAACCGGAAGCTTTCAACTATTCATTGGTGTAGCAACTTCTACAATAATAATGGCTGTTGGCACGATAATCCTGGCAAGGCTCATGACTCCAGAAGAATATGGACTATACTCAGTAGCCCTAATCCCATCCTACATGATGATTCTCTTCAGAGAATGGGGCGTAAACTCAGCCATAACTAAATACACCGCAACCCTAAGAGCCCAAAACAAGCCAGAAGACACATGTGAAATAATCAAAACCGGCATACTCTTCGAAACAGCAACAGGAATAACACTTACTCTTATCTCAATCTTACTATCAAGCTTTATAGCAGCAACAGTATTCAACAGACCAGAATCCGCATCATTAATAGCAATAACATCCATAACAATACTTGCAGGAGCCATCTTAACAGCCTCACAATCAAGTTTCATAGGCTTCGAAAGAATGGAACTAAACGCTCTAACACTTATATGCCAAGCCATTATCAAAAGCGTCGCATCACCTTTGCTAGTCTTTGTCGGATACAGGGCTCTAGGAGCAGTTTTAGGCTATACGATATCAGCCATCGCTGCAGCCCTAATTGGACTAGCAGCCCTATACCTAATCATACTCAAAAACCTAAAAATAAAAAACCCTGAGAAAACAAGCCTATCAGAAACCTTAAAGAAAATGCTGCATTACGGCATCCCACTATCAATATCATCAATCCTAGGCGGTTTCCTCGCACAGTTTTACGCT
>JACAEI010000011.1 GCA_013388905.1 Candidatus Bathyarchaeota archaeon | reverse complement strand
CCTTAGTCCAGCGAGGACGGCGATTAGGGAAAGAATTTTTCTTATAGTTTTTCCTTTTACGCGTTTGGCAAGCGAACAGCCCACTTGGGCTCCGATAACTGTGCCTATAGTTATTGGAATGGCATACTCGACTAGAATGTTGTTTAAAAAGCCGTGGGCTACTACTCCAACGCCATTGGTAACAGCCATGGCAAACTCGGAACTTGCCACCGCGATGTGAGGGGGGATCCCCAGAAGAATCATTGTTGAAACGTCGGTTATTCCACCTCCTAATCCGGATAAGCCTGTCATAAGCCCTCCCAAGAAACTGCTGGCTAGCGCCAGATGTAGACTGCGAAAAGTATACATGAAGACTTTACCCCTCGAGTCAATTCGATTCCTTGTCCATTTCATGCTTGCCTTATTTGCTTCCGGTTTTTCCTTTGAACAGGGTTTTTCTTTGTATTTTATAACCAGCACAGAAATGAGGATTATGAAAATACCGCAAATGCCGGCTAAAAAGTTTTGAGGCAGAAACGTAGTTATATAGGCACCTAGAACAATACCTGGAATGTCAAGTATGTCGTAAAGTAAACCTAGCTTATAGTCAACTCGCCTCTGCCTAACGTACCCGAGAGTAGAGGAAAACGTTGTACCCCAGATGGCTACTAGGCTGATTGCAATAGCGTTTTGGGCTGGTAATTGAAAAAACAAAATCAAAACGGGAACTATAATAAAGCCTCCTCCAAGACCAACCATAGATGAGGGTACGCCGACTATGAAACCTATTACTAAGACTAAAAGAGCTCCAATGACATTCATTGCAATCTAAGAGTGGAAAATGTCTCCATGATTTAAATATTTTCTCAATATGCCCCGAAAATTTCTGGAACTCGCAGAGAATAAGTTGTCACGCGTAAATTGCGATGGTCTAGGTTTAAACTCGGTTTAAATCGTTAGCTTTGACTGATCTCGTTCAAATTTCTCACTTCGGATTAACAACAACTGTTATTGAGAGCCTTCATGAAGTTTTTTGGCTATCCTCTCTACTATTTCTTTATAGAAGTCTCCAAAGGTTCTGTAAAAAAGCTTGGCCAAGTCATAGAGAATCAATAGGAAGAACACGAAAATTATTAACGAAGCTAGCCTGGAAGCCCACTCGCCCATATAGGTATTGAGCTGAGGAGGCAAGTATACCCAAAGTAGTGCAGCCAAAACTATGTAAAGACAATCAACTAGTATATGCTTAAGCGTGGTTTCTGTAATTCCAACCACACCCACTAACCGCTTGGCTATAATATCAATTACGGCTTTCAAAGCCAGCATTATTCGATACCCAAAATATATAATCACAATCAAGTTTAGAATCGATAATAAATGGTCTGTGCTTAGTGCCAGACTACTGAGATTTATCAATGTAATGCCTGAAATTACTGGAGCAATCATACTGACAATGAGGAGTGCTAAACCTAGTTTAATGGAATTAGAGATTAGGCTTTTGATTATATTACTTATCTCTTTTCTCTCGATTAGAAGCTCCGGTTTGGGCTCTCTTCTAACCCTTTCCAGTTTAATCTCTCCTCTCCTTATCTTGTAAGCCAGCGCCAATGAGTAACTCAGGTAGAATATGGGGGCCACGGCCAGATAGTATAGACCGATAATGGGCAATGAAAAAAGTGATGCTATGAAAACTACGAATAACCTTACATCTCTCGTTGCAGGCACTTTTCTCAGCTTCTCCGTGCTTACGCCTAGGCTACTCAGATTGTGAGTTACGTAGCTTACTAATATTGTATTAGCCGCAACAAGTATAGCGAGCAAAATAGTGAAGCCGTCTATGATCGGTAAAGACAAGGTTAACCCAGCTACCATGGCGATGTCTGCAATGCGATCTAGTAACGAGTCCAAGTAGCCACCCCACGGTGTTACTTTATGATAGAGCCTGGCAAGTTCACCATCCACCCCATCCACTACGGATGCCAGTTGCGCAAGTAAGCCTCCTAAAATGAAAACTCTCATCGCTAACAGAATACTTGCCGATAAACCAAGAATGAACGATACCAATGTTACTGTGATCGGTTCTATCTTGAAGCCCTTTCGGTACATCATGACTGAAATGCGTGTGGATATTGGCCTGTTAAGGTATCTGGAGACCAGTCCATCTTCAGGTTTAGTAAGTTCCTTCCTCAGTATTTGCCAATAAATCTTCCTTGCTTTCAGCAGATCTTCAGGTGTATCCACATCTATCCACAGCTTCCCCGTAACATCCACATAATCTACCTTACCATCGGCCGCAGCTAGGTTAAGTGCATCAGCTATTGTTGCCTTAAAGCCAAAGTTTTCTACCGCCCTTTCTATATATGCCTCGGAATTCTCGCGACACAATATTATGCCTGCGTCTATCCCGTACCGAGGGGAGAGGTTCTTATCAGCATACACTACTGCGCCTTCTCTTAATGCAAGCTTAAGTCCTTCTTTCGCCTCGGCTTGCGAGGGCTTTCTATCGAGGCAAACGGTGAAGGCTGCTTGGCTACTAGTTGATAATAGTTTATCGAGTATTGATTGTTCAAATATGTGATCAGACATTAAAAGGAGAAAGGGGCTTGCGTCTAAGCGTTTCATTGCTAAGCTAACGCTATACAGGTTTCCAAATTCTTCAATGTCGGTTTCTATTAGTTCTGCCTTCCCTTCCAGCCTTTCATCGAATACGTTTTTAAATTGAGGTCTTATCACGATAAGTATGCGGTGTGGATTGATCTTTTCGATTCTATTCAGGATAAAGTTTAATATTGTTACGTTAGGCTCCAATTCCATGAGGCATTTATGCGTCTCTCCAGAGTAAGGCTCCAACCGAGAAGCTACTCCTCCAGCGATGATAACGATGGGAAGCATGAGCAACT
Organism: Candidatus Bathyarchaeota archaeon; assembly: GCA_013388905.1. Taxonomy (GTDB): domain Archaea; phylum Thermoproteota; class Bathyarchaeia; order Bathyarchaeales; family Bathycorpusculaceae; genus JACAEI01. Next base: position 1,208 of record JACAEI010000011.1, on the reverse strand, counting down.
CACATGCATATAATCAACGTGTGGATTATAAGGTTTAGTCAAAAAAGAGAAGAGTGAATCGAGAAAAAGGTAAAATTCACTTAGGTGTCACTTTTATTGTCTCTGCTTAACGGAGAAACTCTTGTCTCATAAAATCTATGCTTTTCTTTAACCCTGCAAAACTGTGACACTCAATAATCAAAGGTTTCTCGCTCCTCCAGTCTTTCATTCTTTTAAACACTTCCATAAAGTCTATGCTTCCTTTTCCAATAGGTAGATGTTCGTCTTCCTTGCCATTATTGTCATGAAGGTGCACATTAACGATAAATTTGTCCAGTAACTTCGTGAAATCCTCAATCTTCCCAATGGTGTTAGCGTGACCTATATCAAAAGTCAATTTGCATCCAACATTCTCAATGAGAAAGTTTATTTGCTCTGGGTATCCAGCAAGAACGTAATCGTTAGATTTGTGGTCATTTTCTATGGTGAAAATTATGCCCAGATCACTGGAGAGTTGGTTAATTTCCCTCAAAGAATCTGTGGAATTTTTCATGGCTTTTCTAACAAGTTTCCGTGGATAGTCTCTTGATAAACGACCGACATGAGAAACGAGCAATCCGGCATCTAACTCGGCCGCAAAAATTACCGCTTTCAAAATGGTTTTCTTAAAGACCCTTCTGATGAGTGGATTTACGCTCGCCAAATTAGTGTCAACATTAGGAGCGTGAACAAAATATTTGAAATCATAAGAGTTTGATAAATTTTTGAGTTTGAGTATTTTATCTGTTTTAGAAAAGGATAAAAGCAATTCGAGCCTATCCAATTTAAGTTCGAGAACACGAACCTTCAGCTTAGAAGCGAAGTTCAAAAAATCCTCAAATGATCCTTCCAAACCTGGGTAATCAGCCACGCCTAAGATCATGTCTTTTATAGCCTCACTGCCTCTTTAGCCCCATAAAGTTTTTTAAATGTCTTTCTCATGAGTTTAATATTTTTCCTTTCACACTTTAGCAGATAATTTAAGGACACTGCGCACTATTTTCTAAAATGAGAAGTGTTCGGTTTTCGGCTTCCAAACGTGGGGAATTTAAACGGGGATTTAAACCTACTCGGGCCCGCCAAACCGTTCAATCTTTCACAACTCTAATGAAGCGGGACAAATGAAAGTCATAAGTCAATTTGCGAAGAAGAAAGACTCTGGAGAATCTTTTGTGATTGACGTCAAAATT
>JACAEI010000010.1 GCA_013388905.1 Candidatus Bathyarchaeota archaeon | reverse complement strand
GGGTTGAAACTCACCCTCGTGAACATGGAATCCCTAGTAATCGCGCGTCACTAGCGCGCGGTGAATACGTCCCTGCTCCTTGCACACACCGCCCGTCGTTCCACCCGAGCGACTCTTGGATGAGGCGTGGTCTTCTTTGGCTGCGTCGAATCTAAGTTTCGTGAGGGGGGAAAAGTCGTAACAAGGTGGCCGTAGGGGAACCTGCGGCCGGATCACCTCCTAAGAAATATATAGCCTTGCAAATGCTGGCTGGAGGAGAAAAAAGATGCTGAGGCCCAATTCTTATGATTAATTGATTTTAACTGATGGTTTTGTGTGTGTGCGTGCAACAGTGGTAAAGCCGTCTATTTGGAGCCAAATATGTTCTATTGTATTGTTTCATTGATTGTGTTTTGGTGGTCTGGATATTTTTCTGTTAGCAGTGTTTTTAGTTTTTCTTTGTCTTTAAGGAGTTTTCTAAATTGTTTTGATGACAATCCAATATCTCTTGTGCAGGCGGCTCTTATTGTGCCTTCATGGAGTTTGAGTTTTTTCGCTACGATTTTTGCTGCTTCATCGTAGGTTTTTCTTTTATTGTAGACTTGTTCTAAGACTGTAAGGATGTTTAGTAGGATTTTTGGTATTGATGACTTTTCATATAGTGGTTCAAATGCGTGCACGTGAACTTTCATTCCGGTATTCTCTCTTGTGTACGTCTTGAATTCTGTTGCTTTTGTTTTGAAAGGTAAGTTTTTGGAAACTGCTTCTAGTTCTGGTGGTTTTTGGTCTGTTATTATGGCTATAATTGGAGGGTTTTCAATGGTCTTCGACAGATACTCGTGCACATCTTCGATTTTTTGTGCTTGCAGCATTGCCGTTTTGTACGGGTTGCTACGGATTGTATTAGAGATGGAGTCGACAAGTTTTCTTCTTGTTTCGGGTTGTTGGTAGGCTATGTTGAATCTTGTTATTTGAGGAATTATGTGTTTATGCAATGAATGAGTGGCTAATTCGACTTCGAGAATATACCATTGGCTTTGATCTAGAGCTATGATTATGCCGTCGTTTCTTGATACTACGCCAATCTGCGTTTTCATAGTTTGTGGGTCGAGGTAGATGGTGTTTGCTCCGAAAAGTTCCTTATAATGTTCGATTACCATTTGCGTTAGTTCTTCTTCTGAGCATATTCGTAAGAAAGATATTTTACACCGTCTTTAAGCAATAGCATTATGCTTCCCATTCTTCCTTATCTTCACATTCAAGTTTTAAACTGTTCTCTTTTTATAAACTAATAATATTTTTCTCCGTGATTACTGTACGAATCTAGTTAATTGGGCATTCTTCTTGAATTGAAAAACGATGTGTTCTCCGTTTCGTTTGTGATGAATTGAGAAAACTTCGATTTCGGGAATTTGTGCGGGTAATTCTTTTTTGAGTTTTATTGTTTCTGGTGATGGTTGTAGAATAAGATTGAAGCTGTCTTCTGTAATTTCTGGATAGAATGTGCTGTGAGGGTTTCCTTCAGGATGCACTTCAGCCATGATCCTCAATCTGGGTTTTACAGAAGCCTTCTCTATCATTTGTGAACTAGCAATTATAGTTTGATCAGTAACATGCGAAAGAGCTTCCTCAACCTTTTTAATAGTCTCTTCAGAAATCTTTACCTGATTCTTCTCCAAATGCTTTCGCAAGACATTCAGAAACATTTGATAAAACAAGTGCTCTTTGGGAACAGTTTCAAAGAAGGAGCCATCTACTATTGAAATTTTTACCTTCTCGCTTCCTTTATGTGTCCTTATGAGGTAGAAACATCTTCTTTCAAATCTAGAATACTGCTTATTGCGAGCAAGTTTGCCATCTTTAACTGCAGCAATTCTTGAAACAAGATTATTGCCATTGATTACATCAATTTCTTCAAGACTTTTGTATTTAGTAGGAACTGTTGAATTGAAAGAAGCGATACTTCCACCTTTAGAATCTTTCAATTCTATCAAACTACCGCCAACGTACTTTTCTCCAGTCTTTTTTGCCTTAAACAGAAAATCGGGAAATTGTTGCGACTCTGAATATAAAAGCCTCTTTTCTATTCCTTGAGCTTTAAGCTGATCCCCGTCTAAACCAAGCCAAAAATCAAAACCATATTTTTGTTTCGCTTCACCGCGATTATCTATGTAAGCTAAATCATTTCCACATGCCCGTATCACGAATTCTTCTAGAGGAGAATCGAGGTTGATCGAACCTTTCTTCAAGTTGTTTAGTATTTCGGCAAAAAGTTGTATAGCATCAATCATTGACATTTAAAGAAGCCTCTTTTGTTCAGGGGTAGCCTTCTTTGTAGGCCAAATTTCTTTCAAATTAGGCGTATATTTGTAATAATCATAGTATTTAGCGATATTGTCTGCAGGCCTTAAAGACTGCAATCGACTCTTTATGATTTCAACGTATCTTGAATCTATTTCTATTCCTATAGAATTCCTCTTCAATTGATGGGCAACCACTAAGGCGGGTCCAGTTCCAGCAAGTGGGTCTAGGACAGTATCACCAGGAAGTGTCGATGACAAAATTACTCTTAGAAGCAATGCTACAGGACTTTGCTGAGTATGAACTCTATTCCCTTCGTGATCTCTTATTGCTTCATCTCCAGCAAAATATCCAGAAGTTAATTCTCTGATGTCATCCCAAACATCAGTAACATAAACTCCATTTTCCCTCTCGTATTTATATTCCGGAAGATTGGGCAAATCAATACGCAATCTATTGAAGACGCGCGGCTTATCACCTTTAGTGGCGTAAGCAATTATCTGATATTGCTTAGAAAATCTAAAAGTCCCCGGAACAGCAGATGTCTTCTTCTTCCAGACGATTAGATTCTGGAGTCTCCAACCAGTCTTCCTTAACACTCTCAATACTTGTTCTGTGTTCTTTTCCCTCTGCATGAAATAGATAGCTCCTCCATCGACAGTAGCATCATAAATCCTACTAACTATCTCCTTTATCCAGCCCCAATATTTCCCAGCAGGTTGATTATCATCAAAAAACCTGTAGTCTTTTCCCTGTCTATAAGGCGGATCAAAAAATGTAAGGTCAACATCAATTACAGAGCCTTCGTTAAAATACTTGAGACAGTCTCCCTCGAACACTTTATACCATGATCCTGTGTCACTTTCCAAATTAGCGCTAACTAACAACGTATCATTCTGACGATTTGATTCAGAAACCGCACTCTCTTGAACGTTATTCACAGAAATAATCTGATACCCATTTCCGGTCTTGTTCAGCTCTATTTTTGTGTCAGTTAAGAACTTATTTTTCAAATATAAGGACCACAGTCTCCCACGTGTATCGAGCCTTGCTGGATTACCATTTAACATGGTAAGACATGGTAGACTAATGTTTCCGATTAACTCAGCTCTATTCCCGGCTGGAATTTGGATAAACCCGCGGAGAGCCTCCATCTTTTTGAGAACTTTTGTAACCATCTAACACCACTTCTATTAGTCGAGACCTTCTCTAATAAGCTTAATCTTCAATTCATCCTTCAACTATTCTGCCTTTGTTGTATGGAATGAACTCTCGTATTTGTTCAATCGAAACCTTTAGCACTGTTTCTCCGTGTTCCTTTGGTATTTTTGCAGCCAAAACACGCAAAACATGCTTTAGCAGTTCTTTGCCGCTTTGGTCTCCAGGCGCAACAACGACGTAAGCATCAGCCTTCGTCTTAACAGCGTCTACAGGACCTCCGCCTATACGTATCACGCCTTCTTCCTCATTTACTGTGATGCCTATGGCTATTCTGAGTGGAACATTACGCATCCAATTCCGCTTGCCGCTCACAACAAAGCCGCCACGTGGCACATATTCGCCTGAAGGCCCACCTTTGCTTAGTTGTTCGGGCTTGACCCAATAAACGTCAGCTGAGCCGAATCCTTCACGCCATCCACGCGAAAAAGCAACTGCAAATTCGCCAGCTTCGCGTAAACATTGTTCGCTGGGCTCTTTTCCCTCAGTCTTAACCATCACAAAAGGCGAGCCGACAATGTCTGCATGAAAAATAATATCATTTGGCTCAGCATGTTTCTTCACTAAAACCTCGTTGCTGACTGCGTCCTTACCAGCCACGACTAAAAATCCGTCTGAAGAGACAAACCACCTGAATTTTTCGAACCAATCTTTATGCTTTATTTTACGCTTCTTGACTTCTTCAACGACTTCGACTGGTTCAACACGCTCTAAAGTTTCAGCTTTTCGCATTTTTGCTTCAATCTCTGCAAGCTTTTTTCTGCTTTCTTCAAGAGCAGCTCTGGTGCCTTCCAGCTTTTGCCTAGAGCGTTTACCGTGCTCATAAAACTTTCCAGCAGAATCATACAAGCTTCTATTTAAATCTAAACAAAATCGTGAACCATCCACACAAACTTGCACTGTTAAGCTTTTAACATCGAAAGACTCGAAGAATACGCTTGGCTTGATGCCAGCCTTCTTCTCAGCCAAAACCTCAGAAACAATCTGGGTCCAGCTTTTACCGCTTTCCTTGGCATTCAGAAACATGTCTAAAAGCGTTTGAAGCTCGCCCACATGCGCGTATATCAAGTCTCCAATACATTTGTCTCTTTCAGCCTTAGCTTCTGCGTCAACCAAGGTCTTCTCTTGTTCAGCAATGATTCGCTTAAGCCTTTCTGCTTCACGTTTTAACTCTCCAATTTTGACGCTAGCCACAGCTTTGGCTTTCTCCAAAGTCTCCACTCTGATGTAAAACTCGTCTAGAGCTTCACTGAAACTATCAAAAGGTTTAAGCTGAAAACCTTCGTAGCGTCTAAGCCTAAAAGGCACAACATCGATAAATTCGCCTGCCTCATCAAGGACAATAGAAGGTTCGAATTTGCCACTTGAAACCTGAGAAAGCAATACGTGCAAACCATCAAAAATTGCCTTAAAATCCGTGTCACCTAGAGAACTGCAAGGTTTAGTCTTTTCAATGCTTGCTCTTAACAAAATTTCTTCTGCGTAAACGCCACCAATGCTCAGAAATCTTGCAAGAGCCCGCACAACCTCCACATCACCAAAACCTTTCAGCTCATTCTGCAATTTAACCTTGTTAACTTTAAATGGGTTCTTGCCAATAGACGGGGCGAAAGCAAATTTTTCGCCGCGGAGAATGTTGCGGTCTCGCATGCGCTTGTAAACTAAAGCCTGCAGAATCTCGCCCTTTTCGCTAACCAAAATGAAGTTGCCTTCGCCAAAAAGTTCCAAGACAAGCAGTAACATGCCAATCTTGGTTTTGAACGAGAAAACTACTGTACGTTCAAACTCGTATTGTTCAACGCTGGATAAGTTACCATTTCTCAGGTATTTCCGCAAAGCCATACAAAACGCTGGAGGCACAGTAGGCTTTTCTATGGTATAAGCCGTCAAATGCAGTCGTTTGCCAGCTTCCATGACCAACCCAAACGGAGGCTTGTCGGGTTTATGCAATTTGAAAATCAGAGTTTTAGAATTTAATTGGTAAATGTTGCTGACACGCGACTCCAGAATGGTTTCTTGTAACTCGCGTACTATGGCGGCTACGTCAAAACTTGTAAACTCTTTCTTTTGCAATATGTACCACTACTATGAATCTGCAACAACAAATAAATTAATTAAGTTGCTCTTGACTTGAGTTTTTCCAATTTGTCCAAATCAACTAAAGGTAGCTATCAAATCATTATTAAGGTTCCGCAGTATTCGCATTGCACTGATGTTTGCCCTTTATAAATTTCACGAGTATATGGTGCACCACAATGGGAGCAGCGAACAATCTGAATTTTAGGCGCTTCTTTAACTGAGACTCCTCTTATCGTTGCTATGTCTTTGTCAGCTTCCCCTCCAATTATATAACTGAAGAATCTTGTTATCACGTCGGCTTCCCATCCCTTAACGTCAAACGGTGTCTCTTCAAGCCGACGTTCTGGTTTAAACCGTATATAAATTCCTGCCCAAGCTAGTAGACCTACTCTACCTTTGGATATTTCCTGTAGAGCGCCGATAGGTTGTTCTATCAAAACTGTTCTTTCAATCTTCTTTTTAGTGGCTATGAAAAACTTCTTTTCAAGCACAATCTCTTTCCTGCCTTCGAAAATGAACCTTTGATTTGTGAAGTATAGGGTTCCATCGCTTTTTTCACCTGTCATGATTTTTCCGTCGATAGCTAAAACTGGGCTTTCTTCTTGTTTGAATGGAAAAGTTGCTTGAGCAAAAAGCTCTACTGTTTTCTCAGCTATCTTCAAGTCTCTATCTATGGCGTTAATACTTGACACTAATTCGTTGAGAGGAGTGTCGACTTTACTTGCTTCCGAAACTGTCCTTGCCCTTAGAGAAGAAGCATCGATTGACAAGCGACTCATAAAGGACTGACTAGCGGCAATATTGCCACTGTTTATTTCTGTTCGTAATCTTCGAGCTTCTTCCTGTAGAGCTCGAATTTGAGAAGTAAATGGTTGAACGTTATTGAGAAAGGCTTGTTTAAGTAGCGGGGCAGATTCTGTCCACTTTTTAGTTAGTAAGTCTATACTCCTCTCAAGATGCCCCATAGCCGCATAACGACGTCCCCTAACGGTTGCAAGTCTACTTGGAAGAGTACCCATAGCCCCTTCAACAGAGGCTAGTTTGCTTTCTACATTACTGACTGCTCCAGATGCGCTGGAGAGGTCAGACTCGATGGAACCTAGACGTGAATAGAGGGCTTCTTTTTCTCTATCAACTTGCGACATCTTCTTCACCTACAGAATGCGCTATTCGCCATATCATAAAAGATTCGTCCAAAAATAAAACTTGCGAAGAAAACATTCGTTAATATAGTTTAACAATGCTTCCCAAAAAGCAAATATTCAAAAGTGGAAACTGGCTTTTGCTTCAGTCAAAGTATAAATAGATAACTTCACAATCATAAACAAAAAGCAAAAAGGCGATAAAACAATGAAACCGCTGGTAAAGATATATCTTATCAGAATTATGTTAGGCATAGTCGCCGCATTCATATGCGTAGGCTATAACTTCGCGACAAACACAATCAGCAACAACCCAGATGTGTTCAAGTTTAACACTTTAACTAACGGTATATTCTTAGCATTGATAACGTACCTAGTATCCTACTATGCCCTAAAACGTGTATTCCTTTACCAAGTTGAAAAACCACAGAAAATTTTCACAATGGGAATAGGCATATACTTCATCACTTGGCTAGTCTTCTGGATTCTCATATACACCTTAATCGCTGGACCACCACTGCCACCGCCGTAACCTAAGCGTCTTCCCTTCTAAGAAAATCTTGAATTGTGGCTTGGTTTTTGTCACCTTGCACTTGTTCACGCTTCTGCTTTTCCGTTGCTGACGCGCTATTTACGTTTGGAATGTTTGACAAGTCCATTCTATTGAGCACGCGCATGCAATCAGCCCAAGCTGAGAAGAAGCCACGGTCAAAATCTCCATGAAGCCCATTCTTCACATGCCCCGAAAATTCACGCCTATAATTGTTCAAGATTGCTTTATCATTCAAGTCAATTTTTGAAAATAAGGCATAAGAGTCGTTATTGTTTGATTTTCTTGCCAGCATCATTCCGTATAAAGCTCTGAAATAGCCGCGGTTCCACTCTGTCTTATGCATCTTCTGTTTTAATCTCTCCAATTCACGCTCAGCTTCAGCGAATTGCCTATAAACTAAAAGTTGAAAGTAACGCGCCACTAGAGCCGAGGGGACAGGCATTATCAACGCCAACGAGACTTCGATTTTTCTTCTTCGGAAACATCCTCTATGCCGTTTTCAGTTATTTTAAATATTTCCTCCCCCTCGGGCAAATAGGGACTTGAAACTAGTCGAGCAATGCGGATTGGACCATGTGAAGCTCGCCTCAGATAAACCCGTGTGTGGCTTGTATGCCCAACAATATGCCCCCCAATAGGATGAACTGCGTCACCGAAAAACACATCCGGCTTAGCCATAACCTGATTAGTGACAACAGCAACAGCGTTGAAAGCTCTTGCCAAGCGAATAAGCTTATGCATGTGTTTGTTCAGTTTTTGTTGACGCGAAGCCAGCATCTCACGCCCAATGTATTCGCTTCTGAAATGGGCAGTCAAAGAATCGACAATGATGAGTTTAACGTTGTTTTCCTTAATCACCTCATCAGCGTTGTCTAAGAGAAACATCTGATGGTCAGAAGTGTAGGCTTCAGCGTAAATGATGTTTTTAACAACTTGTTGTGGGTCGAGTCCTAAATGGTTAGCCATCTGCACAATTCGTTCAGTTCTAAACGTGTTTTCAGTATCAACATACAATGCGGCGCCGTTAAGTCCGCCCCTTTCAGGTGGCAACTGAACATTGACGCATAATTCGTGGCAGATTTGGCTTTTTCCACTTCCGTACTCGCCATAAAACTCGGTTATAGTTTGCGTTTCTAATCCGCCGTCCAGAATCCTATCCACGGCTTTGCTACCAGTTGTTAAACGCAAAACACTCTGGCGCATCTTCAGAAGCTCATCAGCGCGAACAAAAGAAACACTGATTGAAGAGCGAGCAGCCTCAATAACAGAGAAAGCCTTTTTCTCGCTTATGCCCGCAGGCTCCAACTCCTTGGCTGTAGCCATAGCCAACGACTCAACTGTGTGAAAACCCAGTTCCTCTAATTTCTGAGCAGTTGCTGGACCAATTCCTGGAAGGTCCTCCAGAAACATGTATTTCTTTTTGACAACGCCTTCTATTGGTTCTTCAGTCACCAAACATTTCCCCTCTCAAACATTTGAAACAGTTAGATTTCGGCATATTTAAAACACACGAAAAAGGGTACAGCCTGACCCATGGAGAGATAAGTTAAAGTGAACAGCTAGAGAGCCTAGACAAACTATCTTAGGTTTTGCAGAATGTGCAAGACAAGATATAAGTATGTGAATTATTCATAAAACCAAAAAAAAGGAGAAAAGGCTTTGGATATAGCAAAAATTGTGGAAGATGCTGCTTTTAACCTTCTGAGGCAAGCAGTAATATACTTACCCGACGACGTTAAACAAGCGTTGAAGAAGGCGTATGTGGAAGAAACAAGTGAAACGGGCAAGACACAGTTAAAGGCGATTTTAGATAATGTTGAGCTTGCTGAAAAATATGAGGCGCCTGTATGCCAAGACACAGGCACGATAATATTTTATGTTAAAGCTGGCGCCGAAGCAAAAGACTTGGACAAACTTGAAAATGCGGTAATTAATGCGACGCGGAAAGCCACGAAAGAGATACCGTTAAGACCGAATTCGGTTGACCCTTTCACACAGAAGAACAGCGGAGACAACACTGGAAGATACATACCATTCTTACATTGGGAAATCGTGCCCGGAAACAGTACAGAATTAACTGTTATGACAAAAGGCGGCGGTTCAGAAAACGTCTGTGTAAGCGGAATGCTTGTTCCAGGTGAAGGAATAAACGGGCTAAAAAAGTTTGCCATTGACGAAGTGATCAAGGCTGGAGCACAACCTTGTCCACCAACAATATTAGGCATTGCAATTGGAGGCGGAGCAGACATCGCCATGAAACTTGCTAAGAAAACGCTACTGAAGCCGTTAAATGAACCTAATCCAAACCCAGAAATTGCCAAGCTGGAAAAGGATATTTTTGAAGCAGCTAACATGACTGGAATTGGACCTATGGGTTTAGGTGGAAAAACTACAGTTTTGGGTGTACATGTGGATTATGCCTTTAGGCATCCAGCATCTTTTCCAGCCGCTGTTGCATTTAACTGCTGGGCTGCCAGAAGAGCATCTGCAAGAATTAATGCTGATGGTACAGTTGAGTATTTAACACATAAAATGAAGAAATAGTGAGGTGAGAAAAGATGGTTGTTTACAAATTTAAAACACCAATTTCGGAAGAAGATATACGCAAATTAAAGGTTAATGACGTACTTTACATAACAGGAACAATAGTGACTGCAAGAGACCAAGCGCACAGGAGAGCTCTAGAATTTTTCAAACAGGGAAAACCATTACCACTTAATCTGGAGGGCTTAGCCGTATTCCATTGCGGACCAGTGGTTAGTAAGGAAGGAGACAAATGGATAGCTGTTGCAGCAGGTCCCACAACAAGCACAAGAATGGACATTTTCGAGGACGAATTCATCAAAAACTTCAAAGTGCGAGTAGTAATTGGCAAGGGTGGCATGGGAAAGAAAACAACTGATGCCATGTCTAAGTATGGTGCTGTTTATGGCGCTTTCACTGGAGGCGCTGCAATACTTGCTGCTAAAGCCATAAAAAATATTAAGGGTGTTGAGTGGCTGGATTTGGGAACCCCTGAAGCCCTGTGGATTTTCGAGGTTGAAGAGTTTGGTCCGTTGGCTGTTGCAATTGATTCGCATGGAAACAACATTTTCACAGATATCCAGAGGAAGGTTGAAGAAGGTAAGCAGAAAATTTATCAGAAGCTTGGTTTATCACCATAGTTTTAACTATATTTTTCTTTTTGTTTGATTTTTGATATGTAGTCTGGATTCTGTTTGTTGTTTCGGAAGATTTAATATAAGAATAGTATGTTGCTTTATCAACGAGGGTATTAGAGATGTTCAAAAGCTTTAGAGATAAAGTGGCCTTTTCCGGAATCACTGTGCTGTTGATTGGTGTTGCTTTGCTGATATTCACTTTCATTAGTGCTTACGGGTTTTTGACAGCGAGTTTGTCGATTATGGCTTCTGATGATTTGGTGCGGACTTTTGGCGAAGCTTTGGCGCCTTTGATTGCGACGTCCATACGTATAATGTATCTTGGTGTAATGGGTTGGATAGGTTCATTGCTAACTATAAGAGGTGTAACAATAATTGCGCATACACCTACTCCGACACCGATAGCACCTGTTGCTGTTCCGCAGAAGCCCGTGCAGGTTCAACATAGACCGCAACCTCAGAAGGTGAAGGAAGAACCTAAGCCCGAAGTTAAACCAGAGGCTAAGGCGCCTCCAGAACCAGAATTCGTGGTAATACCTCCTGAAGAGGTTACACAACCGTCACCAGAGCAGAAAGAACCCCAGAAAGATTCGTCCCCACCACCGCCACCTCCTCCTCAGCAACCTAACCAGTAAATTCTTCCTTTAAACATCCGGTAAAGGTGCTGTCATGCGAGTTCCAATTCGAATGATAGGAATAGCTACGACGTTTTTCTGGATATTTCTCATCGCCTTTTTGGTTACTGCTGTATATTCAACTAAGGACGTAGCTTTCAACTTTGGCGAACCACAAATGAATACAAATGCAAGTGGCGAAATAGTTTTTTCTTTACCTATCTCGGTTGCAAACAGAGGCTTTTACGATATAGGTGCCTTCGCCATAATGACTGAAGTATTTGACAATCATGATGCAAGCATTGTTCGCGGGTCAACACTTGTTCCAGTCATAAAGAAGAATGATGAGGTTACTGTAGTTCATAACATGACCTTTGACATGAACGACTTATTGCAAAGAAGTGAAAACTTTTTGTTTAATGATTCTGAGTTGAAGATTTATGCGGCAGTGGGCATGCGAATTGCAGAGGTAATTCCCGTCGAAGCTTCGTCAAATTTCTCTATGCCTTGGGGTGCGCCGCTTTACAACTTTACTTTAGGTGACCCTGCATATGCGCCGTATAATCTGACTCATTGGAGAGCTACTGTTCCGTTGAGTTTTGAAAATCATGCCTTCTTTGATTTGATTGGAAATGTTCAAATCCAAATGTATAATGATGCTGGCACGCTTGTTGGTGAGGGACAAACAAGTGTTGAAGCTTATGCAAATTCGTCATATTCAGGGTTTATAGAGCTTTATGTTTCAATTGTTGAAGTAACTTCGAGTGGTTGGTTTGAAGTTTATTTCTCCACTTCAATCTTTAATTATGGACCGTTGGTGATTTCCTATGGCTAACACAAATAATAACGACAACCACAAGAATATGCGAAATTTCTTCTTTAAAGCATTAAAGGCAACTGCGAAAGCAATCATATTCTATGTAGTTTATCTTTTCTTATGGAACATTTTAGCCCCAATTTCACAGTTAGTGCCAGGTTTCCAGCAAATGGTTGAAACCTTCGTTGTAGTTTACATAACATTAATGATTATTGGAGACCTTGCTTCTGGAACGATTTTTCAATACTTTTTCAATGTGGCAAAAGTGTTGTTTGTGATGGGCTATTTGATTATCTCGTCAGGTGGTGGAATATTCGGTATAACATTCGAAAACATAAACTTGATGGTGGACCTCCGCTTCTTTTTTGCAATTGCAATGCTTCTCAGTTTGCTGGGACTGGGAAAATCTGTTCTGCAAGCAGTAAACTATATGAATGAAAAAGCAGAATATGGGCGTAGCTAGGTTAGATTTGTTAATCATTAAGAAAATTTCGCTATACAACAACTGCCCCTAGTCATATAGTCTCTGCGAGTTTACTATCCCACTTATATATAGATTCGACTTTAACTTCTATTTTCACATCAGGAGAGTTTAGCCTATAGATCCACGTGAAATGTTGCTTCTTAACGTAATGCGGTTGATTAGACTATTGCGCTTGTATAAGTTATTGCGCATTGGAACACGGGACTATCCTTTTTTGTATTATTTCAGAGGCATAGAAAACGTTGCAGTAGTTAGACGAATTTTTGGCAAAAAAACAGAAGAGATACTCAAAAATCTTAGGGTTGAATTTACTTGGATTGGAGGCTACATGTGGATAAACAATTTCAATGGGCATCTTGTGATTAGTGCGAAATACTTGAAAGAAGGCGACAGAACAGACATTTATTTGGATTTAATTCACGAGCTAGTTCACGTGAAACAGCTTATGGAAGGCAAAGAACTTTTTGATGTGCATTATAGCTATACTGAGCGTCCAACTGAGGTTGAAGCATATAGTGTTGCGGTTGAAGAAGCAAAGCGCATCGGGTTAAGCGATAAGAGAATTTGTAGATATTTGAAGACTGAGTGGATGAGTGATGAAGATTTGAAGAGGTTAGCGAAGGCTCTAAATGTTAAATGCGCTCTAGAATGAGTGTGGAGAGATAGCAAATATGATATTTGCACATATAAGCATTAGAACGAGCAACATGGACAGGTCTATTGACTTCTACACGAGAATTATGGGTTTGAAACTTCTACGAAGAGTGGAGATTCCGCAAAACAATGCCGAGATTGCGTTTCTGCAAGACGCAAAGGGCAAAGGAGCCAAACTTGAGCTAACATTTTACAGAAACCAGAAAGAGTTTTTACAGGCAGATTACGAGAATCGGCTTTTTGACCACTTAGCCTTCGAAGTACCAGACATGGAAAAGATTATGAATGTTTTGCGAAAAGAAAAAGTCACGATAACAGATGAACCGTTTAAGCTTGGACCAACAGAATCATTAATAGCATTCATTGAAGATCCAGATGGAACACTAATCGAACTAATAGAACGTAAATAGCCTTAACATTTAGAGAATAGAAGAAAGCTGAAGCGTATTCAGGAGAGAAAAATCCCTTCTGGTTCAGCCAGTTCAATGTGTGAAAAAGCGTGTGGTCTTTTTAACTAATGCGTTTTCAAAGTTTCTTGCTCATCACATAAGCGTCTTCTCCGTCAGCATAATAGCCATGAATTGTGCGTGTTATCTCAAATCCAAGCTTCTTGTAAAGGCTAATTGCGTCTGTATTAGTTACTCTTACTTCTAAAAAGCATTGTTTCGCATTGTATTTGAGCATTCCGTTCATGACTTCTTTAATCAAAGCTTCACCTACGCCCTTACGCCGATACTGAGGCAAAACAGCCACAGAAACAACATGACCTTTCCGAATTAAGCCGCTAAAACCAAAATTGGACAAGCCTGTCTCTATGCGACACATGATGTAGCCGATTACTTCACTGTCTTGTTCTGCTACAATGAAAGTTTCTGGATGTCGCTGATACAAATCAACGAAAAAGTAGTCTGAATAGTTTTCTGGCAAACAAACACGGTTAATGTGCATCACGCTTTGCAAATCTTTCATTGCAAATTTACGTATTTTAAAGGTCTCTTGCAAATGTCTCTAGTCTCCATATTTTTGGTTTAGGAGAATTAATTAGTCATCCTATTTAACCGCTTATATGTTTCTACTCTTCACTTGCTTGAACTTCTGGATGGGTAAAATTGCCATAAGGCATAACCCAAACTTTTGCGGTTTTACCAGCAATCTTAAAGGCTTCGTTCAAAGCGTCATTGATTGCTCTAGCTGTCTTTAACTTAAAAATGTTCGACGCATAATAGTCTGGCATCGAAGAAACCAAAATAATCTGATGATTCTGCAACGCCTCAAGCAGATAGTAAGCTTTGTGTCCACCTAAAACAAAATTTCGCTTAATCTCCTTCTCGACAGCCTTAACATCGTTAAACTTGACCATCCAATCATAGAACACTTGATTTCCATGTCCTTCCGGGCATTCTGCTACCAAAACTATTACGCCACCACGTTTAACAATTTTTAATGCGCTGTCGACTCCCTTGTAAGCTTGAAACAAGTTAACATCTGCAGGATGCCCACCCGAGCTAACAACAACAATGTTTGCTTTACGGTCAACTGGCACCCGATACATTTCGTCAACAAGCTTAACACCTTCATAGAAGGCTTGTTCCAAATCACCCGCAAAAGCCTTTACAACCTCGCCTTTACTATTAGTCACAACATTCACGATAAAATCCACTTTCGCAAGCCGCGCAGCTTCAATCATATCTTCATGGACTGGATTCTCATTCAAAACTCCAGTTTTCGCATTCGAATGCAAAAGCATAGCATGATTATGCTTAATCGTTTCCTCGCCAGAAACACCGGGCAAAACACTTTTTCTTCCGCCTCCATAACCAGCATAATAGTGAAAATCAACATCACCAGTGAGAATTCGCACGTCAGCCTCAGCAAAAACACGGTTCAAATAAACCTTAGTCCCATGCTTCGAAGTAGTGCCCACATAAACCAAATCGTTCGCCCTACAATCATGACTTATGACTTTCACACGATTAAGAACAGCATCACCCAAAAGCCGAACAGCATCATCACGCGCAACAGCCTTATGTGTGCCACAACCAAAAATCACAGTTATATTCTCATCTTTAACACCAACAGAGTTTAACTCCTCAAGAACTGATGGCACCATCAAATTGCTGGGCGCAGACCGAGTTGCATCGTCAACAACAATCGCCACTTTATGCTCAGGCTTGACAATTTCGCCTAGTCGTTTAGAACCGATTGGCTCTTTCAAAGCCCGTTTAATCTCAGCCATAGCTTCAGATACGCCAGGCTTTTCTTTAGGCTCTATTAAACCCAGAAAATTTTGCGTTGGAATCCTTGTGCAGATTTCAGTTTTGCCGTAGGGAAGCCAAACGTCAACCATGACGCATCACTTTGAATGGTTGAAAACACGTTAATAGCCACTATTAAGTCTTATCAAGGCAATAAGAACATGTCACATTGATATTACTTAAGCAGAAGCTAACCCTTAAATTCAAATAATGAATGGTTCATAGGAACAAAAGTGAAACTTGATGGGATTGGGCAGCATTCTTAGACGAGAATTCGGTTTCATCAGCGGCAACTATCAAGTCCTTGTTATCAGCTGGATAATAATGGACTTAGCCATGGAAATGCCCGTTCCAAACTTTCAGTATTACGTCCAAGACGTGCTAGGCGGAAACAACTTCCCCATGGCATTGGGAATAATAGGCTTTGCCAATTGGGTTGCAATGGCAATAGTAGCGTTTCCTGGCGGCTATCTCGCAGACAAATATGGTAGGCGCTGGCTTATCACAACAATGACTTTTGTAATGGCCTTGTCAAACTTGTTCTTCGCGTTTGCCCTATCATGGCACTTCATTTTACTAGGAACAATCGTGCATAGCCTCTGCCTAATCTATCAACCAGCCCTCTTCGCAATGGTTCAAGATTCACTGCCTCCAGAACGCAGAGGAATGGGTTCCTCAATCATACAACTAATCCATGGCGCCTTCAACACACCGGGTCCGATAATTGCAGGTTTACTATTACTGGCATTTGGACTTGAATGGAGCATGAGAATCATCTACATAATTGTAACAGTTCTATACCTCATTGCAGCAATTTGGCGGTTAAGACTAAAAGAAACACTGACTAACGGCGAACCAATTCGTTTCAGATACTTTATTTCTTCATACCCAAAAGCAGTAAAAGAATGCTTTAACGTATGGAAAGTAGTGCCACGCTCTGCCTTGTGGCTGTTTGGAGTTCAAACTCTTGTTATGTTTGGAATGTCGCTTACCAATGTAATGAACGCAATATACGCGACTAATAACCTAGGGATACCTAAAGAACAGTGGTGGCTAACCTTCATCCCACTACTGGCAACAATGATAATAGTTTCCATTCCAATCGGCAAGATGGTCGACAAGGTTGGAAGAAAAATTCCACTCACCCTCGGGCTTCTCGTCTTCGGCTTGGGTATATTTATTTTTGTAATTGGCGATTTAGTAACTGTCATGATTGCCATGAGCCTATTTGCAATTGGTCAATTATTAGTAATGTCTTCAGCAATGGCGCTTTCAACAGACCTTGTAAACCCAGAAAATCGTGGAAAAGTTGTCGGATTCAGAAACTTTGTTGGCTACATATTTAATGGTCTAGGTATGCTACTTGGTAATTTTCTCTACGTAAGCTTCTTTCCACAGTTGCCATTCTATGTAGCACTGGGATTACTTGCTCCAGAACTTGCCATAGTTTTGTTTTTGATCCAAGAACATGAGAAAATAAAAAAAGATTAGGCTTTGCTTATTTTTTGGTTGAAGATTTTGCGTAGCATCGCTATGGGTAGATATCCATTGGTGGTTATGGTGTCGTGGAAGAATTTTTCATCAAAGCGAGCGCCCATTTTTTGTTTTAGCTCTGCCTTAAGCTTTAGAATTAGATGCTTTCCAAGCAAATAAGACAATGGATAACCCGGCGTCTGCGTATACCGCTTGACCTCTGCTGTGGCAGCTTCTTCAGACATCCCAGTCTCCTTTACAAGCATTTCAACAGCCTCTTCAAAGCTCATTTCGCCACAAGAAAGCTTAACATCCACGATTATTCGAACAGCACGCCAAATCACATCGTTAATTTGTATTAGACGAGACTCCAAGTCAGTTATGAAGCCTTTTTCAGCCATCATTTCCTCACAATAGTGCGCCCACCCTTCCACTGTTTCGACGCCTTCTGCTAACAGGCGAACAAAGCTTCCACGGTTTGATATTGCGCCTTGCAAGAAATGTCCAGGAAAAGCCTCATGGACGGCAGTGTTTTTTATTGCTGAATAATTCAAATGTTTGCCCAGATTTTTTGGATCTTTTGGTCTTGTTACGATGTAGATGCCTATTTGGGGTTTATCGAATTTAGCGGGCATAATTAAAGCAGCAAATGGGATAACGGGTGTTAGAAAAGCAGGCGTTTCTTCTACAAGCAACACATCTTCGGGATATACTGTTGTGATATTTTTTTCTTGAACGAAACGTCTAGCCTCCTCCATAGTCCCTTTTGTATACTCAAGCGCTTCTTCGAAGGTTTTTGGAGATTTACTTTCTATACGCTTAAGCACTTCTTCTACAGGTTTTCCTGGCGCTATCTGTTTTGCAAGTTGCTCTCTTTGAGATTTCAGTTCTTCCAAGTATTTTACGCCTAGTCTATAGATTTCGTCTGAGTTCATTCCTAAATCCCGCAGTTGAACGAGTTTTTCGAATTTCGCTTTGCCCAGCGCCCATTCTTCAGTTGTTTTTGAGCGTAATCCTTGAAGCCATTCCATATGCGCTTTCAAGGCAGGTTGAAGATTTTCCACACTTTTGCTTAGTCGCTCATATATTTTGTCTGAAACTTTGCCTTTCGTCACGAAAAGTATGAATTGGAAGAGACCGCCTATTTGCTGAGCCTTCTCTATAGCGATTTCAGTCCAAAGCTTCACAGGTTGCGAGTTTGCGAATCTTGAGTGAAATTCTTCTAGGTATATGGGAATCTTCTCGATACGAGCCGCAATTGCATCGATTCTTTTTTCTAATGGTGCATAGTTGCGTGTAAACATGATAAAGATCATGCCGCCTAACTCTTCGAATACGTCTGGATTCAATTCGTGTATGCGCCGTTCGTAAAAGTCGAATTTCCAGCGTTCAAGGGTTTTTTCGATTACCTCCCAGTCTATTTTATGCTCAGCGTTTAGCTCTTCACGATTCACAGTTTTGCTTAAGGTTTCAATCCATTTTTCTAATAGTTGAAGGTTTTCAAGAAGTCTTTCTGATGAACCATCTGGCAATAGATAATCGTATGGGTCGTGCAGTCCAAGATAAGTGGCATACTCCGGGTTTTTCTCAAGAAATTTGTTTAGCATTTGTTGGCTTAAATTTTCAAACGTTTCATCCGCGTTCAACTTTTTCACCTATAATTTGTGATGTTTTAATTGAACCATTAAATAATTAAGCCTTAACAAAACGGAGTTAAACTGCATGTTTTGCTCTTGCCTTTGACAGCATAAGTTCTTTAAAACACGAAGGCAATAATATTTAGCGCGAGGAAATGCACATGTCAATTGGAAAAAATCCTTCAAAAAACGAGATTCTGTTTGTATGGTTTAACCGCTATGCTGGAGTAAGCATTAAAACCCCTTCAAAAACACTTGTAATAGACCCTGTTGATGTCAAACCGAAAGACTTCAAAAATGTGGACGCCATATTGGTTACTCATGAACATTATGACCATTTAGACCAAGCTCTAGTTTCAGACATCCACAAACAAACATTATGCGTGGTTGTGGCAGATCCAACATCCACAAGAAGACTGCGAAATGTTATCCCTTCGGATAAGTTGCGCGAAATTCAGCAAGGTTCAGAAGTAAAGATTGGTGACGTTACAATTAAGGCTGAAAAGTGTAATCATCCGCCCGCCTCAACACCAATTTCCTTCATAATAACAAGTGAAGATGGCGTCAAAATTTTTCACACAGCAGACAGCCTACCATTTCCAGAAATGGCAATCATTGGCGAAAAAGAAAAGCTTGATGTCGTCTTCTGCACTGTAGGAATCGCCCCTGGCACATCTCCGGAAACAGGTTTTGAAATTGCAAGGTTGACGAAGCCTAAGGTGGCGGTTCCATATCACACTGGTTCACCAGCAGATTTGAAGAAATTCAGTGAACTCCTAAAGAAGGAGATGCCAAAAGTCACATGCCTAATACCAGAAGTAGGAAAAATCTACCAAGTTTCTAAACGGACGTGAAACATTGCCCGAAAAAAACAACGAAATTGTCAAAACGGAAATTTGCAAAATTCTAAATAAAATTGGTGCACTACAGTTTGGAGCCTTCAAACTTACAAGCGGAAAGATAAGCCCATACTACATTGACCTGCGAATAGTGCCAAGCTTTCCAGACGCTTTTCAGAAAATCTGCAACTTCTGCGCAGACTTCATAAAAGATGAAGTTGACGCTAAAAATTTTGAGAGAATAGCTGGCATACCAATTGCAGGCATACCATTCGCCTCCTTAATTGCCTACAATCTACGGAAACCATTTCTATATGTTCGTAAAGGTGTTCGCTTGCATGGAAGACAAAGAAGAATTGAAGGCGTCTTAGCGCCTGGAAACCGTATTTTGCTAATTGACGACTTAATCACGACTGGCTTATCTCTTAAAAAGGCCGCAAAAGCCATAACAGCAGAAGGTGGCGTAATCACGGACGCTGTTGTACTTCTTGACAGAGAAGAAGGTGGAAAAGAAAAACTTGAAAAAAACGGAATAAAGGTTCACGCGCTTCTTAATGTTAGAGAAGTAGCCAACAAATTATACGAGTTGGATGTGATAGACGAAGATCAATTGAAAACTATCTTGAAGCAAACTAAAAAGAAATGAAAGAGGAGCTATTCGTAGAATATTAGCTCTTGCTCCTCCAATATTCTGTGAAGCTTATGCACCGCGTCATAGACATCCTGTTCTTTCTTTGCACCAGTGCAAACGAGTTTTCCGCTGGCAAACAGCAGTATAACGACTTTAGGTTCGTCCATTCTGTAAATTAAGCCTGGAAATTGCTCTGGCTCATACATGGTTTTTCCAAGGGTATCAGCTGCTTTTTCTAGGTCTATCATGCCGCCTAGGCTTGCAGAGGCAACAATGTTTTGTATTTTTAGTTCTGGTTTGCTGATGATGATTATTCCGCCTTTTTTCAGTTCTTTGATAACTTTTATAACCGCTCTCCGAGCTTCTTTCTCAGATTTTGCTCCTGTGCAAACCATCTTTCCAGAATTAAAAATTAAAGTCGCTGTTTTCGGTCTTTTAAGCCTAAACACTAATCCGGGAAACTGTTCTGGACGGTATTCGACGCCTGGATAACCTTTCACAACAGCATTTAAATCCACTTTCTGATTCAGAGTGGCAGAAGCAACAACGTTCTCGATGTTTATTTGGGCTTTAACTTTTGGCATGAAACATCACGTATATAGTGAATGCTTAAATACCCTTTATAAGGCTTTATAAAGTCTTAGGTTCATAAACCGAGTTTTCTTCAGCGATTATTCCTTCTTACAGACTAAAACAAGGTTTTCTCTAGAATAACGTGTTATTGCGGCATGCTATACATTGAAATACTTTTAAACTAGTCTAATCTTGTCAAATGTTGATTGAGTAGAAAGCTATTTGGTTTTGTCGGGCGAAATTTATGTCTACCTTTGGATGAGATGAGAAAAAGAAAAACAACGGAAAGAAGAAGAAAAAAGAAAGAGAAATACACTGAAGAGGAAAAGGAAAGAATCAAGGCACGTTGGCATTATAAGAGACATTGAACAGAAAAAAAGTTACGCCGAATTGCGTTTTAACATATGCACAATTTTCTTATCTAGATGCAGAAATTTGGCGAATATCCAGAAGTCAAACAACAAAAGAACTAGAATTGTAACTTGCACCCATGAAAATGTTGGAACGCCAATGCGCACGCTTCCGTTTATTAGACAATCTATTTGATAAGTCATAAAACCTTGAGAAAGAAAAGCGGCAGTGACATTTGCTCCATAGTTAGCTTGATACTGGAGGTCAGAATACATGCCGCGAATTGTCACATATTGAGGTGGGCGAGCGCCTATCTGCCAGAACGTAAAACTTCCATACAAACTGAAAACCAAAAAGCCTATGAAAAGAACGTTTAAGATTATCAGGAAGAGCGTTTCCAAGGTCAGTTTTCCGAACAGTCTCTTTTTTTCCCCAAGAGTTTCTTCTCTAGTCTTCTTTTTTTCGTCACCGCTAGGAGCCAGCGATAACAGGATATTGACAATGATTATTAGTATGATGATGAAGTAGTAAAAGCTGCCCAACGCATTGATAAATAAGGCAAAGTTGCCTATGTACGGAACTCTCGCCACAACTTTCCCAATTAGCTGACTCTCGTGAAATGGAGCGTCAGGCCCAGGATTGCTATCTCCTTTTGTAGTAATCCAGTAGCCATTAGTCCTATTCTCTATTTTTATTGCCCTGTGTACTATGCGATAATCTGGGGTTTGGCTTTTGAAAACAACAATGTCGCCTGTTAAGTAATCTGCTTTTATTTCAGATGCTGGAACACCTTGGACTATTATCACGTCGCCCACATTTAAAGTTGGCAGCATGCTTGTAGAAACCACAGCTAACGCCGGATATTGCGACCTAAGCACTAGTTGGAAGCCAAACCAGAAGCCGAAAACTACTACTACCATTAAGACAATCATTAGAATTGTTTGAAAATACTCGTTTTTCCAGATTCGCCTCAATGTTGCTGTTGCTTCTGTCAATTTTTTGCCTTCTATTAGGATGAAGAGTTCTTGTTCAATTAGGCTTACATGTTTTAAAACTTAACGCTTTAGAAACTGAAAAAATAGGGGGAAGTAAGTTTAAAGTCCTTCGCGTTGAGTTTAGATCTTCTTCTTGCTTAGCACTTCTCGGAATGGTTTGTGACATTTCGGGCATTCGAAAAGTCCTATTTCTAGTTGCATTCTTTTTCCTGACTTGTCAGGGCGTCCAGCCATGGTCCACTTTTTCTTAGGTGATGAAACGACAGTTCCGCATTTTGGACATTTAGCCATTTAATTTCCTCCAACATTCTCGATAACCATGGTTCATATGATGATACATAAAAAACTTTCCATTGTTTTCACATAGAAAAACCCTAACGTAACATCGAGTTTATACACGTTCTTGGCAAAAGAATGAAACACCATTTACATAGACTTTTAAGTTAAAGCCTAAAAGCTGGCATGTTAGCGCGTGAAATAAGCTATCAAAGAATAATATTACCTCATTCATCGATGAAATAAATCCGAAACGCAGTCCAAACAATGCTGGTTTATGATCTTGAAGCATTTTTAACATACCTTTAACAGGATGAATAGCCAAAATTATTGATTATTAGAAATAAGGCACGGTCTTCCATTGACGAATTCAAGCCGAAAACTGCATGCATTATGGCAGAAATTGAAACGAAAATGACAAAAACAACATTAGAAAACATTGCTTCTTCGCCAGGCAACTATTTGGTGAAACTGTCCTCTTTTGTAAAAGATTCCCACAGAAGATTGCTAAAAACTGTTTCCAAAACGCTTTTACCTATGGCTTATGCTTATTCCTTTGCATTGAGGTTTAGGCTAATCGTGGAGAGTTCTCATAAAAACGCTTTTGAATTGCTTGTTAAGCCCGTTCGAAGGCTTATTGAACAGAGGGGATTCTTAAAACCGACAGAACCGCAGGAGAAGACTATTCCAAAAATTCTTGAGGGAAAAAATGTTCTTCTTATATCGCCTACGGCTAGTGGCAAGACAGAAGCCGCATTTTTACCAGTTTTAAACATGCTTCTTCAAGGACAGCAAGGAACGCCTGGCATTAAGGTGTTGTATATTACGCCTTTACGAGCCTTAAATCGAGACATGCTAGAGAGACTTGAATGGTGGTGTAACAATCTTGACATAAAATTGGCTGTTAGACATGGCGATACAGAAACAAAAGAGCGAACAAGGCAAGCCATGAGCCCACCAGACATTTTAATCACAACGCCTGAAACGTTGCAAGCAATATTGCCAGGCTGGGTTATGCGCCAACATCTGCAGCAAGTGCGATGGGTAATAATTGACGAAGTGCACGAAATGGCAGACAGCAAACGAGGGAGCCAACTTGCCCTAGCTTTGGAAAGACTTAGGTCCATGATGGGCAGAGAATTCCAGCTTATAGGCTTATCAGCTACTATTGGAAGCCCGGAAAAAGTTGCCCAATTTCTTGTTGGAAACGGACGAAGTGTCGAAATTGTTCGTGTTCCAGTTGCCAGAATGATGCGGTTAAAAATTGTTTATCCAAAGCCAGAATCTGAAGATTTTAAGCTTGCTGAAAGGCTTTACACACATCCAGAAGTTGCGGCCAGACTTCGATTAATCCGCGATTACATGAGCAGGCACAAATCTGTTTTATTATTTACGAATACAAGGGCTATATCGGAAGTTTTGGCAAGCAGATTCAAAGTCTGGGACGTAGACTTTCCAGTATCCATCCATCATGGCTCTCTTGCTAAACCATCCCGAATAGCAGCTGAAAAAGGCTTGAAAAGTGGCGAATTAAAGGGACTTGTAGCCACAAGCAGTTTAGAATTAGGTATAGATGTGGGCAGAATAGATCTAGTTATACAGTACATGAGCCCCAGACAAGTGACGCGGCTTATACAGCGTGTTGGCAGAAGTGGACACAGAATAGGCCTCATAGCAGAAGGACTAATTGTGACAATGGATTCTGATGATGCATTGGAAGCACTAGCCATAGCTCGTAGAGCCTTGAAAGAAGATCTTGAGCCTGTCGAGATTCCGCCAAAACCTTATGATGCGCTAGCCCATCAGATTGCGGGTCTTCTGCTCAAAAACAGAAGAGTGGAGTTTAACGAAATATCGGAAATGTTCAAGAACGCTTATCCCTACGAGGATTTAACAATAGCTGACGTTGAAAAGATTCTCAGGTATATGCATCAACGATTTCCACGGTTAGCATGGGTTTCCTTCGAAGATAAGGTGGTTTTGAAACCTCGCAGAACAAAAGCCCTCTTCGAATATTATTTTGACAACTTATCCATGATACCGGAAGAAAAACAATTTCTCGTAGTTGACGATTCAAGCGATTCTGCAGTAGGAGTTTTAGATGAAGCCTTCATGGCTGAGTATGGCAAACCTGGAACAAAATTCATCATAAGAGGAAGCCCATGGCGAATATTGCACGTTTCTGAAGAAAAGGTTCATGTGACGCCCGTTGAAGATCCTACAGGAGCCATACCGAGCTGGATTGGAGAAGAAATTCCAGTTCCATTTGAAATAGCGCAAGAAGTAGCCTCAATCAGAGGTTTTGTTGAAGAACAAATGCACAAGGGGCTTTCACAGGAAGAAATAGCTGCTAAATTAAGCGAGCAGTATCCGGCTGATAAGGACACTATTTTGAGGGCTTTAGCTGAAACAATAGAACAGGTAATCGCCGATATTCCGGTTCCAACTGATAATCGAATAATCTTCGAAGACTGGGAAGACTTCGTTATAATTCACACCAACTTCGGCTCGCTTACGAACAGAGCGCTAGCCCAACTATTGGGACAGTTGCTTTCAGAAAAAATCGGATACGCAGTCGTAGTTCAACACGACCCATATCGCATTTTCGTGCAGACAATGGGTGCTGCAAACGCAAACCGAATAATTGAACTGTTTAATGAAATTAGAGACATGTCAGACCAAGCAGTCAGAGACACGCTCACTAGAGCGACAGTGAAGACTGGGCTTTTTAAACGCAGAATGATTCATGTAGCACGACGCTTCGGAGCCCTAAAGAAATGGGCTGACTTCAGCAGCGTAAGCCTACAAAGGCTAATAAAGAGTTTTGAGGATACGCCAATCTATGAGGAGGCTTTGAAAGAAGTTTTCACAAAAGATTTGGACATTGAAAAACTTGTTCACGTTCTCGAAAAAATTGGAAGAGGTGAAATTCAACTGCAGAAGGTGGAAACTGCTGGATATGCAACTCCTGTTGCCCGTGTAGGCATTGAACGTGTAAGCATGAAAACAGATTTGATTCCTCCTGAACGAATGCGAGCTGTTCTAATAGAGTCAGCAAAAGCGCGATTGCTCAACGAAACATCTAGCTTTGTGTGCACAAACTGTTGGAATTATACGGAAATGATACGCACTAAAGACCTTCCAGATAAACCAAAATGTCCCCGATGCGGCTCTCCAGCATTGGGTCTTCTAAAGGTGGAAGAAGAAAAAATCCTTCCAATCATTGAAAAGAAAGGCGGAAAACTGACTAAAAACGAGGAAAAACTGCATATGCAAGCATTGCAAACAGCTAAGTTGATAGCTAAATATGGCAAGACCGCAGTACTGGCATTGTCCGGTAGAAGAGTTCAGCCATCAGATGTTAAGGAAGTGCTTGAAGAAGAATCGAAACCAAATGATAGGTTTTATGAACTTGTTCTTGAAGCAGAGCGCAAAGCCATTAGCAAACGATTCGGGTGAATGGTTGAGACTTACAACAACTTTTAAATGAAAGCCTACCTTATTGTGCGTAAGCATTCTGTTAATCGCATTAGGAGACTAAAAAAGTGGAAATAAGTCGAAAAAAACTGCGAGAGGAAGTTCTTGAAAGAATAAAATACGTTCAAACATGCGTTTTAGCACGAGAAATCTGCCTGCTCGTTCGCACAAACAGAGCAGTATTAGACCCGAAGGATGTGCAGGAAATCTGCCAATCAATATCAAAACTTTGTAAAGATTGCGGGTGCGACGAAGCAAGCGAATTATGCCGAAAAGCTTCTGAGGCTATTGGCTCGAAAGATGAAGAAAAATATTTGGAGCTATGTGCTCAGAGTTGCGTGAAATGTGGAGAAGCCAAAAGACCTGCACCTAAAAAAGCCACTTATGTTGCTTAGAAATTCAGAAAATCTTTAAAAGAGCTGATACATTGGATAAATCAACAGAAGCCTCAAGTTAAAAATAAACGAGGATTCATATATGTACATAGCGCCATATGTTCCAAGTCCACCGCAAGTGATCCGTCAAATGCTTATATTGTCAGAACTGAAGGCTGGTGAAGTCTTCTTTGATTTAGGCGCTGGAGATGGCAGAACAGTTGTGATGGCTGCGAAGGATTTTGGAGCCAGAGCCGTTGGAGTCGAATTGCGCGAAGACCTTGTTAAAAAAGCTTTAAGCACAGTTTATGAAAATGGACTTCAAGATAGGGTGACAATAGTTAATGGCGATATGTTTAACGTTGACTTAACGTCTGCAGACGTTATCTTCCTTTATTTGACAACAAGTGCGAATGAAAAAGTTAAGCCAAAACTTGAGGCTGAACTTAGACCAGGGGTTCGTGTGATTTCACATGACTACGAAATTATTGGATGGAAACCTGTAAAGGTTGAGAATTTTTGTGAAAACCAAACTTTGGGCTATCCATCCCACACAATTTACTTATACCGAAAAGTTTAGGCTTTCTCGTCTAATGAAAAAATGAAACGTTTCCTGAATAAGTTTTTAAGAAAAGAATAATTTCTAAGAAATTTAGAGCATATGCAAGTGGGCATTTGGAATGTTGTTTGTTCCATGGCGATTCATTGCAGACTGGAAATGCAACGCATGCGGTTTATGTTGCAAAGCCTACAGTGTCGTCTTAAACTTTCATGAATGGCTAAAAATTGTCAAAAACTATGGTGTAGAAACAACTGTCTCTGGCTTAGATAAACTGTTTATAAAAAGGAAAAGCGACGGCTCATGCACGTTTTTGCATAGTTTTTCTGGCATACACTTATGTGGACTTCAACAAATGAAACCTAAGGCATGTAAGCTTTGGCCTTTCAAAATCGTGAACAAACCAGAATATGGATATGCAAATGACGCAGTTTACAATCATGGAGAGCACAAGCTATTTGTTTATGCAGATTCCACATGCAGCGGGCTTAGATATGGAAGCCCAACATGGAAATTCAGCAATCTCATTCTTAAAGAATTCACAGAAATTGCATTAAATCTTCGTGTTGAACAATATAAAACAACTGGAAAAATTAGTCTTCTTCAGCTATAGTAGATTAGCTGGATACCGTTCATATTGCAAATCGTAAAGCTTCTTCAATTTTTCAATGCTGTCTATCTCGTCAATGGTCTTGTCTAGTCTAAACCGAATCAGTTTAGGTACTCTTAAGGCAAAACCACTTGTATATTCATCTGTTTCTTGAATTTCCTGATATGTGACTTCTGCAACCACTGAAGGCTTAACAAACACACCCTCTTCATCCCCGCTTGTCTTGGTTTTCTCAACTATTGTTTTGAGGGCATTCATTGTCTCGTCTGGCAGATTCGAAACCCTTCCAATCGTGTAAAGTTTCTTTTCTGATGGTTCACGAACAGCAAGCAAAAATGACGAATACAATCCCGAGCGTTTGCCTTTTCCGTAAAGGGCTTTTACTATCGTACCGTCTATGGTATCTCTTTCAGGCTTTAGCTTCAGCCACGTATAAGTGCGCTGTCCAATCTCGTAAGGCGAATTCAAGTTTTTAACAACTATGCCCTCAAATTTTTTCTTCAATGCTTCCTCATAGAAACGCATAAGCTCAATCTCATTCTGGCAGTCTACACCTTCCACAATGTACTCAGCAGGAACAACTTCTAGCAAATATTTTCGTCGTGTAAAAAGTGTTAAATCGGTGACTGTTTGCCCATTTAAAAAGAGTACGTCAAAGGCTTTGATAGTGATTTTGGTTTTTTCCTTTCGCTTTTCTAATTCTTCTCGTGGGAGTTCTCTGGGCACTGTTCTTTCAAGCAAAGTTTGGAAAGGCAACGGATTTCCAGCATCATCAATAGCGATTATTTCACTGTCAATGATACAGCTTTGGGCATTAAATCTTTTGGCAATTTCCACGGCTTCTGGTAGCGTCTGCGATTTTTCTACGCTTCTTCTCGAGTAAAGCCATGTCTGAATGCCCCATTTGTGGATTTGAAGGCGACTTCCATCAAGCTTATACTCGGCTCTAACTGGGAAAACTACTTTGTCAGGTTCATAAAGGTGCGCAAGTTGAGGCTTAATGAATTGTCCTGGGCGTATTTTAACTTCAGAGAGCTTGAGTACACCCTCAGAAGCAAGTGCTATGCCTTCTGTCAAGCCTAAAATTGCACAAGCATTTTCGATCAGTTCAGGCAAAACCTCGTAGGCTCTTGCTGCTGCATTAATCACTGTTCGGGCATAGTAGCCAAGCTTTAAGTCTCCAAGCAAAAGCCTAACGATGTATTTTGCTTCCGTAGGCGTGCTTGCCCGTAAAAGACTTGAGGTTTGAAGCTCGCGTTCACGTATAGTTTTTAGTTTGGGTAAAAGCTTAATTGTTTCATAAACCTCTGCGACTGTTAATTCGGAATCTTTAGGTTTTGAAAGCAAATATGCGACTTCGCCATGTTCTCCATAGTCTATTAAAAGCTTTTTGACTTCGTTTTTTGGCGCGTCTGTTGCTAGGCTTATGCTTCTTTCAATCAAGCCTGGCCCAATCTTAAGGTTTTCTTCTGTTATGGTTCCGAAGGTAAAGCGGGCTTTAATTTCCAATGTTAAGTTTGGATTTTGAAAGAATTTAACTAGTTCAGTTTCCTTGCCCTTTTTTCCGCGAATAACCGCGATACGCTCGTAGACTTCCACTATTTTTGAGAACTTGATGCCCTTTTTTGCTTCTAAACCTTCCATGTATAAGCGTATAAGATAGTATGGCATGCCCATTTTCCACTCTATTTGCTCTGGTGAGTATCCAGCTTCGATTAGGTGAAGAACTGCCTTTTTCGGAGTCCCATAGGTTTTAACAAGTTCATCGAAGGATGGCGGCTTAACTATTGACATTTTTAATCTTTTCACTGCCTAGTTTCTTCAGTTTTGGGTATGGGCTCTAAAGCCTTAAGAAAACCATCCGATGTTATTTCAACTCGTATCCGTCTTCTTTCGAAATTGCACATTCTACAGTCCAAAACGCGTGATATACGAACGAATTCTCCCCTGCTTAAGGCTAAGTCAATCTGTTGGTCTTGCCAATAAACCCGTCCGTAATCAATTATTATTGTTCCATCCAAGTTGTGGGCTAAGCCTATGCCGCCTGCCATGTCGTAGCTGTCCCAGACTTCTGAGCTTCGTTGATTAACGTATAGGGCAGTTATGCCATGAACTTGGTTGTATCTGGCTAACTCCATTACACGGTATTTTAATGCGCCACGATAGGCTTCAAGCACAGTCACAGAATCGATTAGCGCAAGCTCAATTTTTTCCTTCTCAGCGACATAGCGATAAGTTTCTGCGAAAGTGTTCCAGTCTCGTAGTTCCGGATAAGCCACGGTGTCAAGCACAAAAAGATTCTCTCGGATTTTATCCCAACTCAAGCCTAAAATGTCGGCTTTCTGTTTCAGGCGAGATTGCAAATCAAAACGGGGGGTAGCACTTTTCCACGTGTCTTCTGCAGTAGCAAACAGCACTTTTCTCTCAGAAGCAGCAACACGTACAGCTATTTCCTCTATAAGTATAGATTTTCCAGCACCAGGCAAGCCTGTTATTGCAAATTGTCCACATATAGGAATCCCGTCGAGCGATTTTCCTTCCGGCGTTAGAAAGAGCTCATCAATAAAGGTGCCTGATGGGAAGCCTACTAATGGTTTCTTAGCTTCCGGAGCTACATCTGGTTTCAGAACCAAAGCGCTTAGTTTATCTTCTTTCTTCTCAATCTTCGTCGCCATAGGTCTTGTGGCTAACTCCCACTCGTCAGCAGGCGCTTGAGCAGTTTTCATTGCTTCTGCAATAGTTTTTGCCATGGCTTTCATAAGTTTTTCCACCTCTGGAACAGCTGTTTCCTTCTCTTCTACAGGCTTAGAAGGCGCCTCCGCAGTTTTTTCAACAGGCTTAGGCTCTTCAATAAGTAAAGTCCAACGCTCACCTCTCCGTTCAATGACGCCCTTGTTTTTCAAAGATTGCAAAAATGCATAAGCAGAGTTTGGTCCGTATTTAACTATGCCTAAACCCTCAGCCACATCATTCAACGACGCTTTGCCGTCATGCGACTTGAGAAACTCGACTATGTCTTTTTCTTCAACCATGAATTTCCCAAATTTAAATAGTAGGTGGAAACTATAAAGTTCACGCTTCAGCCCTACTCTTTGCTTTCTAGTTTGGCTTTCTTAACTAGGAAATATCCACTTTGATTCTTCCAAACTGTTTCTGCTTCAACAATTGCTATTCTTTTTTTGAAGAATTGAGCGTCAAGAACAAGGGTTTCGTATTCACCGCCTTCGCCAACAAGCGAAATCCCATATTGCCTATTCAATTTCTTCATGTCTTCTATTGCGGCGTGGTCGATTTTTCTGCCCAGCCATTCCCTACTGAAGCCGTAGGCACAAACTCCAGTTATGATTACTTCAAATTTTAGGTCTAAAATTTCTTTCAGAATAGTTAATGGATCTGCATGCCAGAGAGGCGCTATACATTTCAGCTTTAGTTGCTGGCAGATTCTTTCTATTCGTGTTTTTTGATAAGTTGAGGCTATTGCACCAGAAACTATGGCATCTATTTCAAGCTTTTCGATTAATTGTTTAAGGTCTTCAACTTCCTCTTCTTTGGCTCCAGAAGTCTCTGCTTTTATAAGTGGAATTTCAACGGCTTTGGAAAACAGGTCTACCAAGTTTATGTTTGGGTAATGGAACATCCAACTGTCTTCGCTTAGCGGAGTCATACTCACTAAATATTTTATTTCATAGCCAGCCTTCATAACTTTGTAAAGGGCTAAAGCGGAATCCTTTCCACCAGTAACTAAAACTGCAACACGCATGGCAGGTAACACTTCAATTATTTCTACTGTTTATTCCATAATTGCTGATTTTGCCTCTTTAAATAAAGCCTTTGTTTTCAGTTGCCATTTTTTGAAGTTGTCGGGCGTTTCTGGATAGTTTTTGTAATGAGCTTTAACTTGCCTCATGAGGTTAACTGTAATCCTAAGCTTGTTGAGGAAACGTATTCTTTTTAATCCTCGAAAGACACGTTTCGCAGTGTCAGTTACTTTGATATGGAATTCTTCGCCTAAACTCGCCTTCAAAATATCTTCTTCCATCAAAAGCTTGTACTTCATTCCATAGTTCAAGTCTTCGTCACGGCTTGTCAAAAGTAACATCCGAAAAACATCTAACCCAGCTTGTTTTGTACCATACAGTTCCATGTATCTGCAGTTGGAAGGCCAAAGTGATTTTTGGCTGACATCACCCTTTTCCAAAGATTCAATTATAGTTTTTCCAGCTAACTGGCCGCTGAGCATCGATGGACCTATCCCACCGCCGTGGATAGGGTTTACTAGACATGCAGCGTCTCCGACAATTGCGACTCCATTTCCAACCATGTTATCTAATGGTCTGCGTGTGGGATCATACCATGCACCGCCTTGTAGAAGTAGAGAACCTTCGAAAAGCGGTTTTGTTAAAATGTATTTATAGAATTGGTTTTTAGGGTTTGGAAATTTTCTTCGCATACAAATTCCTAAGCCTGCATTAACTTTTGCTCCACCTTTCGGAAAAATCCACGTATAACCACCTGGCGTAACTTTTTGGTTTAGATAGATTTCGCAATATCCAGTGTTTTCAGTTTCTTGTTTAAGCTGTCTTACTTCTCGATAACAAGCTTCTATATCCTCATTTGCAACGTCATTCTCGATTCCCATTTCTCTAGGAAGTTTTCGCCTAACTACAGCCAGAAAACCACTAGCATCAACAACAACCTTCGTTTTCAGTTGAACATTTCTACCAGTTTTCAAATTCTTAACTTGAAGCCCAGTGACGAAGTGTTTCTCAATTATTGGCTTCAAACACTGCGTAGAATCGAGAAGAACCGCGCCTTCATCAAGAGCCTTTTTTAAAAGCCATTGACCGAAAAGGCGCCTATTCAACAAGTAGCCAACAAAATCTTCATGCGCAATTGTAAAAACAGTTTCTAAATCTGGAGAATAAATTTTGATGCCTCCGATCCTCTTTTCCAATTCACCGCCTTGAGGTTTCTCTAAACCTAAAGTTTTTAGGTGATGCTCGCCGAGTGCGTCTCCACAAATTTTTTCTCCGATTTCTTCTCTTCTTTTCCTTTCAACTAGGCATGTTTTAAGTCCTGCTTCCACTGTTGTTTTTGCTGCAAGACATCCCGCTGTTCCAGCTCCAACTACAATGACATCATAACTGCTCAATGTTTTTTCTCTCCATTAAATGTTGATATATTTTCCATACTTTGTTGTATAAGTAAACCTTTATAAATTGTGAAGTAAGCTCCTATACACCAAGTGTATTTGAATGGGTTCAAAACTTGCTTTGAACAATGAGCTTCGCAGACTTGTAGAAGCGCGTATAGAACACACTCTTAGAGGAATTGAAGACACGCTTCAACAGATAATAGACAAGCAAGAAATTAGTCTGAAAGTCATCAGAGAAGACATACAAAGTCTCGAAGAAAGCTTCAATTTATTGTCTCAAAAATGGAACATAGAAATACTCTATACGCTATTTTTGAGAAACACCCTAGGTTTTAGCGGCTTAAAGAAAACCCTTGAAGTAAACTCTCGCACACTTTCAGACAAACTCAAAAGCCTAAAAAAACATGGATACATTGTCAGAACAGTCGAAACAGGACCACCACTAAGAGTGGAATACGCACTTACAACAAAAGGAAAAAATATTGTGCTATTGGCTTTACCCTTGTTATACTATTCAAGCAGTCCAATTTCGCCTGAGCCATGATTCAAAATCAACTTATTTAAATTGGCTTCAAGGGATACCAATGTATCTGTAATATGAATTTTCAATTCATAATTGTTAATTATATTTTGGGCTAACCATGGAAAACAAGCTTAAAAGGTGTGTCAATAATGATGAAAAAAGAAACTGTTAGAAAAAGTATGACGTACACGATTGACCTAACGAAGATTGATGGAGATGGAGCCTTTCCATGCCCAAAATGCGGAACGATAATATCGCCGGATGACGAAAGCGAAGAAACTTATCAAATTGTAGAAACGAAAGTTAAGGACGATGAATTAGCAGAACTAATGCTAACATGCAACAAATGTGGATGCACAATCAAATTAACAGGCTTTTTATCGCAACCAGAAAGCTAAAACTGTTTTTAGCTACTTTTCTCCCTCAAGCCTTTTACTTAGAACAATAAAAACTAGCCCTAAGATTACACCATAAACGACGCCATTAAAAATTGCGCTCAAAAAATCTGTATATTGGTTGTTCCCTTGCCCAATCAAAGTGCAGAAAAAGTTTCCTGGAAACATTGGCGAAGGAACCAACAGAGACGCAACTGTGAACATTGAAAAAAATACGATTAGAATTAGTATTCCTCTCATTGCAAATTCGCCAATATGAGACTTTATCTATTTTTTGTTCTACCAGTCTCACTATGAGAACATCGAGTATAGCAATATTTAATAAATGTTACTGTCTACTTGTTCGACGCAAATACAAAAGCGCAGACTATCAACGCTGTAGTGGTATGAATGAACACAAGATGAAAATGCCTATTAGAAGGAATATGAACGCCTTTCTTCTTACTGACAAACCAGAGATATCATCTAACGGGCCTGGATGCTTATACATTGAAATAAAAATTACAAAAAAAGCCATAGGCCAAAAGCCTTCAACAATCAATAACAAGACTGATAGAAAGGTCAAGATGCTCGCCATCCTCTCAGTTGCGATCGAGCGAGCCACGTGACCACCATCGAGCATGGCAGCAGGCAATAGATTAAGCATTGTAACCAGCATACCAACCCAACCAGCAAAGGCAACAGGATGTAATTGTATGTATGTGTACTGACCAGGAGGAGGAGCAGGGACTCTAACAAGTGCCATAGCTATTAGCGAAAACAGCAATGGGGATGGTAAAGTAGGTAATTGTTCAGGACTATATATTATAGGAGAAAAAGCAAAACCGACAGTAGCAAACACTGCAGCCAATATGAAACTCATAACTGGGCCACTAGACCCTATGTCAAATAGCGCATCTTTGTTAGGCGGTAAAGATTTCTGCATTATCACGGCTCCGAAAGTTCCTATTCCAAAAAAATAACCTACTGGTGGAGGACCTGGAATAAAGTATGGAGGAGTCGCTTCCACTCCCTTTTTGTTTGCAGTTATTTTATGGCCAAGCTCGTGGAGACCAAGTATCATAAGCAAAGAAATAGTGAAGGTTGCTCCTCCAATCAGCGGGTCAATTATTTCTCCTGAAAGAATGTACCCTGTTAGGAACGTTGTTGCTATTGTAGCGAAAAACAATATCCAATTTATGATTACGTTACTTTTTTTTATCGGAGGCTTTGGAATAACTTTTAAAACGACTCGCTTATTTTGCCTACGCAGAATAGGCATCAAATTCGTTGCTTCCAGATTTTTCAGCAACCTGAGAAAAGCTTGTTTTGTTTCTTGCGGTTGCTTCAAATAGTATGTGGGAATGTTATGCTCCATTAAAGCTTCTTCTAGTTGAAACTCTGCGGAGACGAGCGTGCTTATTCGTTCGAAATCGGTTTGAACTATAGGAGCCTCGGGGGTAGTCCCACCGGATGCTTCATTCATATTTTACTTGTCCTCACATTGATTGCTGTAGTAAATTACGGGGAAGTAGAAAAGTCTATTGGAATTCTAATGCATGTTTTGTTCAGAATCTGAACCCCTAAAAACTTTTTAATAATTCTTTAAAGACACTCCTCCACACAAAGCCGAAACAAACACAAACATGGCAAAATAAAATGGAGAATCCGAAGCTTCAAGTCTAAAATAACAAAAAGGATGTAAAATCCTTGAAAATCGCAATACTTTATAGTCACCTAAAAGAGTTAGGAGGAGCCGAAAGAGTAATTCTAAAACAAGTCGAACTGTTCCACCAAAAAGGCTACAACGCTGAATGTTTTTTCGCTTATGTGGATAAAAATCTACGCAAGGAATCAAGCAACCCTCACTGCTACACAAAAAGCTTTTTCACTTCTTTTGTTCCAAATAGCCCAGCAATACGAATTATATTATCTGTGCCTTTGGCTCCCCTAGTTTTACAAGCTTTTAGTGAAGAAGACGTTTTAATCTGTCATGGCTATGGTCCTGCCCCATGGATTGGTTATTTAAATAAAAAATTTAGAGGCAAAAAGTATCTGAGTTACATTCATTCGCCTCCAAGATTTCTCTACCTAAATAGTAAAGAGAGAGCACTATGGAGATTTAATGATGTTCGTGAAGTAATTTTTAGACTGAGCAAAGTTGCTGGTCCTTTTTTAAAAGAGATGGATTATTATAGTGTTGTAAATTCAGATGTTGTTCTCGCAAACAGTTACTTCACAGCTAAACGCATACAAGCCATTTACGGAATAACTGCAAAAGTTTGTTATCCACCAGTCGACATAGAAACATTTAGAATTCTAGAACAGAAAATCTCTAAAGAATCACGCAAAGATTTTGGATGGCCCCTAATTCTCTCAACCGGAAGAATTGTGGCTGTGAAGCACTGGGAATGGCTTCTGGAAATAATGAGCCACATTGTAAAGGAAATCCCATCAGCAACTTTAGCCATAACAGGCGAGATTTCAAAAGAAAACAACAAATACATACGGAAACTTTTGAAAATTGCTAAAAAATTGGAAATAAAGAAAAATGTGAAATTTTTAGGGTTTCAATCTCAAAAAGAACTTGTGAGGCTTTACAACGCTGCGGATGTGTATGTCTACTCAGTTCCGCGAGAAGATTTTGGATTAGGCCCAGTTGAAGCGATGGCATGTGGAACACCCTCTGTTGTCTGGAATGATGGGGGAGGTCCATGTGAAACCGTTATTGATGGAGAAACAGGCTTCAGAGCCAATCCATACCATATGAAGGACTTTGCTGAAAAAATTCTAAAGGCTGTTGACTTGAAGGAAAAAAATGTCTCCTTGAAAACAAGAAGGTTTGTTGAAGAAAACTTCTCGTGCGAAAAACATTTGAAAATTTTGGAAGAAAACATACAAAGAATAAGATGATGCGGGAATGAAAATTGTTGAAAACACACAGAAAACAATATGTTACGAAACAACCGAAAAACAAGAAACAAGGACATCTTTTCCTCTCAGAATCTTCGCACTCTTCTTTCATCCGTCAACTCATGTAACAGCAATGGGCGGTGCCGAAAAAAGATTCGTTGAAACTCTCAAGGTTTTCTGCGAGCAAGACAACGTAAAGATAGCTGTTTTGGAATCTTCTCCAAGTCTTCTAGACGCACCAAAATATAAGTGTAAAAAATATTCGCTTCCTTGGAGTTTTCATGGGAAAGGATGGCTGAGCACGTATCTTGAGTGGGGATTTTGGATTTTCAGAGCACTTTTTAAAAGCTTAAGCATTCTTCAAATTGAGAACCCTCATGTAATTTTTGTTACGAATAATACTTTGCCGAATCTCATATTAGGCTACTTTGTTGGTTTAATTTCCCACAAACCTGTAGGCATAATTGTTCATCACATTGACATACCCTCAGCGAAAATTGGAGCGAAGGATTCTCTTTACTGCAGTTATCGAAACATAGACTACACTAGAAGTGTCTCACTTGCCAAAACCCTAGCATTTTACATTACACTTTCTCTCTTAAAGAAAACCAATGCGATAGTTGCAGTTTCAAACTTTACCGCAAAAGCCCTCAGAGATAACGGCATCTCTAAAAGTAAAATTTTTGTCAGCGGCAACGCCATTAATTTCGATTTCATTAGCGGAATAAAACCTTATAGATATGAAAAGATTTTTGATGGAGTCTTTGCAGGCAGAATCTCGAAAGAAAAAGGAATCTTCAATTTAGTAGAGGCATGGAAAAAAGTTGTTAAAAATAAGGAAAACGTTAAACTTCTAATTATTGGAAGCGGATTAGAACTCGATTCATTGAAGAAAATGATTGCTAAAGACGAATTAGAAGACAACATTCTGATCTATGGGCGATGCAGTGACATTAAGCTGTATAGTTTGTTAAAATCGAGCAAAGTCTTCATCTTCCCAAGCCTTTTTGAAGGTTGGGGAATAGCAGTGGCTGAAGCATTAGCTTGCGGCTTACCTGTTGTAGCTTACGATATTCCAGCTCTAAGAGAAACTTTTGGCTCTTGCAAAAATGTATTTCTTGTACCAGTTGGAGATATTGACAGAATAACTTGCGAAGTTTTGGAATTGCTAAACACTACCAATGGAAATCTCTGCGAAATTTCTAGAGATTATGCGAAAAAGTTTGAATGGAAAAAAGTTGCAGCAACAGATTTGGAAGCAATAGCGAAATTTGCTTCTGAAGTTCTTAATAAAAATGTGGACTAGTAAATTCTTTTTCTTAAAGAAATGAGGGAAAGAAAAATGGAAAGTTTAGTTGATTATGGGTCAGCGTGGATGTATGTTGGCCAAGTGAATGACATCAGTTTGTGTTCAATGAAGAGCCTTCTTGCAAGTGGCAGGACATATGTTGTTCTTACGTATGTTGCACCGCCTTCGCCTAGATATGCGTATTGACCGAAGCCTGTGCATTCTGTGAATACTCCCAAGCATTCAACGATGGTTATAGTTGGCGGGTGTGTTGAATAGGTTATTTTGAGAATTAGCGTTGTAACCCCAGGCTGCAAATACTGTATGTAGGCAATCAATCCGTGTCTTAGTGCATAACTTGCGTAGTATGTGTCATCTCCGTTGTAGCCCCAGACTAGGAATCCAATTGTGCCGTTTAGGTCTTTGTAGGTGGATATTATTGCGTATCCTCCTGCGCCAGAAGCCCCACCATAGTAAGCACGGGTCTTGTTCCAGCATCCTGGTCCATAGATTCCGTTGCCAGTCAAGTCGCTTGTTGATACATCTGACTTAACTAGAAACGCGTCTGTGTAGTCATTAAAGTATTCAGCTAACCCGTTTGCAGCAGGTCCACCTACAACGATAATGTTACTGCGTGAAATTGGCAGAGTTGAACACCAATCGTCTTTTAAGTGTAGTCTATTTGTGACATCGCGATACTGTGATCTTGATCTATTGGCTACTCCTTGCTCTCTTATCAGGTATGGAACGTATGGTCCCCATGATGAGTCCTTTATTTCTAATGCTGCTTTGTAGACTTCTATGTTCTTCCATTCTTCAAATGAAGATGAAACCATCGATGCGCCCGCAGAGTCTACAGCGGCGGAAGGAGTGCCTACAACGTTCCATTCATAGCGTCCATTAGTGCAAAACTCAATTGTTGAGTAGAGAACTTTTATTGTGGTTCCTGCTGAGAGAGTCCAGTTGGTGTATCCGGTTCCTTCTACATAATGCCAGAACCATATTTTGCCTATTTCAAAGTTTATCGTGTAGTATGGACGATAGGCTGTGGCAGAATATGATGGATCAATGATGTGATAGCTATATCTGTTCCATAAAGTTCCGTTTACAAGGACTTTTTCGCTAAAACTGCAATATTTGTCCCAGTCAGATGGTATAAGTTTGTCTTCTTCCATGTTATATACACGTTCGTGGCGTATGCAGCCTGCTCCAGTCAGATAGCCAACATCGATGTCGTCAATCAAATAGGTTTTCGCTTGTCCAGCAGGAATATTATAACCGAGTTCCACTACTATGTCAGTAACGTAGTAGCTTGCCAACTTGTTTCTATAAAAGTCAAACGAATGCTTCGCAGTTCCAGCGCCTGAAGGGACACCAGCCATTGGTCCACTGGCACTCTTTGTCCAACTGTCTGAATCATACCAGAAAGCCTCGTCTGCTGAAGATTGATCAGTGTAAGTGTCAATGTTTGCAAGGTCTACTTTCACCCATCCAGATGGAGAATGCACTGGGTTATTGTACATTTGAATGTTTACCCAACTGGTTGCTGAGCCATTAGACAACTTTATGAAAAGGTGTGGCCCATAATAGCTACTGTTTCCTGCTATTTTCTTGTACCAGAAGCTTACTTCTGTAAGGTTGCCGAACATGTAAGTGCCGTTTTGTCCAAAGCCTTCAGGAGTAATCCTTATACGAGCATAATCAGTGTTCGCATCACTATCATTATAGGCGTATAGCTTTAGCGCCCAATTCTTGCTATGAGCGGTGTAGCTGTCTCCATCTTCAAAGGCGTTTACCCATGTAGCAGTGGCGTTGTCTCCAGTCTGCAATTTGTATGTATACCATGTGCCTGTGGTTTTGTCCTGCCATATTCTATCGCCTAGACCGCTAGATAATGTGACATAGTTGGCTGAACTTGTCAAAGTTGTCTTATAAACCCAATCATTTTCTTGTTTATGTACTGCTTGGTTGAGATCCCATGGATTAAAGACTTCGTCGAGCTGAAATACAATTTCTCTGTCAAGTCTATTGTAACCTTGTCTGTCTGCATCATCAGCATCATGATAATCTGTTACACCATAAGCCGTAACGCAACGGAATTGATTTGTTGATCGTGTTATGTTAGCCCATGTCAAATCAAAGGACCATTCACCAATCACGTATGGCGTGCCCGGCTCATGTGGTGATGGACTCATGTCGTTCTGCAGATATCGTTTAGACTTGTAAACAATACGAATGACATCTGAAGAACCAGGGTTGTATGCGGAAAAGAATTCTACGCCCCATCTTCCCCTCGTGCTATTGTAGACCCAATTGTAATGAGTCCCCATTGTTTTAAGGAGATCATTAACAAAAACCATT
Source organism: Candidatus Bathyarchaeota archaeon (assembly GCA_013388905.1). GTDB lineage: Archaea > Thermoproteota > Bathyarchaeia > Bathyarchaeales > Bathycorpusculaceae > JACAEI01. The sequence continues at coordinate 54,295 of JACAEI010000010.1, read as the reverse complement.
GGTTCATTGCTCCATCGACCTTCACCACGTGGATATACGGTAGGCGTATTCAATGGTTCATATCTCCTAAGTGAAGCTACCTTGTAATCGCTGGGCCATAGACTGGCGGTGTATCTATCATTACAAGTTGAAAGGGTAGTCAACCGCATTTCTACTGTCGTAACATCGTAAGCCTCAACATAATTAACAGTGGTATTTGGCCAGAAAGCAGCCCATCCTACATACGGAAGCCCGCTACTTATAATTTGGCAGACGTCGTAGCCAGCTACTTGGGCATTACCTTCATAATTATAGCGAGCTTGGCTATAAGTGGAAGAGCCATTGTAGAATATGTGTTTATCATAGTCTGTAGTGCGATTGGTGTACCAGTAAGCATAAGCCCGTGGATGTGAAGACCTCTCCATGTCCCATTGTCCTCTTTCGCTAAATTCAACCTGCATAGTTCCGATGCCTTTGCCTATGTCGACTCTTTTGACGTCCTTTATCCAAAGGACATATTTCTTGTCTTTTTCATAGATAACATGGAACGTAAGTTCTAATATCTTGTCATCTTCGAAAGTGGTCGGTGTCGTGTTTGTAGATATTACGGTCTTGAGTCGATAGACTGCTTTTCTTGGACCGTCATAAATTATCTCTATAGGGTAGCTTCTTGCATAAGCGTTTGTTTTTCTTCCACAATAAGGACTGCTGAGAGCACCCGAGACATGTTGCCAATCAAGATCTGGAGGTGTGCCGCTGACCAGAGTGTCGCTATAGAGGGCGAAAGCCCAGACGTTCTGATATTGGCCATTTTGGACGTATGTAACGTTTATTACCCAGCCTTCGTTCCAATCTTTTCTAGCTACGTAGGTGTTAGCAAAAGGATCAATTTGTCCGCTGTAGTTTAGTCCTGCTGGAACATAGGGGTTCATTAGCTCACCGTATTTAGAAAAGCCAACAACAGAGCTTTTTTCCTCGTAAGGATAAAGTATGTAGCTGTCATTTCCTAACACTCCGTTAATTCTTTTATAGTCAGTTTCAGAGTATAACGCTGCTGTTGCACCGAAGTTGCTGAGAATATTCAAAGACGCATACATGCTAACTGTTAGAACTATTGCCAAAGTGATTGTTAGTATTGTTTTTTTGTTAATCAGCGAACTTGTTTTTTTCATTTTTTCATTCCTCTTTTTGGTTCATTTTACGAAAACGTTGGTATGTTTATTAAAACTTTTTAGTGGTTTTGATTCAGAATTAGAATATGACACTGAAAATGAATCAAACAAAACATATTACTTAGCAATGTGTTTCAAATTGTTCAACAATAAGGAAAGTTTATAAGTCGGTGCGAGCATATTCTTATAGATATGTCTAATTTTAGACATATTGTATCTATGTAAAACAAAAAAACTGTTCAACAAAACTCCAAAAAGTGGGAACGTCAATGAAAAACCCCTCCTCCAAAGCTATCATTTTCTCATTTCTTCTAGCAATGATAACGCTAATGATGGAGGAGATCTATTTGTTGAATCTATCATCTTTTGGGATAAGCGAAGAACACTTATGGTTTAAACAATGGCCTTTCAACGTGAACAATTCTGGTGAACTTTCTGAGTCATCATTCGAGTTTGCATACAACGGAAGTCATGTAGAACTAGTGGTAGGCTTTCACGGAGAGAAACCCTTGGAATTTACTTCATTAATCACAAAAGAGAAAGGTTTTATAACGAACCAAATTTCTTTAAATGACTCAATTCGAGGTTTTGTGGTAAGTATTCCAACCAATAAAGTTTCAAAATTTCTCAAAGCAATTCTGCTTAACGAGAACGTAGATTTTGTAGAGCCGAATTGGAAATTCTACATAGACGCCACTGTAAACGATCCAGAGTGGATTAACCAGTGGGGTCCAGCAAAAATTGAGGCTAATATTGCCTGGGATGCGCAAAAAGGCGATTATTCAGTTCTTGTGGCTGTTGTTGATACTGGTATATATAATCACTCAGATTTGGCGGCAAACTATGTTGCTTTGGGATATGACTGGGTTAATGATGATTCAGACCCCACTGACGACCATGGACATGGGACCCACTGTGCAGGCATAATCGCTGCTACGCTTAACAATAGCAAGGGCATAGCTGGATTAGCACAAGTCAGAGTTATTGCAGAAAAAGGCTTTGCGGATAATGGAATAGGCTATAGTGACGATCTTGCAAATGCAATAATACACGCTGCGAATCAGGGAGCACGCATAATAAGTTGTAGTTGGGGCAGCAGCCAAGAAAGTCAACTGATACATGTCGCCATCAAATACGCCACAAACATTGGCGCTTTAGTGATTGCCGCAGCCGGTAACAGCGCTTCAAATAGTAGGCATTATCCAGCGGCTTATGACGAAGTTGTAGCAGTTACAGCGACAAATGAGAACGACAATCCCGCATCGTTTACCACTTATGGTGATTGGGTGGACTTAGCTGCGCCTGGCACAAGCATATATTCGACATACTTATGGGACTATTACTTGTCAATGAGTGGAACCTCAATGGCATGTCCGCATGTTGCGGGCGTCGCAGCTCTTGTGTTAAGCCAGTATCCTACCATGAGCAACGAGCAAGTTCGCAGTCAACTCTTATACACGGCAGACGATTTGGGTGCTGTAGGATTCGATGTTTTTATGGTTATGGAAGAGTAAACGCTCGTAAAGCAGTCAGCCAGTCAATCGCTCTTATCGGTAGTCAAGTCCTCAAAGCTCCTTCGAACAGTGTTTACTTTTTCTATAAGAATCCAAAGGAAGGCACTGCAGCGGCAGAAACAGCTTATGATGCCGTGGCAGAAGGAGTCGTTTATGGGCTAACAACCAATCCTCAAAGGCAAGGTTTCACATCAAACAATAATGCGATACTTGAATCAGGAGAACTAAACATGTCAGTGATAAACAATGCCACAGTGGTCTTTTTTGGTGGTCCATGCCCACAAAAGACTGTTGGATACTATGAAGCCGTGGGAGTTACTTCTGTGAAATTTGCAGCAAATGATACACATTACTCGTTTATAACTCAAAACAATGTGGTTGTCGCATCATTAAATAGAGCTTCAGTAAATTCCGGGCATGAAGATTTGTTTGTGATAGAAGTTTTAACGGATAAGACCAACTTGATTGTTATAATGTATGGCTTTACGTGGAAAGGAACATGGGCCAGCGGCATATATTTCAAGGAAATAGTTTCAAAGAATTTCAATAGCTATTCAGAAAAATGTTATGTGTTTCACTGGGTAGACGACGTAGAACAGAACGGAATCCCAGAGAGCAGCGAGGTTCACTTGGAATATGCAACGTCCTAACAAAGATTTCGCGAATTACTCTTCTGCAACAGATGTCTGAACTTGAACAGAAGAACCAAATAGTTGAGAATAGTTGAAAAAATGCGTAGTTTGCTTTTGCCTTCTTTTTTTCCATAGTCAAGAAGAATCGGAATTTCAACAGGAAAACCGCCTAAATGAACCGCTTTAAACAGCAATTCCAACGAAGATTCAAAACCTTTTGAATCGATAATGCTTCCTTTAAGCAGGGCACATAGACGCTTCAGCAATATAGCCCTAAAACATCTGAAGCCACTCGTAGTGTCCTTGACGGGTAATTTAAACAGTTTTCCAACAAGAGTATTGATGAATCTGCTTAGGACTACACGATGCGAGGGCACATTTAACTGAGCCCCACCTTCCACGTAACGGGAACCCACAACGATGTCAGCTTTTTTCGAAGCGGCTAACATTCCTAAAATGTGCTTAGGGTCGTGCGTGTTATCTGAATCCATCGTTATAACAACGTCATCATCAAAAACTTCTTCGGTAGCTGCAAGTAAACCGCTTCTTAAAGCAGCGCCTAAACCCATGTTAATGTAATGTTCAACTACACGGATAGGATAATCTGCTGAAAGCTCTTTGAGAACTTTGCATGTGAGGTCGCGGCTTCCATCGTTAACTGCGATTATTTTGTAGGGAATTTTGTTTTTTAACACGTGGTCTATTGAGTGTATGAGGAGTTTAACATTTTTTTCTTCGTTAAAACATGGCAGAACTATGAAACACCTCATTTAGTATCCACTTGCAGAGTTATCGCTAAAGCTTTGGCTTATAGAGAAAATAGCTTTAGGGAGAGTTCAGTTTCCGAATTAGAAGGAAAATCATCTGTTAGATTTCTGAAAAAGCAGAATTCTGCCAAAAGAGAGAAAGCTTAGCGGAGTCTCAGCCAACTTGTAATCAACAACTTTTGCAATCAGCGTCGCAACCGAAGACAAAAATGATAGAAAACCTGCCAAGAGCGTCTGCCGTTCAGAAATGAAATAGTAAACTTTCTTGTTGAAAGAAGCCGCATAATCTTTTAATCCAAAATAGGTTATTGGAAGAGACAAGTCTACAGCGCGCCAATATACAAGATTTGCCCCAGCTTTTCTAAATTCGTCAATGTATTGGCGCATGGTTCTTATAGAAAGATTTGGTGTGCGCTTCTTTATTGCAAAATTTGGCGCTATCTCAAAAAGCAGAATATAGCCGCTTCTTTTTGTGACCCTGGCTATTTCATGAACAGCGCTTCTCCATTGAGCGTCATCGAAAATATGTTGTAGAACTGTTACGCAGTTAACAAAGTCGTATGTTTCGTCTGGAATCTCGAGATTAGAAACATCCATTACTTGAAAATTTATGTTTTCCAAATTCTCTCTCTGGGCATTTTCTTCGGCGAGACGAATCATGTTTGGGCTTATATCGACACCTTTAACAAAGGAGTATTTCTTGGCGAACATAATTGACCATTTTCCAGGACCACAGCCGATGTCGAGAATCTTTACAGCTCCGCTTAGCCTAACAACTTCGTTCAAGACCTTGAAAATAAAATCCTTAGCTCGTTTATCAGCATAATCAGCTAGCCAATTTCTTGCAACTTTTCTCCATTTTTCCAAACGTAAAGCAGCCGCTGAGCCTTTAGCCTCTAAAGCTACAAAATCCCAATATTTTTCCATATTATCCTTTTTCAAGCTGATTTCCTCATTCGTGGAATCTTCTGCTTGATGAAATTTAGACGATTAAAGCAAACAAGCGGCAAGGCTATGACTAGCAAGATAAAACTAGTTAGAGCAACTTTCAAACCTATATCCGCATTAGTTTGACCAGTAAAGTAAATAGTTACTGTAAATTGGCCAGTTTTATTTATGTAAAAACTGTTAACTAGCGAGTAAGCTGGAGTAGGGGTCAATGCTTCTCCATCAATAAAAGCTTTCCAGAGAGCATCATAAGTTTCAGTAAAAACCAATGTGAAAGGTTCACTTGTGTTAATATGAACTTTAAAAGTGCAAGGATTTAATTTTTCATAGTTAACTGAAACCTTTGGGCTTGGAGAATTAAACAAATCATCCAGAGAGAGATGGTCTTCTCCTTCTTTAAGCGAATAAAGCAGCAACTCATCTAATTCAACAAAACCTTCGCCGCCTACGCCTAAGGTTATGTTTCCTGCGTTAAGACTGAACGTGCCTATTTCGTGCCATTCGAATTGGCTTACAGAGCTATTGCAATCAATAAAATGAATGCGGTCATTAATTTTAAAATAGAGTTTGCCGTGTTTTGGACTTGTGGCGATCCTTGCAGCTAACATATAGTCATCTGTTCTCGGAATCGTTAACGTTGATGACGCTAAGTCAATTTTAGTGGAATATGTCTCAAGTTCCCAGATGCTTACTCGGTCAAAAATGGAAAAACCCGTTATATAGATTCGAAGCTTATTGGTTTCAACTATTCCAGTGAAATCGTGTACTCTTTCCAGTTCATTGTTTCCAGTTACAATTGTCTGGTTTATCCAACTAGTCCCATTCCATGTTTGTATTGCATAGTCAGTCGCGTAAGCATTTTCAAAAGCTATACGGATGCCGCGAAGCGATTGTGTTGTATTCCACGTTAATTCCAGCCATTGAGGAAGAACATATTTTTCAGAAGCCCATCTTGTGCCTAAATTGCCATCTATTGCTCGTTGTGCTTCCATAAATTCAGTTTCAGAAGTTGCATTTACACTTGCAAGAAAGGCGACATTTAAACCTAAGCTCTCTGAGCGAATTATGTATCCATTGTAGGGACTTATCGTCCAATACCAGTTGCTGCTTGAAGAGGCGTTTAGAAAAGTGTTTTCTGCTTCTAACAAATAGAGGAGTCTACCTTGAAAATCTTGAAGATTAGTTACTATTTCGTTAATTCGCGCTTCGAGATATGATGGTTTAACGATAGCAATTGCGTCTACGTCGTTGTAGCCTGTCCCGTCGTTTTCAAGGGTAATTAGATGTTTACCTTTGGCAAGGTTTAAGCTTGTTATGTTCACCCATTCAAGTTTAGACATTAGAGGATAATACGAGCGAAAATCGTGAACAATTTTACTATCAACAAATAGGCGCAAGTTTCCACGTGAGGGTGCAAAGCCTATTCTCAGAAATATATTATAAAATCCGTCAGAATCCAGTTCAAAAGGTATATCAATCTTGTTTTTTCCTAAGGTGGTTAATACTTCTCCGCCTAAAACAGATGCGCCTATGATTCGCCAAGAAGGCCACTTGACCCAATATTTTGTCATGTTTAAACTTGAAGCTCCATAATCTCCTGCATGAATCACAACCGCGTTTTTGCCCAAAGAAATCATCGCCAAATCTAAAATGTCCGAGTTGGCAAAGCAAAACATCTGGGATTTATTGGCTTTTTCATACAACAAACTGCCATAATCAATAGATTCCGGCGCATAATATAAAATGGTTTTATTCATGTTAAGACTTTCAATTTTGCATAATGCATCAAAAGATTCAAAACCACCAACCACGAACATTGACTGGTTTGCAGCGAATATCCGTTGTGTAAAATAGTCATTTTGAAGAACAATTGTTGACTGATTGTATGCAATTTGATATCCTTTCTGGTTTAGGAAAAATCTGCGAGTCTGTTCTGTTGTATATGTAGGAATGACAATATAATAGTAGGCGAAAGATCCCAGCATCTTTAACAAGTTGTCAGTTAAATGCCCTCTTGCCAATCTAAATCTCAAATAGTCGACAAACTGTCTTGCCTTGAAATCCCATCCACCATTCTGAAGCAATGGTTTGTCATGAATAAACGAGCTGTCAAAACCTATGTCATGGCTCCAACCTAACGAAGTAAGCATCCCACTAGACGCAAAGTCAGATTCGCCACCTAACGGGTCATACCACTCAGACGGACTACGACACACCGAGATTACTTTGTAATCACCTGATTGAGAAGCAAGCCACTTATACACAGACAAATCTTCTTCGGGGGGAGTGTAAACTTGTAAGCCTTGAGAAAAAAAGAAGAAGCAAGAAAGAAAACCACTTAAAAAAATGAATGCCAACAAAAATATACTTAGTGCGTAAATAACTTTGTGAATTTTTTTGAAAAAATTATTCAGCAAATCAACAGAAACCACGAGTTTCTTGTTTTTTGAATAATTTTTGTCTTTCACTTTCACTTTCACTGTTAAGTATTGCTCTACTGCCCGTAGAGAAGCTTTTCCTTCTACATAACTTGCCAGATACGACACTAAAAGCGAGGTGAAGAAAGCATGGGAGAAAATCGTCATCATAACCCATCTGTTTGCTGCCCGGAAAATTGCAAAATGGGGAACATTGAACCATGCCCAAACAAAAAATTGTCCAAAAGGTGAATAGGCGCCTTTTGCCAGAAAAATGGAAACCAGTGCGGATAGAGCAAAGAAAATTGTGTAGCGGTCTCTGCGAATCAATAGCATAGAATATGCCAAAAGAAAAAGCAAGAATAGAAAGGTGTGAACTGGAAAATCAGGCAACCCCAAGCCTGAATACACGTCTACAAGGTTAACATAACCCCATTTTTCTACTGCTCGCAAAGTGAAGGCGTCTGTTATGTTTTGATAGCTTGTTCCAAAAGAATCTTCGAGCGGGTAAACGTAAGACGAATGAAAGTAGGGTGCACGAATATTGAATAGAAACGGGAGTAGGAAAAAGGCGGATAGTAGAAAAACAAGCACAGCCGATGGCACAAATACTTTGACTACACGGTAGAGGAGCGTTTTAAACTTCGCGTTTTTTGATGGGAAAATTAGGAAAAGGAAAGTAAAAAGGAGGAAGAAGATGCCGTAGATTACTATACACTCTGGATGAAAACTTGTTACAAACAAGCTTAAACCTAAACTTAAAAGTATAATGTCTCTAGATTTGCCAGTTTTTAACACATTGTCAAGCAAAAGGAAAATTAGTGGAGCTAGAGCGTAGCTGTAAATTATGTCCACATGTGCTTCAGTCAATTGCGAAAAAAGCCACTGATTCAAAATATAAACCAGAGAAGCTGAAAGGGCAGCAATATGGTTATGTGCATATTTATACGCAAAAAAATACATAGAAAAAGCAGCGGTCAAGTAAACTAGAAACATGAAAATTTTCACTGTCCAAGAAGGATCTCTAAAAATCCAATAGATTAGCATCAAAAAGAAGTCCATGAAATTTATGCCTTCAACAAAACCAAAAGAATATTGGCGCCACATGTAAAGCCATCTAAAATCTTTACCATATATGTAGGCTCGGGAAACAAAGCCTATGACATCACCGCCTCCAGGCCACTCTGCAGATAGGAGGAAGTTGCGGAATATGGTGAATGAGACTAGGGTCAGAATTGCAAAATTGATAATGGCGAACTTGTAAACTGAGAGTTTAATTCTCAGATTTTGGAAGAATTTATTGCTTGTTATCTGACGAATTAGTTGAACAAGGATTCCAATAAAGTAAGCAATGTATTCAAAAGTTTTCATGAGAACGAAACTTAGAAGGAGCTTTGCATTTTTGAATGTAGCTCCAGTGGTTTTTATTGATGCGAATCGTATATTGGCATATCTTTCCACTGTTTCTCGTGGGTCTTTCTTTATTAATGCGGGTAAAGCCTTGCCATAATAGTAAGCTTTTGATAAAATATTGCGCAGAGAAGCCCCATCTTCGAAGTGATATAACTGAGAGATTATTTTCTCAATTTTGTAGCCTTTTTTTTTAAATCGCTTAGTTAAGTCGAAATCTTCTCCGCACACTATTTTTTCGTCATATCCTCCATTTCTCAAAAATGCTGCTCGTTTAAAGAAACGTGGGGCTTCCATAAATTCGCTTAAACTTGAAAGCGATTCTCTCTCCTTTTTTCGGCATTCACTTAGTAGACTATGACCTATGCTTTTTAGTGGTATGACAAGCGCATCCGCATTTGTTTCTAAACTTTTCTTTACACATTCATCGACTGTTTCAGGGGCAAGTGTCATATCTGAATCTATGAAAAGTAGAAAATCGCCTTTTGCCTCTTTTGCTGCATAGTTTTTGGCTGTGCTTCGCTCTTCAGTTACATACAACAGTTTTGTTTTGAAGTTTTTTGCGATTTGTGCTGTTTTGTCTTTGCTGTGGCGATCCACCACAATTGTTTCTATATTCTTGTAAGTCTGGTTTTTAATTGATTGTAGGCATTGTTGGATTGTTTTCTGTGAGTTGTATGCTGGCACAATTATCGATACGAGCGGTTTCTTGGCGCTTTCCACTGAAGCCTCCTCATTAGCGAGTGCGAGACGCGTTGTTTATCAATCTTCTTTCAAAAATTGAATATCATTCAGTTTCAGAATTGAAATACGAGTGCTCATCGCCTAAAAAGCTTGAACCGTTTAAGAGTCTCACCTTTCTCAGTCATCATATAGACTTCGTGAAACTCAAATTTTTCTCCACAGTTTTTACACAAGGCATAGGCGCTGCTTGATTTTGCGCCAAACCAGAAACTCTCTTTAGAACCGCATTTAGGACAGATTTTGAAGCGGCTGAACGCTTCCTCAATTTCTTGCAGTTTCAAGCCTTCGCCTTTCTCCATGATCATACTTCTTTTTATGAAAATTTAATGGTTTTGGTGTGGCATTTAACGAGCATAAGCGAAACAGTTTATTAGACTTGAACCTATTTGCAAGAAGCTGATAGGACATGATAGTAAAAATGTTCGTTGTGGGTGTATTTTCCACAAACTGTTATGTGGTAGGCTGTGAACAAACAAAAGAAGCAATTATTATCGACCCCGGTTTTGACAATAAACAAGAAGCAGAAAAAGTTTTCAAGTATATTAACGAAAACAGTTTGACAATAAAATTTATTTTGGATACTCATGGACATCCAGATCACACTTGTGGAAACGGAATTGCAAAGGAGAAATTTCATGTGCCTATCTTGATTCATGAGTCGGATGCGCACATGCTTGGTGAATTGGGCAAAAGAATTGCTGGATTTTTCGGCTTTGAGGATTCTTCACCGCCAGCAGACGCGCTGTTACATGATGGAAATTTGGTTAAATTTGGAGAAATAAACTTGAAAGTTATTCAGACTCCTGGTCATAGTCGCGGTAGCATATCTCTTTTAGGGGCAGAGGAAATTTTTACGGGTGATACGTTATTTTGTGGTTCTGTTGGGAGAACAGATTTTCCAGAAAGCTCGGGAGAAGATATGAATGTTTCCTTGAAGGAACTCGCAACTTTACCAGACAACTTCGTGATTTATCCTGGTCACGGACCAATAACAACAATTGGCGAAGAAAAACGCAATAATCCATTTTTGCAAAGATTGTAATTATAGTGCGTTTCTAAACAGGTCTTCTTCACCTGAAATCTGCAATTCGCTTATGCTACATTTGCCACAAAACTCAATGACACTGCTCAATCCTTTGAAAACGACAACAGGCGTTGCTTCTTTACCTTGTCCCATAAGCAATTCTGCAGCAGCTGCAATCTCATCCACAACTGCAATATTTTTCACTTGCAAAGTCTGACCAAAAAGGTCTTGCTTCCCTCTATAATCTTTGAATGGTTTAATTCCAGCCACGCCAATAGCGAAATTCACCTGCCCCCGCCTAAAAGGACGACTATATGTGTCACACATTATCACAACAACGTTTTTACCTATTAACTTCTTAATTTCCGCACAACATTTTCTTGCTGACTCGTCTGGATTTTCTGGTAGCAAAGCAAAGTTGCCTCTGCCTTTTACGTTTGACTTATCTATTCCAGCGTTTATACAGACTAAGCCTCGCGTGTCTTCTACGAGTAATATACCATTGGAAGCCTTCACTATATTTTTTGTTTCTCTCAGAACAAGTTCAACAAATTTCGGGCTTTTTCGAGTTATTTTTGCAATTTCTTTCGCCTTTTGGGAGGGAACAGCATCTTTTAGTCTTATTACTCGTTTTTCAGCTTTGGAAAAAATTTTCTGAGCAATGGCTATTACGTCTCCGTCTTCAATTTTTAAGCCGTCTTTTCTTGCTGTTTCAACAATAATTTTAGCTATGTTATCCCCAGATTTTATCAAGGGAAAATTACTCAAAGCAAACGCAACGTAAGTTTTCAAACACTTTCCTCCGCAACCGTTTTTATGGTTGTTTCTTTTCTTGATTAAATCTCTTGCTAATTATTCTCGCTATATGAGACGTATACAGATTTTGAAGTTTTATTTTAGATTCATAACCCTTAAACTAACTTTGGCATGAGGATACTGTGATATCCAAGTGCAAATGGTTGAATCTGCATGAAGAAGCAAATTTACGTATTTGTTACACTGTTGAGCATAATTTTTAGTGTTTTTAGTTCTGCAAGCAGAATATTTCCAACTGTAAAAGCAACTTATGTTGAAGACCCAATAACGAAAGATACTATTTGGACACTTGTTGACAGCCCATTTGTGGTTTCAAAAGACATTACAGTTTATCCAAATGCCACATTAACAATAGAACCAAGTGTTGAAGTGAGGTTTGGAGAATTCTCGCTGAAAGTCTTGGGAGTATTGTTTGCCAACGGAACAAGCAAATCCATTACGTTTACTTCGAATAAAATGTTGCCACAAGATGGAGACTGGAATGGGATATTATTCAACGGAATGCAAAAGTCCACGCTAATAAATTGCTTTGTAAAATACGCAACAAACGGAATTCTCGTAGAAAACGGAAACGTAGACATCATAAATAGTTCAATAAGTCTTTCGCAAAATGGAATCACTGCATTAAATGCCATATTAAACATCCAAAACACAACAGTAAGCCTATGTTCACAGAATGGAATTATCGCAGACAACAGTGAGGTAACCATTCAAAACAGCATAATAATGGAGAATAAAGGAAATGGCATATCCATAACTGGAGATGGTCCGGTAACTGTACAATGGAACATTATAATGGCAAATGGCAATGGCATTCTATTAACAGGAAACCAGACTTCAAGAATTTACATAAATCGGAACAAGATATCAGCAAACAAAGAAAACGGAATACAGATCGACGCTGAAAGCCACTCTCAAACAACCATTTCATATAACAACATTTCATCGAATACAAATGGAATCTACATCTCGACTCCCATAAGCACATACATCACAAACAACTCAATCTCGTACAATGCCATCGGGGTCTTATACGACAGAGGAAGTCACACAGCCAACTACAACGACATATATGCCAATGAAATGGGCATGAATGTAGAGCTTAATGCAACCGTGAATGCGGAATATAATTATTGGGGTGACAAAAGTGGACCATACCATGATCAATTGAACCCAACTGGACAAGGCAACCCTGTTGGTGGCGACGGCGTTAATCTTGACTTTATATTCTTTTTATTTAAATCCATTGGTTATATCAACACTCGCCCAACAGCGGTTCTTTTAAGCGACAAGAGTCTCATTCCACCTAATGGAGAAGTCATGTTTTTTGCCACTGGATCATTCGATGCTGACGGACGTGTTGATAGATATCTTTTCAATTTTGGAGACGGCTATAGCAGTGGCTGGACAACATTATCGATTTTCACACATAAATATTCCACAACTGGAACCTACTCTGCAAACTTGACAGTTGTAGACGATTACGGAACCACAAGCGACGTTGTATCTGCAACAATAAATGTTCAAAATCTTACACCACTACAAGCGAGCGCCTACCTAAGCGATTCAACTGTTCACGAAAAAGATAATGTTTCAGTAACAGTTCATGTAACAGACAGCGTCAACCCGGTAGAAAATGCAACGATAACAATGTTTTCAGTTATTGGTGGAAACTTTTCACAATCTTCTGGTCTTACCAACGCAACGGGCTATTTAGCTACAACATTTACGGCACCAGACATAGCTGAGAAAACATACATTAGGATTGTTGCAAGAGTCTCTAAAAGCGGATATGCCGATGGTTCAGCCCATCAATATTTAGAGGTTTCGCCTTTCCTTTCAGTTCAAATAGATGCTAACCCAAATGTTGTTAGGTCAGAAGGAACGTCGCAGGTTTTAGTCCATGTCAAAAGTAATGATGAACCAGTTGTTAATGCAAGCGTTACGTTATCATCTAGTCTTGGAAGTCTATCCTCTGAAACAGGAGTTACTGATTCAAATGGTGCTTTTTCAGTCATCTTCACAGCGCCACAAACAACCACTTTATTATACGCCATTATGATCGCAACAGCAACGAAAAGCGGCTATATGGATGGAACAGGACAGACAACAATAGTCATAGAACCCAAAATCCTCAATGTTCAGATAGTAGCGGATCCAAACGCGACAATTTCAGAGGCAAAAATGAACATAACTGTAAGTGTAAAATATGAAACAATTCCAATAGCACAAGCAAACGTCACAGTAACAGCAGAAAGTGGAAACTTTTCAACAGCTAGCGGATTGACGGACGCATATGGTAACATAACGTTCACTTTCACCGCTCCTCCAGTAAGCACACAATCCAAAATCATCATTACAGCAATCGCTACAAAAACGGGATACGCGACAGCGCAAAACCAACTTGAAGTAACTATTAATCCAAGAACGTTCATCGTCACAATAGACGCTCCTTACGTCAAATCAGAAGAATTAGCGAATGTTATAGTTCAAGTGATGTGTAAAGAAGATGCAACGCCTGTTGTTGGTGCGAACGTTACAATATGGTCTAGCGCTGGCAACTTCAATGTTACAACCAAAACCACAGACGCTTCAGGTGCTTGCAATTTTGTTTTTAGAGCTCCTTACACAACAGCGCAAATATTTGTAACAATAACAGCCAACGTAACAAAAAATGGATATATAAACGGAGGAAATCAAACAGAAACAATAGTGATCCCAAAAATAACATCAGAACAAGAAGGCGGATGGCCGCTGACAATAATTCTACTGATTTTAATCCCAATAATCATAATCGCCATTGCAGTTGTTATCCTGGTTAAGCTCAAAATCATTAGCGTTTCCACGAGGGAAGAGGAAGAAGAGTATCAGTAGCATGTCGTGCGACGTAATATTTAATAGTTTGGACATATCACTATAAGTAGATAGGAGAAAACGCTATGGCAAAGCTGCAGCTTAAAGAAACCTTGACTAAGCTTAAGAAAGTAAGGATTAAGATTAATTGGGGAAAGAAAGAGCAAGTGGCTATTCCGCCACCTCCTCCAAAGCCTGTGCCGAGAGGATTCAAGGTTGTGGATAAATATCCGCTTTACGAGCCTTTCGCGCATGTGGCTATTGTGCAGAATCCGAAGATAGGCGAATACAAATATGTCTTAGATGAGCTTCAGCTAGACCCGCTAGAAAGAGGCGTTTACAACCGCATTCTGGAAATACTACTTGCAGAAATAGAGTCGCCAAAAGAGGAAATTCTTGACCCTAGAAAATTCTTTGCAGAAGAAGCCAAGAAAATTGTAGATAAATATCGCATTAGTCTGGGCTGGTTGCCTGACGTTTCATGGTACAAAATTCTATATCATGCAGAGAGAGATCTAGTCGGGTTCGGTCGCATTGACCCGCTCATGCGAGACCCCAACATTGAAGATATTTCATGCGACGGTGTTAACAAGCCAGTTTATATTTGGCACAGAAACTACGAAAGCATTGAAACGAACCTGGAATTTGAAAACGACGAAGAACTCGACAACATGGTTGTTAAACTTGTCCACATGGCCGGCAAACATGTAAGTTCAGCCTTCCCAATAGTGGACGCTTCATTACCAGGCAAACACAGGCTGGCAGTATGTTATAGACGTGAAGTAACGCCGTTCGGAACAGCTTTTACAATTAGGAAATTTAGAGAAGACCCCTACTCAATAGTAGATCTAATAAATCTTGGCACATTCTCGGAGGAAATGGCAGCATACTTCTGGCTGTGCCTTGAAAATAGAGCTTCGATAATGGTTTTAGGTGGAACCGCAGCAGGAAAAACAACAGCCTTAAACTCTTTAGCATGCCTTATCAAGCCCGGAAGCAAAATAATTACTATAGAAGAAACTGCAGAGCTTAACTTGCCACATGAAAACTGGGTTTCACTCATTGCCCGACAAAGCTACGGTCTTGGCGGAAGCAGTATAGGTGAAGTAACACTTTTCGACCTCGTTAAAACATCAATGAGACACCGCCCAGACGTATTAATCGTAGGTGAGGTTCGAGGTCAAGAAGCCTATGTGCTTTTCCAAGCTTTAGCCACAGGCCACGGTGGCTTATGCACTATGCATGCTGAAAACTTGGATTCAGCAGTTAAGCGTTTAACGCAAAAACCCATGGACATTGCGCCTGCATATATTCCGCTGATGAATATAGTTTTATCGATTCAAAGAGTCCATCTTGTAAAGGGTGCGGAGAAAAAAGCGTATAGACGTGTCATGAACGTTAACGAGATTGCTGATTATGAAGACTATAGAACAACACTGAAATGGAATCCATTAGATGACACTCAGATACAGCAATTTAATAAGAGCTTAATGCTGACGGCAATCTCCGACCGCACAGGCATCACTAGGAAAGAATTAATGGATGAATTAGAAAGACGCAAGAACGTTTTGCATTGGATGCGGGAACGCAACATAAGAAGTTACAAAGATGTAGCTGCAATAATTGCTGAGTATTATGCAAGACCAAAGCAGATTTATGAAAAAGTTATTGCTGGCGAAAAGGTGAAGGTTATTGCCCATTCTGGAAACCCTTGAGGCTTGGTCATTCCGCATCTTCGGAAGGATAGCACCATCCTTTCTGAAAAACATTTTTGAGTTTAAAGACTATCTAGAAAGGGCAAAGATCAAGATTTACCCTGAAACCTATGTTTCACTAATGCTTTTCACCGCTATCTTAACGCTTCCAGCTTCGATAATAGCTATAATTCTCTTATATCTTTTCGGCTTTATTCCGATCATATTCCTAGTGCCAATTCCCTTCTATGTAATGATAGGCTTTCTGCTGATACCCATGTCTAGAGCAGGCGAAAGGGCAAGCAACTTGGAAAGAGAGATGCCCTTCGCGTCAGCCTACATCAGTGTTATGGCTTCAGGAGGCATAGCGCCCTATACGAGTTTCAAACGTCTTGCAGAAGTCGAGTTGATGCCAGCAATGAGAAGTGAGGCAAGAGAAATTATAAAAGACGTTGAAATCTTTGGAATAGATCCGCTTTCAGCAATCGAAAATGCAGCAAAGAAAAACCCGCTAGATGTTTTCAAAGATTTTCTCTCCGGCTACGCCTCAACAGTCATCATAGGTGGTGATATTGGGCATTTTCTTGAGAGAAAAGCTGAAGACATTTTCAAAACCAGAGCCTTAAGAGTTAAAGCAGCGGCAGAGAGGCTTGGTATGCTTTTAGAAACTTTCATAATTGTAATGGTCTTGATGTCTCTTTGCTTCTATATCCTGTTCAGCGTAGAATCCATTTACAGCATAGGAATGTCAAATTTCTCAAGCATAATTCTCTACACCTACGTATTTACGCCCATGCTTTCGCTGATGTTCATTTATCTAGCGCATAGTATGCAACCTAAAACTCCAGTCGTAGAGATGCGTCCTTACAAAGTCTTTGGAGTCTGCAGCATTATAAGCATCATAGTATTTCTGTTACTGACAAATTTCATGGGATACATGCAAGTGCCCTTCTTCGGCTCATTCCAAACAATAATCGATTTGCCTGTGGCAATCGCAATAACCCTATTTATTGCAACAGCACCAGCCGCAATAGTTAACAGCAAACTCTCAAAGAAAAAGGCAAGCATTGAACAAGGCATTAACAGCTTTCTCAGAGACTTGACAGAAGTTAGAAAAACAGGTTTATCACCTGAAAAATGTATTGAGAGTCTTAGTAACCGTGACTATGGCGAATTTGGTAAAGAATTGCGAAAAATAAGCTCCGAGATTTCTTGGGGAGTCCCCGTAAGAAAAGTGATAATGGACTTTGTTAAACGCATGCGAAGTTGGATGGCGCAGATTGTCATGTTTCTGCTGGTGGAAACAATAGATGTGGGTGGTGGAACAATTGCAATGATTGAGTCGCTAGCAAGGTTCAATAACTTAACTCAAGAAGTTGAAAAGGAGAAGAAGATGGCTGTTCGCCCCTACATATTGATGCCCTACTTTGCTGCCATTTTGCTTGTTGCAACGACAACAATGATGATAGGATTCACCACAGGAACCCTCGGAGTCGCTCCCTCAACAACTGGTGAGGTAAGGGACTTAAGTCCAATGATAACAACGTTCGTGACATCAGCTATTTTCCATAGTTATCTCATAGGCATAGTGGCTGGCAAAATAAGCGAAGAATCCATAGCAGCAGGTTTCAAACATGCAGCTCTTCTAGTCATAATAGCCATTTTAGCTGCGAAGCTTGTGCCCGCGTTTATAAAATTTGGACCGTGAGAAAAAATGGTCAAAAAAAGAGCTTCGCTTCACAGCTTAAGAAAAAATAGGAGAGCAATTAGCCCAGCCATCTCCACAGTTATACTAACAAGCGCTGTCGTTACGCTTCTCCTTGTAACTATTGTATTTGCGAATAATTTCTTGGACGCCCGATTAGCAGAGAACGAGTTCAGCGCCATGAAACAGTTTACTCAAACAGTTGGACTTCAGATAGATGATGTAGCATGGACTATTGGACGCACACAGACAATTCGATATGCAAGCAAATTTGGACAAGTGAACTTTGAATCCGCGGCTTTAACTTATACTGTTTACGTGAACAAGGGTGGAGGATACGTTTATCTTACCAATTACAACGCAGGGATCCTTCTGTTCAACATGCCAGTAAGCAAATACACAATTGCAAACAACTATTACGAGCGTATATTTCCCTCTACAGACAGTTCTTTTCTTCAGATAGGAGCCTCAGCTCCAATAAGCAACATCTATATTATGGAAAAACTGCCAATGAATGATGGCAATTACATCCGTATCGTTGTCGCCCCAACTATAAGGATGCTAAATTCGACAATATCTACTGGTGAAGAAGTGAAGAATTATTTCAAATTCTATTTGCCTGTTCTTTCTTCGGGAACTCATCCACGCCTTTCGCAGTCCGTAACGCTTACGGGAAAAACTGTTTCAGTTAAAACTGATGTAAGCATAAACTCGATTCGAATAGATGCTTCTTTTCCAAAGTCTAGTTTAGGATTTGACTCAAGTTTCTTCAATTTTGACAGCATAACGGAAGAAGTAGATATCCCTGATGGCTCTATCATCGAGTTTTACACTGGAGAGGTGATTGTATCATTAGGGATACATCTCTAGATGTTGCCAAGGAGGATTATGCATGCCACATATAACTATCGAATATGTCATTATGGTTCCAATTCTTATCCTACAGATTTTCCTCTTTCCTCTTTCGGCAAACTGGCTCATGAACATCTGGGTAGATTCCCGTAGGACACTTGCTCTTCAAGAAGCAGGAAGCCATCTTGGCAGTACAATACAGCAGATATATTTCTCACTAAACCATCAGACAATTTCCGCTGGGAATGTAACGCAAAAGGCGAATGTTCCGCCTTTTATAGAGAACCAGCCTTACAATGGAACAGCAACGCTAACGACAGTATTAGACCCAACTCTAAACTCGAGCAAAATTCTGACAATTACACTTAGACTAGGAACTTTCAACATTTTCTCCACTACAAAGGTTATTCTGGGTCCAAACGTCCAGTGGCAAGAATCCACTTTCAGAAGCAACTCCACAAACGCTTGCATAAACGCTGAAAAACTCGCCAATGGAACGATAAGGCTGTCCTTCGGAGGATAAAAAAGGAGGACATGAATTATGGCGGGTTCAACTATTGACCACTTGATCTCGGTGACAGTGTTTATAGGCGCCATGGTGCTTTTCATAAGCCTTTTCAATCATACCCTTCAAACAGCGATGTTGTATCAGCGACATAGAAACCTTGCAACAAAAGCAAGTGACTTGCTAGACAACATGCTGCTGAACCCGGGAATTCCGATAAATTGGGGAACAAGCAATGTCACTCCAACAGGTTTCGGACTGCAAGATCCAGAATTTACGCAATATAGGCTTAGTCCTTTTTCTCTCATGCGGTTACGTTCTTCGACAGGAACACCGGTTTACTATCCTAAGACTGGATTGTATTATAGCAATATAACTATGGGATTTGGCAATTATCTGCTTGTGCCTTACACTAAAACCATTAACTATTCAACAGCACTCAAACTTCTTGGAATAAACGGCTCATATGGTTTTCAACTGACCATAACACCAGTAATAACGGTTTCAGTTAGAGAGGCCCAAGCAGCAAATCCCCTAAAAATAGCTGTTAATGTCTCTGGAACCGGATTTCCACTGGCAAATGCGGCTGTAAGCTATTGTCTTATAACAGTTTCTTTATCTGGAGGCGGAGCCTACCCATCTTACACTGCAAAGTATGGCATTGCTAGTACAGATGACACTGGTTCAGTCCTACTGCAATTTTCAGAAATTACCAGCACTCAGACTTCTTACGCTTTTATAGCATACGCTTATTTCAGCGGACTTGTAGGGGTAGGTTATCATGAGAGAGTAACTTCCGATAAGCAATATGTAATTCCATTCATTGATGACCTAGGGACAAGAAGGGTTATCATAGCCCACAGCTATGATGTGCACTATTACGGACCACCAGAAGCTGAAATATCATACAATGCTACTTTCGTGCTGTTAACAGAAGACTTTACTCTACGAGAAATGCCCTTAGGCACAGGTAAAATTGGTAGAGTCAATTATGGTGAAGGAAAACCCTATCAGAACGTCACAATTCCAACCTACAATCCGGGAATTTTGATAATAACCTATAAAAAGAGTGCAGTGGAAGGCGGCATTGTTATTATGCCATGGGGAATAAGTTCACTATCTTTTCCAGTGACATTCGGTGAAAGTCCATTCGTTAAAGAGTGGGTCGCAACAGAGATACGCCAAGTCATAGTCAACGACGTCGCTTACCAAGCAAAACTTGCCTTATGGAGCTTAGAAGGTTTTAGGGTGATTGGCTGAAATGATGCGGACAATTGAAATATTTCTCGTAATAATGATCATAACCACAGCCTTCATAATATCCTCCTTCTTTGCGGTCTTACCTCACCCGCGGCAGGTTTCACCACTAAACCTTAGGAGACTTGCGTTAACAACTCTTCAAACTTTAGACGTGAATTACGGGTTAAGCGAAACAGTTTTCAAACCATTAAATGATTCAGCATGGAGTCAACTTCAGATAGCGCTTTCCGCTAGTTTACCACCAAACATGGTTTACAATCTAACAGTTTATGAAGTGCAAACTGGCGGAACCATGTTATACACTCGTATAAAATCAATCGCAAACGCTGAAAGCTTAGGTGTAGGCTCTGACGCTTCATCTTATCTAGTTGCTTCTTCAAATGTGACGTTTAATGTTATCCCAGAAAAAATTGGTGTACATGGAAGCGGCGGAACACTATACATATTGAATTGTAGCAATGCAAACGGATGGTGGATTACAGGCTATACAGCTCAAAATCTCGCAAAAGACCTTTACAACCTGTTGTCACCGTACTTTCAAAACACGATAATGATTCAGAGCACGGCGCAACTCGGACAGATATTGAATGGCACAACAATGCAGGGAGAAAAATTGCAAGACGCAGTGGTGATAAACACTTTCGGTGAAGCAGTGCCAATACCTTCAGGATACTATGCAAGCACCGGCGTTGGATACGACGCTTCGGCAGGCTCTTATGCATTATACTGTTATACCCTAGGTCAACGAGTGCGTCAGTATAATTGGACTTGGGTCAGCATAGTAGGCTATCCGCTATATTATGTATCTAATATAGACTTGTTTCCGACATACCATAACAACTGGGGCATTTATGGAATGAGAAGTGTGGGAGCAGCAGGACTTAATGCTTTTCTGAGGGGATTGGATAATCAGGCATACTCATACGATTCTACATGGATTACAGGAAGCCCAGGAGTAGTCTATTTGTCACCTGCAGCATTATATTATTCAAACTATTATGGTATTTATCCCGCGTCTTATCAGACAGCCACAAGAGCTTTACCATCGTCAGTAACAACTACATACCATCTAACTATTAGTACATATGTATTCAACCAAGTAGATAACTTGATACCAGGAGCAATTTACAGACATGTGGCTGTTGGCGATAATAACGTCACAGGTTCTCTTTTTTCTCTGGGTTTAGCGAGAACACCTGACATTAGACTTACGGCTGTTGGCCTTTTAAGTGATTATAAGCCTAGATTATACCGTTCAGAGTATACGGCTAATGGCACTTCTAGGCTTGTTGTTTTGCAGCTTGGATTGGTAGGAGGTGTGTAGCGTTTGAATCGGAAAGGGCAGTTTTCGATCATTGCGGCGCTGCTTGTTGCGATAATCCTCATAGCCACAGTTGTAGTTACTTATTCCACAATACGCAACAGCCCAATTCAAGATCAACCTCAAGTTTTAAGCGCAATTGATGAAACGAATCTTGCATTGAAACAGATTTTAGGCTTCACTATAGGCTATTATGGGTCAGTGTTGCAAGTTACTGGAAACTCGACATATGCAAAAATGTTAGCTACAAATTATCTCCACAGCGGATTAGTTAACATTGCAAATATGCATCCAGAATGGGGAACATCCTTTAATGTTACTGAAACAGACATGTACACGTACTGGTTTGCAAACACAAGCTACAGCACTGGAAACTTGGCTGTAAACTATAGCTTGACTGGTATGGGAATCTATGGAATAACATATGCGACATCCAGCAAATTAACAGTGCAAGTAAAAGATACAACAACTGAAAATCAGACACAGCTTGTAGTAATCAAAGATGAAGGCGAACCGCTCGTAAACCTTGGAAAACGTAACTTCAAATTTTATCGGTATATAGGTTCGGACTTGCAATGGGAGCTAATCAACCCGAGCACTGAACCCGTAGCATTTGCAAACGGCACATACCTCATAGACATTCCATCCGGTGTTGACCCATACTCTTACTTCGTTCAAGTTGAAGATCCCAGAGGCATAATCGTTGTTGCGTCATCATTCAGCAGTTATGTCTACACATTATCATGGACTCAACGTTTTCAAACCAAATATGCTGTTGCTGGAAGCCCCCCGCCAATCTTAGGCGCTCCAGACAAAAACTATGCAACACTTGGAAAAGATGCTACATGCACAGTTACGGATTATCAGGGAGGAACAGGGACAATCAAGAAAGTATATTTCAACATCACCTATTATGGAACAGTTTCTGGAACTTTAGATTGGTATTATCGGCTGGATGGAGGCGCATGGATCACCATAGGCAGTTTGGCACAAGGCGGAACCGCCAACTCACCACTAAAAGCGTCTTATAACGCTACCAGCTTAAGAGCCTCTTGGACTTGGAGCAACCTTAACACGACCGACATACAATTCATAAACAACGATAATGGCGCTTCTGAAGATGCTTATGTTGATGCAATCTACGTCACAGTAGTAATAGAAGTTGCGGGAGATTATTCCACTATTCCAGATGAAAATATAGTTGTAGAATTGTTACAAAACGGCACAATAAGGTGGCTTGGTCAAAACTTGCAGTTAACTACGGAAGCCAAGCCGATTCTGCCTATACCAATAAGATCGATTTATTTAAACCAAACCATAAATGGTATAGATCGAGAAGTGCCGTTTCAAGTTGAAGATTGGACGTTAGATTACAAGATTCCGCTAGGTTTAGCGAACAACGCAAGTGTCTTCAGTAGCAGAACAATGTTGGTATTTCTTGTAAACAGCAAAGTTTCAAAGATAACTTTATGGTGGAATGGAAGCGACAAGGCGAAGCAAACACCATTCGCATACACAAATAGATATTTTACAAACGATGATCCAGCTAATGGAATCTTAACAAACAACAGAGTAGCACTTGTCATTAAAGGAGATAACTATCTTTATGTGGACAATTTTGACTTCACCTACACTTCATGGAGCGAGTATGGAACAACACCATACCTAAACGATGACACATCCAACTACATTAGTCACAATATAAATAATCAGAGAGAAGGATGGTTTACTTTCCAAGACCTTACAGGCGGTCAGATTTCAGCCTTATCAGCCATAACAACTATCAGAATAGAATTTGAATGCAGACGGGATGGAAGCGACGATTACTTTGATTTCAGAATAAATGACGACACGACAATTTACGGTCCTTATACCATAACTCCCCAAAGCAGTTACAACTGGAGGTATTATGACATTACTTCAATCATTACTAATCGGACAAAAATCAACAATTTGAGCATTGATGTGAGATATCGACAGTCTGGTGGTTCCGCTTCAAACGTTTATATAAGAAGAGTCAGACTTTACGTAGTTTTTGATGGTTGGCTGACTTCCGTCGCAGGGAGCGTTAAAACGAAGGCAGATTTTCTCCGCATCAATAATGAATACCCAGTTTACGGATCAGCTCCAGCATACACAATTCATCACGGCATAATCAGAGACATCGTGCAACAAGAAGCAGAGTACAGTGGTGGAGTCGACAACAGTCCAAACTTCTACACGCACATCGTGATAACATTACCAGCTAACGTATCTTACTACACGTACCAGTTGAGACTAATGTTTGTAAACTCGCAACAGAGCAGAAACATCGCAGACTTATGCTTAATCAGGCTAAAAGCTTCAACAGGGCAACCGCGAACCGAAAACGGAACATCAAACGGGCTTCCAATAGTTTCAAGCATAACAGGCACATTCTCCAATTTAACAGCTTCCAATTGGGCACATCACTGGAGCCAATTCATAACAGAAACAAAAGGAGCGGGAATAATGTTTACAGACGAAGCAAATACAATGCTATATTTCTTCGATACTATCGCAGGAGGCAAGACTGGAGCCCTCAAAGTTTCAAATTCCACTGACAGACTCATAGAGTTGCTTCCAATAACGCTGGCTTCAAAACAATTCACTTACGCATTAGATTTAAGCTGGAGCGGCGCCGTCGCTACGTTTGACGGGGCAACGCCAGTTTACACTGAAGTAGGTGGTCAAAAGACTGGTTTGTGGATAACTGTGGAATATCCGCCTACTATCTCGGTAACTACAAAAAGCTAGCTTACTCAATTTCAGAATTACTCTGAATGTAGATTCAGAGTTCATATAAGTTAAATAAGCAATCTGAAGATTTCCTAAGAGACGATAAAGGTGAGGCTATGTTAACCAAAAACGTGTTAAAATCTAGAAAAGCCATATCGCCGATACTTGCAACACTCTTGTTAATTGTTATAGCTGTTGCAGCCATCGTTGTGACATATGCTTGGATAATGACTTACATGGGCAGCGCTGGCCAACAGGCGGGAGTACTCTTATACAAGGAGAATGTTTATTGGAATTCAACGGAGAATAAGACATATATAACAATTGGTAATTCAGGAACCGCAGACACAAAAATTGTAAGGCTTTACCTAGGAACGTCGCAAAGCAACCTCTTGAACGTAACTGCATACACAAACATTGGTACAGGAAAAATTCTCAGCGCAAAGTCGGTCATAACAATAACATTGTCTTGGCCAAACAGCTTGGCAAGTGCATGGACAGCAGGAGACTACTATTATTTCAAGATAGTTTCTGAAACAGGGCATGAAATGGGGCCTTTCCCAGAACAAGCAGCCCAGTAAAAGCAGAAATCTTGGCACTTACCCAATTTTTATTAGCAATACCCGACAAAGTTAGCAGATTATATCCAGAATAGCTTAATGGTGCCTCAAATATGCAGATAATAAGTGCACTAAAAACTTCAGCAGCCCTAATTTTTCTATTATACGCTTCATTCAGTGATTACAAAACACGCGAAGTAAGCAACAAGGTTTGGATAGTGTTTGCACCGCTTGCTTTAGTATTAACAATGGTAGAATTGATTCTTTACGAGGATGCCACAAGTATGCTTTTTTATGGATTAAGCTTCGGACTTGTAGCGGCTTTCGCCTTTATACTCTTCTATTCCGGAGGCTTCGGAGGCGCGGACGCAAAAGCCCTGATGTGTCTTGCGCTTGCTTTACCATTCTATCCGGAAGGATTGACACCTCTTTCGGGAACAATTTCGCCCATTTCTGAAAAATTCTTTCCAATAACCGTTTTCAGCAACTCAGTTTTGCTGGCAGCAGCAACAGCAATTTACATGTTTTTGCGCAACATAATCTGGCGAGTGAAGACTGGCAGAAAACTTTTCGAAGAAAACCAAGAAAGCGAATCTTTTGGGAGAAAAGTTCTGGTTTTGATAACGGGATACAAAATTCCTATTGGTAAACTAAAAGAAAAGTGGCATTTATACCCTCTAGAGAATATAGATGAAACTCAAAACGGATTAAAAAGGAAACTTTTGCTTGTGCCCAAAGATGAAGGCAGAGACGCCATAGTTGACAGATTGTCCAAAGCAGTTGAAACAAAAAAGATTCAGGACATGGTTTGGGCGACTCCAGGCTTGCCTATGCTTATTTTCATCACAGCTGGGCTAATCATAGCCTTACTTTTTGGTGATGTTGTCTGGATTTTTGTTCGCTTTTTGCTTGGATAAAACCAAAAAATATTCAATAAAAAGCGAAAGTACGGTTGGAATAAACGTTAGGGGAATATATGATGCTTGTAAATTACGTTCTGGATTCGCCAGCATCACCATAACAAGCGCGGGAAGTATAAGCCAGAAGAGAATTACACCTAAACTTGCTCTCTCAGCAGAGAAGACTTCAAGCAATGTCTTTCGCAAAATCCAAGACAGACCAATGAAACCAATACTGAAAAAAATTAAACCTAGCGCAAAAGAGAGAAACTTTGTCAAAACTCCTAACACAATTAGCTCATTAACGTCGCCAAACGGTGATAAGCCGCCGATTATAAGATACCCAGTGGAATTCACAAGCGTCCAAAATGCAAACCAAAAAAACAGAACAACATAATGCCACTGCACTTTCTTTTTCAAAAGTAAAAAGGTTTGAGTTACAAATGATGCGAACATGCATGCAAGTATCCCACCAGCATAAATCAATACTAATTGCGCAGTAGTTACATCGCTTGGTAGAATCCAACCTATGTAAGAAACATCATACGGCCATAAAACACTAATGTATATACTTGTTATTTCTCCTCCAAACAATAAAACAAGAGAACCATGTCCAAGAATTTCATGCGTAAATTCTGCAACTATTTTCGCAGCAAGGGCTGCAACGACAAACACGGAAAGAAAAATTTTCCTCTTTTGTGACATTTTGTCTCCGTAGAGAGTTCTATCGCCGCTTTGAATATAAAATCGCTGCAATAACTAACAGCGCCGAGGCAGCAACAGCCAGTGGGATAGCGTAGTCTCTATATGGATAATTAATAACTGGAAGCAAATCTTGTGGTTCGTAGAAATAGCAAAACGCACTTACAATATACAGTAGAATTGCCAATAAAAGCATGAAAATTTCAGTTTTAAACTTCAAACGACATTTCCCCACGGAACACATTCTTTCATAAAGCTAACCCTATTACTTTGCACTTGTTAAAATATTTTATGAAAAAATGTTATCTGCACTCAACGGCCATCTTTGTTTAAGGTGAATGAAGCTTGCGTGAAGATTATCTTGAAGAAGTAATAGATTTTCTAAAAAGCGAATTCAGAGAGCTAAACGTAGTTGTAATGCCAGACTTCTTCCTTGACAGACTAATAAGCCTAAAATATAATGTACAGACTTTTTCGAAAAATCTTAGGCAAATAGCCGAAAGAAAAGGTGGTAGCATAGATGGAATAGAACAAACTGAGCTTAGGGGAGGAAACGCAGTTAATACGGCTTCTGCGTTGGCTACTTTAGGCGTGAAAGTCACACCCATCATATGCACTGATAAACTTGGACTAGAACTCATCAAATACTATTTTGAACCGCTAAAAGTGAATCTAAGCCATATTAAAATCTTCGAAAAGCCATCGATAACCACAGCTTTAGAGTTAGAAACAGAAAGTGGGAAAGTTAATGTAATGCTTAGAGACGTAGGCGCACTTGCTGATTTTGGACCAAAAAATTTAGATGAGAGCGATTTTGAGGTTGTTGAGAAAGCAGATTATGTTTGTGTGTTTAATTGGGCTGGAACAAGACGCTTCGGAACGCAATTAGCTAAAACTGTTTTTCGGCACGTTAAAACCAAGGGTGAAGGCAAAACCTATTATGATACGGCAGACCCAGCACCTAACATAGCAAAGACTCCAGAGCTAGTGAAAGTTTTGCAAGGCAAATATGTGGATATCTTGAGTGTTAACGAGAATGAAGCAGTTTGTTACGCATCACAGCTAAACCATAAAACAGCGAAGTTTGTAAATAAACTGAAGCTTGACAAATTAGCAATGGAGTCTGCAAAAATCTTGGCGTCGCATCTGCCAGCAAGAATTGATCTGCACACAACAAGCTTTGCAGCCACATTCACTAAAAAAGATATAACGACTGTTTCAGCCTTTAAGGTTCCAGCGTTAAGAGCAACTGGTGCAGGTGACGCTTGGAATGCTGGAAACATTTTGGGAGATGCGTTTGGACTTTCAGATGGTGGTAGATTGGCGTTAGCTAACTTGATTGCTGCTTATTACATCTCAAATTCGGATGGAATGCATCCAACGAGAAAACAACTAATAAAATTTTGTGCGAAATTAAAGAAATAATCTACATTACGCAATTACTCTTTCTGACCAATTAACTCGTTAAGTATAGATATTGTTTTTTCTTTTTCAGCCTTGCTCTTCAGCATTTTAAGGTCAACCTGAACGTATTTTATAATGGCTTTTATATCCTCCTCATCTTTCGCAACTTTTTCCTCTGAAACTTTTACCTTTATCATCCTTAGCTTAGCCAGAATTAATGCCTCAGGAGTTTGATAGTACGTCGGAATTCCAAGAATCTTACCTTTTTCTTTTTCCGAGCTGTTTGTCTAATAGCATAATGTCAACTATGAAAGGAGTCTTCTCGTCTTTTAAAGTGACTATTCTAAAATTTGATTTGAATGTAGCCTTTATCTTTTTTCCATTAGCCTGCAAGCCAGCATTTTTCAATTGAGTGGTTAAGAACTCTGTTTCTTTTGGAGTAATATTAATCACAATATCAACATCTAACGTGGTTCTTGGAATACCGTAATAGCTTGCTGCTGAGTCCCAGTAACATGTAGTGGGATACTCGCTTTCTAAGTTTTTCTAGAAGCTTTTCTTCTGTAATGTTTTTACATTGAGCTTTAATTCCCTCTGTGCAGATGCGCATGGACACATCCACCATATTTATTGCTAAGTTTACTTTTTCTTCAGAATTTAATTTCTCTAATTTCAAAGATGACAACAAAATTTTACAATTTATACACTGCATAATTATTTAAATACATTCTCCACTTTAACCATGGAAGACACGTATTGGTGAATAGGAGCTTGAAGACGAAACTCTTCGGCAGTTCTGGCGTGCGAGGCGTAGTAAACGCTGATTTAACGCCTATTTTAGCAACTAAGATAGGTTTGGCTGTTGCGACATTTTCTAAGCCTAAAAAGGCGATTGTAGCCCGTGACACCAGAGTTTCAGGATTGATGCTTGAAAACGCATTAGTCGCTGGTCTTGTGGCTGGAGGTGCAGACGTTTATTGTCTAGGAATCGTGCCGACACCTGTTTTGGCATATTTGACTAGAACTCTTAAAGCAGATTCTGGATTGATGATTACAGCTTCGCATAATCCGCCTCAATACAATGGCATAAAAATCTTTGGCAAGGATAGTCTGGCTTATGGCGATGAGAGCCAAGATAAAGTCGAGAAAATTATCGAAAGTGAAAGTTTTGTGCTGGCTAATTGGCGAAATGTAGGAGAAGCTACGTATATTGATGAAAGCGATAGCTACGTTGAAATGATTAGGAAAACCATGAAATTGAGTAAGAAATGGCACATAATAATTGACCCTGGGTGTGGAGCAACATACAATCTCGCTCCAAAGATTTTCAAAATTTTAGGCTGTAAAGCAGTAGCCATGAATGCTCAGCCTGATGGTTTATTTCCAGCGAGAAGCCCTGAACCGGATGAGGAATCTTTAAAGCCGCTGGCAGAAATTGTTCAGGAATTGGAGGCGGATGTGGGAATAGCATATGATGGCGACGGTGACAGAGTGGCTTTTGTTGATGAGAAAGGCGATTTTATGGATTTTGACAGTGTTCTAGCGGCATATGCTGCATACCTTGTAGAGAGCAGTGTAGAAAAAACTGTAGTCACTAATGTTGAAGCGTCTATGTGTGTTGAAAAAATGGTGGAATCGCATAAGGGAAAAGTGGTTAGGACGAGAGTCGGCGATGTCTATGTTGCAGAAGCTATGAAAAAACATAAGGCTGTTTTCGGCGGAGAACCTTGCGGCGCTTGGATACATCCCAAATTTCATTACTGCCCAGACGGAATACTTTCATCTTTGATGTTGCTGAAAGCCTTGGAAGAAAAAGATGAATCTCTATCAGAATTCACCGCTAAAGTGCCAAAATACCAAACACTTAGAGAAAATGTCACTTGTAAGAATCAAGCAAAACATAAAGTTGTAGAAAAAATTGGCAAACAACTAAAAACAGTCTTTTCAAAATACGTGGAATATTCAACAGTTGACGGTGTTCGCTTGGCTTTGCAAAACGGGTGGATTTTGGTTAGGGCTTCTGGTACAGAACCACTTGTAAGACTAACAGTTGAGGGTGAATCATTAAAAACAGCAAAAGAGATAATGGCTAAGGGAGTGTCTCTCGTTAAAGAGTTGGTTGGTGAAATGGAGAAATGAAAGCTGTAGTTTTAGCCGCCGGCGAAGGTATAAGGCTTCAACCAATTACTGCGACTAGACCGAAACATTTGATAAAAGTTGGCGGCAAACCCATACTTGAGCATTGTTTGAGTGCTGTGAAAGATGCTGGAATAGACGAGGCGTTAATAATCGTTCACTATATGGAGGATGCCATACGCCGATATTTTGGCGATGGTAAGAGAGTTGGTTTAAAAATTGATTATGCGAAGCAAGAAGCCATGCTTGGAACAGGCAACGCTGTAAGCATTGCGGAGCCTTATGTGAAAGATGACTTTCTCATAGTCAACGGCGACTTACTGTTTTCTGCAGAAGCTGTAAAGAGTGTTATAGATTCGCATAAGAAAGAAAAGCCAGCAGCAACAATGGCTGCAGTTCCAGTTGAAAATCCAGAAGATTACGGCATAATAGAGCTTAAAGAAGAAAAGCATGTCAAACGCATAGTTGAGAAGCCCAGCCGCAAAGAATCACCAACAAACTTGGCTAACGCCGGAATTTACGCTTTTTCAACGGAAATCTTTGATAAAATAAAAGCGACTTCGGCTTCAGCGCGTGGCGAATGGGAAATCACCGATGCCATATCGCAATTGGCAAAAGAGAAGACAGTTTTAGCTGTTACAATTCCGAAGAATGAGTGGGTGGACATTGGAAGACCTTGGAACCTGCTTGAAGCGAACCGCTGGGCACTGACGAAAATGAAACATAAAGTTTGCGGAATAATAGAACATGGCGCCCATCTAACTGGACCAGTAACCATTGTTGAATCCGCGCAAATTAGATCAGGAGTGTATATTGAAGGCCCAGCCTTTATTGACGAAAACAGCGACATAGGACCAAACTGCTACATTCGCCCATACACAAGCATTGGCAAAAAAGTTCGTATAGGAAACGCTTGCGAAATCAAAAACAGCATAATAATGGATAAAGCACATATCGGTCACTTGTCGTATGTTGGCGACAGCATAATTGGCGAAAACTGCAATTTAGGCGCTGGCACTATAATAGCTAATTATAGGCTTGACGCAGGCACAATAAAGATGATGGTTAAAGACAAAGTCGTAGACAGTGGAAGAACAAAGCTCGGCGCAGTTTTGGGCGATGATGTGAAGGCTGGAATAAACACACTTTTTATGCCTGGCATCAAGGTTGGAGTCAACAGTTGGATTGGACCAAGCGTTATTGTTTATCGTGACATACCAGCAAACACTATAATAATGCTCAAACAGAATCTTGAAGAAAAGAAGTTGAGCCTTGAACAATAATTTCATCTTGTTTTCAGCTAATTTTGTTAAAATCCTAAATATGTGTTTTCACAACTGTATGGGCGATAGTGGAGGTTTAGAAGGATGTCTATAGCACAGAGAAGATTCTTTGGTGAAATCACAGCTTTGACAGATAAACATGTGATTGTTTCAACAACAACCGGAAAAACATTCACTGGAACACTCGTAGGCATTAACCCCGACAACCTGAGCCTATGCCTAGCAGAAGCAAAAGACGAAGAAGGAAGAAGCTTGCATAGGGTATTCCTCAACGGAAATGTTGTGGCACAGATATTAAGTGTGGAAAAACCTTTCGATGTAAGGGCTTTGGCTGACCGCCTTGAAAAAGTGTTTCCAACTATGGTAAAGCTTTACGAGGATAAAGGGTTCATTTGGGTCATGGATAAGGTGAAAGTAACAGAGAAAGGCGTCGTGGAAGGTTCAGGTCCTGCAGCCGAACGAGTGCAGAAAGTTTACGACCAGTTTATAAGTGAAGCAAAAGGCTAGATGAACCATCGGAACGGTTGTTCCTCTTTCTTCTTTTCTTCTCGAATGCCCCTGACCAGCCCAAAAGATTCCAAAATTTTCTGAGTTTTTTCAGTAGCCAAATCCAACGTTGATAAATCAACGTTCAAGTTTAAAAATTTGTTTAAAACCGACAAGGCAGAGCGTGCAGCGTTTGCATCGGGATAAGTGCCCAACGTTTCCACTAGTAGCGAAAATCCTTTGAAACCTCTAATCTTGCCTAACCCAATTAGGAGCCCAGCGACTCCGAATATTTGCCCCACCATGATTTTTGCTCCAAGGTTTATGGCTTCGTTTAATGTTTCATGGTCTGAAGCGGCACAGTAGATTTCTGGTGGTGTTTTTATTTCTTCTTTTTTAAACCCTCCCAAAGTTATGAGGTAGCGGCAACCTAGCTCTTTGGCTATGTCTAGAACGCATCCACAAAGCTCGTATTGGCCAAAAGTTGTTAGCGCTTGTGTATTTCCGTACCAGATGATTAAGTCTCGACCGCCATTATTGCTCTTATAATAGTAGAGTTCATTTATTGGAGAGCGTACGCCGCCCTTTTCCGTTATGAGCGCTAAATCTTGGAAGGATGCAGAGAAAATTTCAGCGAAGAGTTTAGTTTTTAATTTGTGGATTAAATGAAGCGATGCTATGTTGGCTACGAATCCTATGCCCGGTAAGCCTTCGATTAAGACGGGATTTTTCAGTTTGGGCCTTTCGTAGATTTCAATCGTGCATACCATGCCTTCTTGACTTCCCCTGTGTCGAGAAGAATGTAGAGAAAAGTATGTTATAAGTGTGTTTAGTCTGTTTAGTGTATGCAATGCTAATAATTCTTATATAGATGGTTGCCGTTTTCGAGAGATGGTCGATTAGATTGGCAAGGGGCAACCACATTGAGTCAGTTTATGATGTATGGAAGAAACATTCTAATCCTTTCCATCGTTTTCTTAGTGGGCTCCTTCGCATTAAACTTAATCAATCCGATATGGCCAATTTACATTAAAGACTATCTTAACTCGTCTATGACGGAACTTGGATTCGTTTTTTCTTTGTCAAACGGTGTTGCCGCGATAGTGCAGATTACCAGCGGATTCTTATCGGACAAATATGGCAGGAAATGGTTGCATGCTCTAGGCACATTGCTGGCTGCTTTTCCACCTTTGATGTATGCTTTAGCCACGAACTGGTTGGACTTGGTGCCCTGGGTTATGCTGTCTGGACTTGCAACAGGCTTGTATTTGCCTATTCGTTGGGCGATTGTGGCAGATGTTTCGTCGTCTGAAACGATGGCGAAGGCTTACAGTTGGACAAACATTGCTTGGCTAGTAGGCTCCACAAGTGCACCTTTGGTAGGCGGAATCATAGCAGATTCATTGAGTATACGCTTTCCCTTCTTTGTTTATTCCATGTTGATTTTTACTGTTTTTCCCCTTACACTGTTGATGGAGGAGACTAGGAGAAAGCCGCAAGCAAAGACTGTTGGCGCGAGAAGTGGAGCTGACTCGCTGCGTGGATATTTGTTGGTGCTTGTTATGTTCTCGTTGATTAACATAATTCAGGCGATAGGTGTAGGTGTGACTGGCCCAGTGATTTCAGTGTTCGTCCTAGAGCAGTTTCCAGTAGATTTTACGTTTATAGGCATTTTATACGCCATCGGTTTCGGAATCGCCTCCATCGTTGTGCAAATACCGGGAAGCAAACTGAGCAATTCATTCGACAGGAGAAAAGTCATGTTCATAACTTTCGTTGCTTCATCACCATTTTTCTTGTTGTTTGCCTATTCGCGGAACATAATAGAATTAATTGCTCTCATGTTCCTGTCAAACGCCATCTTGAATATTTCGTGGCCATCT
Source organism: Candidatus Bathyarchaeota archaeon (assembly GCA_013388905.1). GTDB lineage: Archaea > Thermoproteota > Bathyarchaeia > Bathyarchaeales > Bathycorpusculaceae > JACAEI01. The sequence goes on along the minus strand of JACAEI010000010.1, from coordinate 20,572 downwards.
TTTCAGACACTCATGATGGATGCTACGCCGTCTTCAAAATGGGGTCTCGTGAATGGGATTTCAGCGACTACGTGGTGGATAGGACTAATGGCTGGAAACGCCCTAAGTGGCATCCTCTGGGATGGAATAAGCATACACGCACCATTCTACGCTTCCGCAATAGCCACAGCACTATCAGCAACGCCACTATTTCTGCTAAAAGAAACCAGAATCAAAGCACTGACTAGCTGAATTAATGAAGATTTTTTATAAGCGTATTTAACTGATTCTGTTTAGGTTCAATTAATGGCTTTCGAAATCAAAGACAAAGATTTGCTTGCAAGAATCGGGAGACTCGAGACCAAAAACGGCACTGTTGAAACCCCGTTGCTTTTCCCAGTGATAAACCCTACCATACAGCTTGTTCCACCTAGAAAAATTAAAGCCGAGTTTGGTTTTGGAGCGCTGATAACTAATGCATATATCCTGAAAAAGCATTTTAAGAGCCAACCAGTAGATGAGGGTTTGCACAAGTTTTTGGATTATGACGGTGTTGTTATGACTGATTCGGGCGCCTACCAAATCTTAGTATATGGCGACATAGAGGCTACACCAAAAGAAATAGTAGAATATCAAGAACGTATAGGCTCAGACATAGCCACAATTCTGGACATACCGACAGGCTGGAAAGTTTCCGAAGTGCATGCAGAGCAAACAGTGGAAGAAACATTGAAGAGAGCCAGAGATTTCTTCGCAATTAAAACTAGAGATGACATTCTCTGGGTAGGTCCAGTTCAAGGAGGTCGCTATCTAAATCTTGTAGCCAAATCCGCTAAAAAAATGGGAAAACTGCCATTTGAAATACATGCTTTAGGTAGCCCTACAGAAGTTATGGAGTGTTATCGCTTTGATGTTCTTGTTGACATGATTATGACTGCTAAGATAAATCTACCCCTTGAAAGACCGCTTCACCTTTTTGGAGCAGGGCACCCATTCATGTTTTCTTTAGCAGTAGCCCTTGGATGCGACCTTTTCGATTCAGCAGCCTACGCTATTTATGCCCGACAAAATCGCTACATGACAGAAACCGGCACATGGAGACTAAACGAGCTTGAATATTTTCCATGCACATGCCCAAAATGCATCAAAACCGCACCGAAAGAAGCACTAAAAATGACTCAAACAGAAAAACAAGTCTTCCTTGCTGAGCACAACCTCTACGTGTGCATGGCAGAGCTGAAACGTATAAAGCAAGTCATAAAAGATGGCAGATTATGGGAGCACTTGGAAATGAGAGCACATGGACACCCAGCATTGCTCCAAGCAGTGAAACGGCTGAAATACTACGAGGATTATATAGAAAAGCATGCTCCGCTAACTAAAAAAAGTGGACTCTTCTTTTTCAATTCCGTTGGACTTACTCGTCCAGAAATTGTTCGCCACAGAAGACTCATAAAGGAAAGATATTCCAAACCAAAAGAAGCCAGAATTCTCTTGCTCATACCTCAAACTAGAATGAAGCCTTTTCACAAATCAAAAGAAGTCAAGGACATTTTACATTCGCTTAAAGAGAAACCAGTTAAGATTCACGTTTGCTTTTACGCAGCACCTTTTGGCGTAATCCCGTTGGAGCTTGACGAGGTGTATCCACTGTCCCAACATGAAACAGCAACACCGCTAGATAAAGAAACAATAGCATATGTAGCCAACCAAATTGCGGATTACATAGACTGCACAGACTACAAAACAGTCATACTCATAAGCGACCCAGAAAACTGGAACAAAACTATCTACAGAGCGTGCAAAAGAGTTTGCAAGCAAAAAAACATCAAACTTAGGATTTTAAATAAAAAAGAAGCAAGAAAGCTAGAACGTGCTAATGCATGAGTAAAAAAGTTCCCATTCACTCAGAAAACAAAAGTTCAATCCACATCTAAGGAGGCAAGTCTTCATAGACAGAACAGAAGTAGACCACTTTAACCACCTTCTACAACATTTTCGCAAACCACAGAGTGAATTACCATGATCTACGCTGATTTGCACGTTCACACGAAATACTCGGCAGATGCGTCAATCCCTCCAAAAACCATAGTAGACAGACTCCATGCACATTCGCTCATAAAAGCTGTCGCGATAACAGACCACAACACAGTCGAAGGATACTACAAAGTACGAGAATTGGCTTCTGCATACGAAGATATCATAATAATTCCAGGAGTTGAAATAAGCGCAGCAGGCGGCGACATAATAGTTTTGGGAGTTACAGAATTGCCACATGAACCGTGGACAGTTAAAAATATCCTCGCTTTTGCAAAGGAAAGACAAGCTATAGCCATTGTTGCTCATCCATACAGAGCTTACGGCTTAGGCGATTCAGCTAAAAAGTACACTTTTGACGCTGTAGAAGTCTTAAACGGTTCATCAGCGTCTAACGCGAACAAGTTGGCTCAAAACTTGGCAAAGGAAATGAATTTGCCGGGTATTGCTGGTAGCGATGCCCATCAGATAGATGAGTTATGGAGTGCCTACACGGAGATTCAAGCTTCTTCTAATATTGACGAGATTTTAAAAGCTATAAAGAAAGGTTTTGTTAGAGTTACCTCGGCTGGAAAGTCAATACATTTTTAAAATAGCACTATGCATGATACTGCATTAGCAGATGAAAAGAAATGAACGGATTGCAGGTAAAGTTTCTAGGCGGGGCGCAAGAAGTTGGCAGAATATCCGTAGCCATTAAGACGGAAAAAACGCAGGTTTTGTTAGATTGTGGAGTTATGCTAAACCATGAACCAGGTTTTCCAATGCATATTCCACCAAAAGAAGTTGACGCACTTATTCTAACGCATAGCCACCTTGACCATTCAGGCGCCATTCCAATCTTCTACATTCATGGAAAAAAGCCCTTATATACAAATAGGCTAAATCTTGAACTGACACAAATACTCATATCAGATTTTATTCACTTATCCAGTTATTATTTGCCATTTGAATATCTTGAGCTAAGATCCATGATGAGAAGCAACAAGCACGTTGATTTTGGCGTGGAAGAAAAAATTGGAGACATCAAGTTTCAACTTTTAAATGCTGGACACACTCCTGGAAGTGCACAGATATTGATTGAGGCTCAAGGGAAACGCATACTTTACACAGGCGACTTTAACATCATCGACACAAAGCTTTTAACGGGCGCAAAAATGGAATACGGCAACTTAGATGCTGTTATTATTGAAAGCACTTATGCAAACGAAGACCATACAGAACGTTCAAAACTTGAAAAAAGTTTCGTAGACGAAGTGACTAATGCCGTAGAAAAAGGAGGCACAGTTCTTGTTCCAGCCTTTGGCGTTGGCCGATCGCAGGAAATCGCTTGTGTATTAGCTACGCATCATTTTGAATATCCCGTTACTATGGATGGGATGGCACGAGAAGCAAGCAAGATAATGCTGAATTATAAAGAGTTTCTCAAAGACCCCAAAATGTTTGCAGATGCAATGCGCTCTCTTGATTGGGTTGAGGGATGGAGAGACCGCAGAAAAGCCACGAAGACACCAGGTGTGATTATTTCGCCGGCTGGTATGCTTAAGGGTGGTCCAGCTGTGTTTTACCTATCTAAAATTGGGAAGAAGGCGCACAACGCCATTTTTCTGGTGAGCTATCAGATTCCAGGCACGCCTGGAAGAGAACTGCTGGAGAAAGGAGTATGCCTTATTGACGGAAAAATGCGTAAAGTTAAGGCGCGAGTTGTGCATTTCGATTTTTCATCACACTGCGGTGCAAGCGAGCTTAAAGAAGCATTGAAACGACTAGGTGGCAAGCCCAAAGTTTTCGTAGTTCATGGCGCGGAAGGCAACTGTGAACTTTTAGCAAAATGGGCTCGCAATGAGTTAGGATTGGAAGCAATGGCGCCAAAAACTGGTGACGTAGTTAAGGTTTAGAGTGACACTATGAAAATTGGAATTTTGCCCATCGGACATGTGGATTCTTCCATGATAAACAGGGTTCAGGAAAACTTGCACATGATTTTTCCAAAGGCAACATGCACCGTGTTTAATGAAATTTTGCCGATTCCTGAGGAAGCCTTAGACAATGAGAGACAACAGTATCATTCAAATATTTTTTTAAGTAAGGTTCGCGATTATGCAGAAAAAGAGAAAAATTTTGACTTTGTTCTAGGAATTGTGGATGTGGACATTTTTGCTCATGGACTGAATTTTGTTTTTGGAGAAGCCGAATGCCCTGGAAAGGCAGCTTTGATTTCTTTGTGGAGACTTAAGCCAGAGTTTCATGGGGAAAAACCTAACGTGGAGCTTTTCATTGAAAGAAGCACTAAGGAAGCAGCACACGAGTTGGGGCATGCATTGGGTTTAGGACATTGTTCTAATCCGTTTTGTGTTATGTATTTTTCGAATTCGATTTTCGAAACGGATAGAAAACAAAGCTTATTCTGTAATAAGTGTTACTTGAAGGTGGAAGTGGTTGTTGCGAAGCTTGAGGGAGAATGATGGGTGATAGTTTTCAAGCGAAAATTGTGCATTTGATGCCTATTCTTGTAAGCTTGCTTTTTGGTGTATTTTGTGCTTTTTTGATTTTGACTTCAGCCATTGAATTGTATAATGTTACGCCGTTTCCCGAAGGTGTCAGCGGTTCTTTTGGCAACGCGTTCTATTTTGTTATTCTTGTTGGTGTGGGCGCGTCGATTATATACTTACTTTTAAAATGGAAGGGAGATAAGCTGATTAATTGGATTACTGGTTTTGTTTTGTCAGTTGCGGTTTTCATGCTTGCGATTGTTTATTTGTTTGCGGCTTTTTCACGGTTCGATTTTTTTGGCTTACAAATTTTTGTCGTTGCTTTGGCTTTAGCTATAACTATCATAGCAGATTTGGTGATTTTTTGGATTCATGCTAAAGCCGCTAACTTGGTGATTCTGGGTTTGGGTGGAGCCTTGGGCACTTTTTTGGGCGCTTCAATTCCTACGTTGAGCGCGTTTTTGATTCTAGGTTTTTTAGCTGTTTATGACGTGTTTGCTGTTTATCATGGTCCTGTAGGTAAAATTGCACGGAGTGGGCTTGAACGTTTACGCGGTTTGAGTTTTTCTTTCAGGGATATTCAGATGGGTTTGGGTGATTTGACGTTTTATTCTATGCTTTCCGGGCATATGTTTTTGTATTTTGGTATTATTCCATGTTTAGCTTCTATCATCGGGATTTTGATTGGGTGCTTATTGGCTTTTAAAATGTTAGAGAAGAAGGGTATGTTTCCTGGATTGCCGTTCCCGATTTTTCTCGGTTTAGCGTTGGGTCTTCTTGCTTCTTTAGTATAAGGCTACATGCTTGTTAGGACCAGGCGTGTGGCGTTTACGTCTACTTCTATGATTTTGCAGTTTTTGAATTGTTTGGTTTCGCCGAGCACATTTTTGACGGTTACATTGTTAGTTTCGGTTTTAGCGTAGACTACATCTTTGAAAACTGTTTCCCCGTTTAGTATGACGTTAAATTCGCACATTCTGTCATTTCCACCAGTTGTATATGAGGACATTACGCTTAGTTATTAATTTCCCTTTAATGAGAGGTTTGGTTTTGTCTAACGATTAGGAATTTCTTTTGTTTGACAAATCTTCTAGTGAAGGCTTGTAAGCCATGGATTTTGGATAAGTAATTATAATTCATGTGCATTATTATTTTTCTAATCTATAGTTGGTTGAAAGATGAAGGGTAATGCCTAAAAAGCGTAAGTCTCGTAAGTCGAAGGCTGATTCTGTGGTTGACATATTTGAGATTTTGACGGAATCAGCGGAAAAAGCGAAAAAAAAGCATAGAGAGGAGCTTTTAGCGCCTTTAGGTGTTAAAGAATTTTTTGTTGAAGGCAGTGTTAGTATTGATAAGCGCACTTGTAAGGGTGTTGAGTGCAAGTTGTGCATTAAAGCGTGCCCCACTAATGCTTTGTTTTGGCGGGCTGGTGATGTGGGCATTATTGAGGATTTGTGTGTTTATTGTGGCGCATGTGTTTTGAGTTGCATTGTGGATAATTGTATTAGGGTTGAGAGGAAGAGAGCAGATGGCGTAGTAGAGATTTTTAGCAAGCCAAAAGATTTTACGTTGCTTCAGCATGGCATTAGTGCCAGAAGACGTCGTGATGGAATTCTTGATATTTATCGCCATCCGAAAAAGTATCTTAAGCTGGACAAATGAGTATTTTTGTGTCGTAAGAGATTTATATTATGAGTTATTATGCTTCTAGAAGGATGTGTATACGTATGGTGGAAGCGTTTGTGCTGGTTCGTGTGGGTTCGAGTGAGACTCTGAATTTTATGAAGAGTGTTAAAGAGAAGATTTGTGCGATTAAGGGTGTTAAGGAAATTTATGGCGTATTTGGACGTGTGGATTTTGTGATTAGAGTTGAGACGAAGTCGCTTGAGGAATTGGGCAACTTAATTACAGATTGTATACGAGGCATTGAAGGAGTACAAACAACAGAAACCTTAATAATAGGATTCTAGCTTTTAGCTGAGACTACCCTTTGAATATAAGTTTAGCCGTAGTTTTGACTGGTCAAACAAAATTCTTTTTGACTGGTCAAATTAGGTTCTAGACTCTCTGCGAGAGCCTAGTCCCCCCTTATAAATAGACTGAATTTGCTTTTCAACTTTAGGGTTCGATAACTGGAATTATCTAGAAGTCAATTAGAAAAAAGAAAGGGGAGGTTATCCTAGGCTTTTTGGAATATGCTTTCTTTTGTAAGCTAGCGTTATTGACAATGTTGCGGTAATTAACACAAGCGGGATGGCAGAGGCGAAAACTCTGGAATCTCTCCGAATATTGTTATTGTTTGACCTCAGTCATCTGGGACATTGCTGGTGGAGTTTGGCCACACTTGGTTGCCTCCACCACTTGCGTCAAATGCAACAACTCTGATAGTGTAATCATTTAACAGATCACACCATGTGGCGTTTATCTTAAATTCACATATCCAATGCGGAGTACTGAGATGTGGTGACGGATTAATATTATTCACTATTACTAGGTCAGTTCCCCAATTGAAGTCTGTTGTCTCAACCCAATCTGAACCAGTTCCCTTATACACATGTAGCCCTGAAATGCAATGTCCTGTAAGGGAAATCCGGTAGTCGTCTGGTTGCGGGGCGCCGCCTCCGTCATGGTGTGCGTCTATACATATCATCCATCCATCGCCCGAGTCATCTGTTGTATCATTAAGAAAATCGATGAGAATAAACTGGTAGCTTGTTCCACTTAGGAGCCTGTATTTTAGCCTGAAATACACTGCCAAGCTGCCATCCAATTCTTTTTCTTCAGCATCTGTCCATTCATCTGCAGTTGTCCAGCTGCCATCTACTGTTGGGATTGTAATTGCTCTATAGTTGTTTATTGTATATCCTGGTTTGGCTGCAGAAACTCTGGCTTTTAACACCATAGGACCAAGTAGACTCAACGCAATCAATAACAAAATGGCTAAAGTTGATTTTTTTCATTTGCAAACATTCTCCTACTTCTAGAAACGTTTCTACAAAGTTTTACAAAAATGAGGAAATTGCAGAAAATGTCCGCTAAGGTACTCGAACGCAAACTAGAAGTGCAAGCAGGCCTATTATATTAAATGTGAAGCTACTTGTGAGTAGACGTAGGCTTTTTGACAGAACTGAATGTCAAAACTGCATCTTCAAGAGAAGCACTTACTGCTGGAACCAATGCCCATACAACATATGGAAAAAAGAACGATTCTAAACCAAAACACTTCAGTAGAAAAAAAATTAAGTTTGTTTCTGCCATTTCTCCAGTAGGAACTTTGGTATCTCCGAAGAATCTCTTGGCCCCACGAGCACTTGCCAGCTGCTTAACTCCTCAATTTCACCGCTTAAGCGTGCAGACTTGCCCGGAATTATAAGCTTCCGATGCTTAACCTTCCCTTCAATTCCAGAAGCCTTAATTGCATCCGCAACCTTTTCCGCTGTCAGCTTTCTGCCCGCTACTGCGCTGTCTACAGCTATGCCTTCCGTATCCACAACCAACAAATATGCATTCACCTTGGCATTCTCAATATCCGAAGCAACGGTATAATATGTCAAAGCAAAATTCGTCGTAAACATCACAGGTGAGTTAGCGTCAGGTGAACCAAACACTTTCAAGCCTGGCTCAACAGCCACAGGCTTACGAGGATCGGTGTAAATGTTCTGACGCAAAACAACATCCGGCAAAAGCGACCAACCATCCACACTATGCATCACAACAGCATCTGCATACCGCACAATCAACATCGCCGCAACATAAGCCTCTTTCCACTTCACAACTTCCTCAGGCACATCGCCCTTCTCCATCCAAACAGTCATAGGCACACCCAAAAGCGGAAAACCCAAAAGCTCATCGCCACGTTTACAGCATGCCCGCCTAATCATAGTAAAATTGTTCAAGGTATCCGCCAAACCATCACCAGCAAACGCGCCTGGATCCAAAACCAAATCTTCAACACCATACGCAATAAGCGTCTTCGCCAAAGACCGCAACAACTTCAAATCGCCTGGCGCAAATATCGCTAATGGACAGTTATACATCAACGCAAGTTCAGCCATTTCACGCCAATTATCCTTGGTTGCAGCATACAAAAGCGGTCTTGCCTTCGGAGTAGCCATCAAACCTGCCTCCAAAACATTAGCATTCAATGAACACAAAATTAATGGCAAATTAGTATTATCAGCCACTTTCTTAACTAGAGCCTTAAACTTGTCCGGATCATTCGAAGTCGAGCGAACAGCCACCATGTCAAGTCGCAAAATCTGCCCAATATACTCAAAACAAAAGTTTTCAGTTCGTTTTATCCTATCCAACACTTCATCTTCACTCATCTCATCAGTAACATCAATCGCAATGGCAGTTGGATTAAAATACGTAAATTCATGACGATACATAACCAGTTTACCGCCAAGCTTAACAGCGCGGTCGCCAACGCCTACAACAACTTCTCGAATCGGCGGCTTCAGCAGTTCCCTCAACTGCTTATACGCTTTCTCGTTCTCCTTCTTCAGCAAAGGCGGACACTGCTCAAGCGAAACCTCGCGGTTAACAAGCTTCGTAGCAAAAGCCATACAATTCTCTTCACCACATTCTTTACAGTTCGTCCTTGGAAGAAGCTTATATACGTCAATAGGGCTTAATTCTCGAATACCACCTTTCGCTTTAGTTTCTCTTTCACTCATGCTCTGCACAACCTAAGTTTTCATGGAAACCCATTCAACAAGCTTATCCGCATTGCCAGCGCTTCCACCTAACAGCTGTTTAACAATGTCTTTCAGCGTCTTCACCGCAGCTGGATGCATCATCATAAACAAATCCACACCCGCAAGTAAAAGCGTCAAGGCAGTTGTCACCTCCCACAAAGGACCACGCAACTCACGTGGCTCCCACTCAGGCGCCATCTCCAACCAAGCTTCACGAGCAGCCCATGCATTAGTAGTCCCAGAAGACATTGGATGCGCAAGTTCTGGGTCACCCATCAAAGCCGCAAGCCTAGCACGCTCCATATTAGTAAACGCATAATCCAAACCATAGCCCAAAGCGGCTGTAGTCAAATCCATAACAATATCCTCTTTCGGCAGATAATCATACAAGATGCGGTTAAGCTCCCTAGCTAAATTCAAATCCATAGGCGTGAAAGACAAAGCCACATGCCCATGCTTCTTAATGAATTTGGCGCAACGTTCAACATCCATGTCCTTGGTAATTGAACTTATTAGGAAACGTTCTCCAGCAAAAGTTTCAGCAATCGCCTCAAAAACATCTGCATCCTTCTTAGGATCTCCGCAACCTCCAATCACTAAGGGCACATCAACAGCCTGCGCAACCTCCTCCACTGTCTTTACAGCGTCCTTCGGCGAAGCATCCTTAACAAGCGGATCCACACTAATCAAATGCACAGTTAACAAGTCAGCGCCAAACTTCTTAACCGCTAATTTAGCCCAAGCCGCAGGATCCTCCAAAACATCTTTCACATGCATCTTTACAGCCTTCGCCAAAGGCACTTTCATGTCAAAAACATCAACAGAAATGACAGGTGGATGAGGCATAGGTTGCTCAAAAGTGTAAAACGGCGGCGCAGTTTCGCCTCCAATAATGACAGTTTTTCCGCGGCTTCCACCCTTCTTCTTAGTAGCACCAAGTGTAACCTCAACAACCTTACCAGAATAAGACTCAATAGGTGGAACAAATTCGGCTTCAATTATCTGCATAGGCTTAGCCTTTACAGGCGGAGCCATCCTCGGCACAGCAACAGACGGAGCAGCCACAGTGCCTGGTTGAATCCAAATCTCTAAATCTCCAACATTCATCTCGAAATCTTCAAGTTCGATTTCCTGAAGCTTCGCTAGAAGCTCAAGTAAACGCGGACTGAGTTTCAAACCAAAAGCCGCTTCGTCTTTTTCACTTTTTGCCAACACTTTCACCTTTTTTCTCGCTTTTTTCTGAACGAATTATGACTTTCTTAGCGTAGATTTTTGCATCTTTCAGAATGATTTTGAAACCGCCAGCCGTCAAAGGCAAAGTCGCTGCGGTGACAACTGGCATTGTAGGCACTTCTTCTCCTGTTTCAGCAGGCACAGCCTCTGCTACAGCTATTGCCTCTTCTTTCCAGTGTTCCACAACGGGATGGTTATGCTCTTTTAGAAAAGCCTTCAACTCGTCAACTGTTTTCGCGTCCTCTTCAGTCGCAACTTTGTCTACAAGCTCTGCTGGAATGAAGTCTTTAACCCTTTCCTTCACCTCTTTCGGCAACCAAACCACACGCTTCCAGCCTCCGTCAGCCTGCAAAAACTTTGGCGAACGCATATACTCAATCGATATTCCATGAAAACCATCTACTTGGCGCCCGCCCGCCGTAGAATCAGCAATTGTTGAAAATGCTAAACCGTTAACCGAAACTTCTTTATAGCCTCTGTGAACTATGCCGAAACCGTCCACTTCTGGGATGTAAAAGGCTACACCTTCAAAACAGCCGCATGAAGTGTGCGGATAACCAAAGCCTGTGTAAAGCCAAACTCTAGTAATTTCGCTCAAAGACTTCTTCTTAACAGCCTCGTTGACACCCGAGAACTCTCCTTTTTCAGCGTCAAGCATCTCCCCTTTTTCAATAGTAAATACAGGTCCTTTCGGGTCTATACTTGCGGCGGCTCTTCCGTCAAACCAGCTTATAGCGCCACAGTTAGAGTAACGTTGAGGTGTAATTACACATACGTGAGTTGGAGCAAAAGACTGACATAGAGCACAACCGTAAAACTTGTCAACTTCCTCGTCTTTAAGCCCCCGTGCCCTAGCGTCTCTTGCATCGTAAATTCTTAAAGCTTCATCATACAGCGACTTCACCTTCTCCTGATCCGTGAAGAAGGTAACCTGCATCTTTTCAATTATGGGCAATTCGCTCTTGAAAAGTCTATGCAAAACTTTTCCGATGTATTCAAAGGAGTTTAAGCCTTTTTGGAACGATTTTTTGCTCAATCTCATCCAAATGTCGTAACGCTGGTTAAGGTGCATGAAACCCTCAATGAAATTGCAGTAGGCATGTATGCGCCTTTCGATAACACCTTCAAGTTCTGGTTCAAGCTGTGGACCAGCAACTTCAATAAGGATGCCGAAACTGTAGCTTTTGCCCTCCTGCATGTCTTTCAGGTCAGGTCCAACTATGGTTATTTTCCCATCTTCAATTTCTTCGGGTTTTTTCACTCTTGCCAGTTCAAATTTCTCTTTAATATCTGGTCCGCCAAACTCCACGTACATGTCGTTTCTGCGGATTCTTTCGCCTTCGTAGATTACGCCCACGTCGACTGGTATGTCTTTAAACATTGACATTTCCTAGTTTCCTCCAAGCTTGTTCACTATGATTTCTAGATTGTCTTTCCAATCCTTAATTGAAAGGTTTGGAAATGACCATGATGCGTGAGGGTTGTAAAATCTGTCGAGGCTTATGGTTTTAAGATTTGTGGAGAAGTGCTTTAGCCCAGACAGTATGACGAATTCCATGTAGTAGGGTAAGCCCATAAACAATGCCAAATCGTATGGTCCATTTCCGTCTAAACCCTTCCATTCCGAATCTGCAAGTCGGTCACCTATGTCCATGGCAGGCATGTAAGCCGCTGAATAGAAACCTCTTTTGATAAATTCGCTTACTACATGGGCTGTCGCGACAACGGGTATCCCAGCAGTATTGCTTATGCGTATAGCGTAGTCAATCATTTTGGCATCTTCAGAATAATCTTCAGCAGCCAAATGTCCAACAACCATAAGCGGACGCTTAGCCCTCTTCACCATTGTAGCAACAACCTCTGGTTTTAAGATAAGCAAGGCTTTTTTGGGACCAGCGATTTCGGCTTTCTGCCACGGTTCTTCCTTCAAACCCATATTCATTCACCTTTAGTTTTTCTGATAAGCCTAGGAAGAAGCGTTGGATCTGGAATGCGTGTTTCTTTCCATCCTTTCTCTTCCAAGATTTTGAGAATATCATCTTTCATAGTGATTGGTATGTCAGCGTTATTGCGGACGTAGAGGTGGATATCGTTTGGCATGACACCGTAAAGGCGTTTGTGAAGGTCAATGTAATGGGTAAGTTTTATGGCACGTCCTTTGCTTGTGTCGTTTGGTCGCATGCAAAGCTTTGCTATAAGCACAATTGCCTCTTCTTTGGTTTCAGCTGCAGTGAAAAGGTGTTCAGGAGCAGGGCCAACGTAGACTTTGTCGCCTGTCCTCGCATCATATGCATACCAATCTTCTTCCTTGTCTTTTCTTCCTAGAAGCATGCGACGATACTTTGAACCATGAGGACCTACAATTACTGGCACCCCAAGACGCCAAAAGCCAGCTGCGATTGAAGCTGCCTTTTGAGAATAGGCGCCCCAAGCCAAACCAACGGCACCTATTCTGTTATATATGTAATCGGCAATCTCTTCATAGTTGGCGCGTAATTTTCTTTTGGCGAAAATGTTTGCAATTTTGATTGCTGCTCCAGCTATGTGAGAGTTAGACACGCAAGAGCCTACATTAAGGATGCCGCCGGCGTCAAATGTGCCGGAATATTTTTCGTATAGAGTTTTTCCTTCCTCATCTTTCACGGTTGCCATGGACATGGCTGCGCAGCCCGAGGTGACTATGATAAATCGACGTTTTGCGAATTCTTCAGCTATTTCGGCAACTTCTTTTCCACCTTGAGGATAGTTTGAGCATCCTACAATCGCAACTACTCCTGGGATTTCGCCAAAAACTATTGGTTGGCCGACATTTCTTATTTCCACATCTTGAATTGCTCCTCGCCCGACACGCATCTTGAATTTTTCATTCCACAGTTTCTCTTCCCCAGCCTTAACAATAAAGCTGTGTAGAGGATAGTCGTTGGGACAAGCGCTGTCGCATCTTGCGCACCCAACGCAGCTATCCAAAATTTCAGCCAGTGGATTAAGGTCTCCTTTGGCTGCCGCCTTCATGGCGTCTGGTATAGATTGGTCGTTTGGACATGCGCGCCTACATTCGTTGCATTCTGTGCATTCTTTAGCTGCTTCGATTATTTCTTCGATTTTTGGAATAACCTTAAACTTGTTTCTTTTAGGTGCGATTTTCATCACAGTCTCAACTGCGACTTCTCCAACTTTGTCTGAATCTAGAATTAACACTCCAGGAACTTTTCCCTCAACCAAATCTGCTATTGATTGTTCTGACGAACTTTCAGTTCTATTTTCGAGACCGAGGCAGTTTTTGGGACTAGAAGCAATTACGGGCGTTTTGACTTTTTGAGCTTCAGCTAAAGTGTCTGCTCGGATGCATTGCTCATCTACCACAATCAGGTCTGCTAATCCGCTACGAATGTAACGCAACTGCCAAGATATCGGTCCAACTATCTTAGCCATAGAGCTATATCTAGTAATATCATGGGCAGTACAGCATATACCAACAACTTCAACCTTTCCCAACAAACCTTTATCCGTTAAGTAATCAATTATCCCGACAGAAGATGGCACATTATGACCAATAACCAGAATTGTAGGTTTTGATACGTCTGCTATGCCGAAACCTAAATCCGCTAATGGCGCTTCTGGATCTGCCTTCGGAAACCCCAGAACTGATACTTGTGCTATGTCAGCGACTTCCATGCCAACTTGATCCACCATTCCCGCATGCAAAACTTTTGACTCAAAATCGAAGTTGCTTCCTTCTTGTCCCGTGTGAGTTGCCGAAAGAAGATGCGTAACTTGCTTTTCGCAATATTCGAGAACTTCTTCTAAATCCTTCAGTTTTTCTGGTTTAACGCCGCAAACTAGTCTTGTCACTGGTGCTTCAATGTCTATGTTCAAGCCACCTATATTGATGGGACTGTTACGCCCATATTTTTCAATAAGATGTTCCACCAAGTGTCTTGCATGTGCAATATGCGTAGCAGCACCAATACAACACGCGAGAAGAACTATACGTGACTGTTGATCTGCCATGTTTAATCCGCAAGCGCCTCGTTTGTCTGCAGTCAAGTCGCATTTGCCGAATGTACAAAGGCAACAGACATCACAGTAAGGCAAATAGAAGGGTTTGTAGCGTTGAAGTAGTTTCATGTCCCAATCTCTTATAGTGGTTATCTCTGGAAAAGGAGTTGGACCCATTGGTTCAGTCCATTTATCTTCAATAATTCTGCCAACTGAAAGTTCAAGATTCTTAAAAAGACCAACATCAGTCTTTAGCTCATCTACTTTAACGTGCACACCTTTTTTGCTCAAAGTATAGGCACAACCCAAAGGTTTAGAAGTATTAGTTTATCATTGTTTAATTTTAAGTTTTCTAGAATACATTTCTATTAAGCATGAGCTATAACTGACATATTGAAACACAGTTAACGTTTGACGTAGCCGGCTTTTTGCATAATCATCTTGGCAGAAGCGTAAGCCGGAGAATTAGAAGGCAAATCAAGCAAAGTTTTTCCAGCCAAAACATGCTCTTCAACCAAGTTGTCATGGGCTATTTTCCCCAAAAACTCGAACCTTAAGGCTTTTCTAGCTTGTTCTTCCAAGTCTGCTGGGAACCTGAAACCGCCTACAACATAGAAGTTTTTGAAGCTGATTTTGACCTCTTGGGCAATGTGGTATGCACGTTCAACATGATCAAAAGATTTTTTAGACGGGTCGATAATGTCGAAGATGTCGTCAACTTTTGATGTGATTCTGCGGTTTAGATGCTCTAAGCCGGCTGGAGAATCTATAAGCACATATTTGTAGGTTTTAGTTAAGGATTCCAAGGCGCCTTTCAATGCGGCGTTTGGCATGCAATAGCATCCTTCAACCCACTTAGTCCCGAGAGCCATGAAATCGAAAAAGTTGCTTTCATACATACCGTAAGTCCAGATTTTGTTTTCGATACGTTCAGTCGGTGGAATGCCAACTGTTGTTCCACCCTCTTCTAAGAAAGTTGCAACGAGTAGCTCTGAGATTGTCTTTTTCCCTTCCTCTTTCAGGTCTATGCCAACCATTTCAGCCAAGTTTTGGTCTGGATCAGCATCCACCAAAAGTAGCGGCGTATTGCCTGTTTCAATAAGGTATTTAGTCATTAAAGCTACAAAGCTTGTTTTTCCAGTTCCACCACGACCTATTGTAACAAGTGTCTTCATTTTGCCTGCTGCTCCTTTGACAAGAGTTTCAAGGATAATTTGCCTATTATACGCATAGCATTGGATTCTTTATATTTAAGTGGAGTTTCCCCCTGCATTTCAGCCTCCATAACCTTCTGGTCAAAGGGCACAAAATCTAAAATTTGTAAACCATTATTTTCAGCAAACTTTACTATAGTGCCCTTCTGAATCTCGCTGACTATTTTATTTCCAACGAGAAAAACACTTTTGATGTCAGCTTTCGATGCTAATTCGCGGATGTGCTTGGCTGTTTCAAGCGCTTTTACGTTTGCGTCTGCAACAATTAGCATTGTGTCTACGTGTTTTGCTGTTCCTCTGCCCAGATGCTCTACGCCTGCTTCCATGTCGAGGATAACGGCTTCGTCTCGCTCAACTACTAAATGGCGAAGTAAAGAGCGAATTACAGCATTAGCTGGGCAAGTGCAACCAGAACCCATCGATTTAACAGTACCCATAACAATTAGGTTCACGCCAAAAGGAGTCTGCACAGAATATTCTCTGACAATATCGTCTACTGTAAAGGAAAGCCGATAAATGCCCGAATATTCAGTGCCAGTTTTGGATTCGATTAACTCTTTGTTTTCGGAAATGGGCAAAATTTTGCTTGCCTTTTCTATTGGCAAGCCGAGTGTTAAGGCTAGATTTGGTGAAGGGTCAGCGTCTATTGCGATTGTTTTTAAGCCTTTATCGGCGAAGCAGTATGCTATTCCAGCAGCGATTAATGTTTTGCCGACGCCGCCTTTGCCACAAACGGCTATCTTCACTGTGTTTTCCTCATTCTGGTTAGTTCATGGAAACTTATTTACGTTTTCTCAGAAAAACAATGTTTAGATTATGTGTGGCATAAAGCGTAACTATTTTATATGATTGATGCGTATTTGAAGGAAATCAACTAGGTGAAAAATTTATGCCAGACAAAGTTGGAGTTGCAGTTGTGGGAGTTGGATTTGTAGGCGGAGCAGCACATGTACCCAGTTTCAAAAAAATCGAAGACTCTGAATTAATCGCCTTATGCGCTAGAACAGAAAAACGTGTAAAACCTCTCGCCGAACAGTATCAAGTGAAATATTATTTGGATTATGACGAGTTGCTGGAAGACCCAAAGCTGGATGCAGTTGTTTTGTCTGTTCCGACGCCTTTGCACTATGACTCAAGCATGAAAGCCATTAAAAAGGGCAAGCATGTACTATGCGAGATGCCTATAGCACCAAAAATAGAGCAAGTTAGAGAATTGCAGAAAGCTGCCAAGCAAGCAGGTGTGCTTCTGATGCCTGTTTTAAACTTCCGTTTCGCGCCGATTTATCTCAAAGTAAAAGAGATGATTAAGGCAGGAACAATAGGCAAGCCAATAGCTATTCACTTCCGAGAATTCATCCCAGCAAAGAGTTTGGCTGAACAGTGGCCTGCTGGATCGTGGGCATGGGACATCGAAAAAAGCGGCGGCTATCCAGATTTTACGCTTTCTGTTTGGTCTCTTGACATGTTTCGCTGGATGTTCGAAAGCGAGATAAGTGAAGTCGAATGGATGGTTAACTATCCACGAATTGAAAAGTACGGTGGAATTTATGGCTATAACACGATGGGCGTGATAAAATTTGCAAACGGCATTGTGGGTTCGCTTCATTATGGCGCTTCAGTTACGCCTTCAGCAAGCATCAGTCGACTAGAAGTATATGGCGATAATACAAATGTTCTTCACGCTATCAATGTGGACAAAATACTTCTATATGGAGCAGATGAAAAACCGCAAGAATTTAATTTGGAAGTGAAAGGCACAAGAGTTTGGGGTCACCGTCAACTGGACGAACATTTCATAGACTGCATATTGCACAAAAAGAAACCACAAGTAACGGTTGAAGACGCAATAACAGCACAAGAAATCGCACAAAGAATCGTAAAGCGCATAAAAAAATAGTCGCAGTTATATTTCGCGAATTTCGCATTGAAGCTTCTTTATGATTTCTTCAGCCTTCAACGGCTCAACCTTCAAAGTATAAAGCTGTCTCGGCGTACGCAACTTCAACTTCACAACGTTCCGTAACCGTTTCACTGCACAGTATTCAGCGCGTCCACTTATTTCAATGAACTTTTCTGGTTCAGTTATTTCCGAAGGCATACATTCACACTTTTCATTCACGTTCTTATCTGTTTTGGTGGGCCGGACCGGATTTGAACCGGTGACCTTCCGCACGTCAAGCGGATGTCCTAACCGAGCTAGACTACCGGCCCACTGGAATATTCTACTTTCTTTTCCGATATATAGCCAATTCGTCTTTTCCACTGTAACGGACAAATTCAAACCCAGCTTCGACGAGTTTCTTTTCCTAATATCCATCTATATTCTTTTAGTGTCTCTCACCAGGATCGTTAATCTTCTTTTCTTTGGCTCGGGTTCTGGCAAAATAACACAAGTAAATGAGGCTTGCTAATGCTGTGAGCGCAAGAATTTGAGCTGCTGGCCAACCCACGTCGGACCGTCGACTAAGCGCTAACCAAATATCACCTTGCATGTATGCATCAATAACTCTAATTATTATGGCAAGAGTGAATGAGAATATGAAAACAATCCACAAATAAAACCGTAAACTACGCGCCACTCGTTTAACAGCCTCCCAGACCACACAATAATATCAGCTTCAACCAAAAACTTTAGCCCAACAAAAATGTTCTATTAGCCATCGTTAATAGAAATAGTAAACTCTTTTTAGAAGCAACTATTTTAGATATTTCCATGATGCTTCTTTTGGAGACTAAATTGTTATATAGATTAATTTTGATTGATGTAAGGTTTAGAGTGAAAAATTTGAATCGTAAAAGACGAAGTCTTTCAAAGATTGTGGCAATGATTGGCGGCTTTCTATTATTAGCAGGGATATTTCTTTTGGGTTTAGCCGTTTTGGCTTTTTTAGGCTATTTTAACGCTGGCATGTTGCTTGAAGACAAATATTTTCTTATTTTCGACATGGCAATGATAGCCATAGGCTTACTGGACGTGATTGCAGCAGTAGTTATGGCCCGTTGGTGATGATCAAATGACAAATGTTAGGAGAATATTTTCACGGTTTGTCGGAGGATTTCAGTGCGTATTAGGCGTGCTGGCATCAGTTTTCTCCTTCATAATATACGTAAGTCCATCAACACGCGAAACATTAGCCATAACTTCGGAAGAAGTTTACCTCTACATGTTTCTATCCTTAATTTTCAGCGTGTTTTCAATTTTAAGTGGGTTACTTCTTATCCGCGGAGAAAAATAAGGGAGAATTATGAATGGTAAAGCCTCGTCTTAAAAGAGAACTTGGGCTTCTTCAAGCAACGATGATGGGAATAGGTGGCGCTATATGTGCTGGTGTTTTTGTAACGTTAGGCTATGCTGCAACTCTTGCTGGCACCGCTCTCGTAATAGCCATGGTTCTGTGTGGAATCATAAACCTATTCACAATGCTCAGTTATGCCGAACTCGGCGCTGCTATTCCGAGTGCCGGTGGCGAATACACGTTTGCCAAAGCATCTTTTGGCGGCTTCTTATCATTTGCGACAGGCTGGTTTGAATGGATAAGCAACATGTTTTATGCCGCTTTTTCCTCCGTGGGATTTGCTACTATAGTATCCTACATCATTCCAACAATAAATGTGCCATTAATCGCTGTTATAACTGTCGCAATATTCACTGTGATAAACATTAAAGGCGTAAAAGAGACTGGATTAACCCAAACTGTGTTGGTTTTGATTTTGCTGGCTATTCTGGGAATATTCATTTTTTGGGGTTTCTTTACCAGTCAAGGTTTTGGCACTTTCGAGCTTCGAGCACCAGAAGGTTTCTTAGGAGTGCTAAGAGCCTCAGCCTTCATGTTCGTAGTATACTTGGGAGGGGAAGCCATAGCGGTTGCACAAGCAGAAATCAAGGAGCCGGGAAAAACCATTCCAAGAGCCATATTACTCTCAAGCTTCGCTTTGATTTTCATCTACACCGCAATTGCCTATGTTATATTTAAGATTGTACCGCCAGAAAGTTTAGCCGGTCAAGCGTCACCTCTGGCATATGTTGCTGGACAGTTTATGGGATATCTCGGCACTGGCATAATTACACTTGCTGGAATAATTGCTGCTTTGTCGTCGGTTAACACTTCCACGATGGCTCATTCAAGAGTCGCTTATGCTTTGGCTAGGGACGGCTATTTCCCAAAAAGTTTTTTCAACCTTCACAGAAAGTTTTGCACTCCTTGGATAGCGGTTCTTTTAGGTTCAATCTTTACTGCAGCATTTGCGGCGATGGGAATCGTTAACTTTGTTACTTACGCCACTGATTTCGGCTTCATAATCGGTTTCGTCTTTGTAAATCTCTCATTAATTAAGTTACGAAGGGATAAACCAAATATGCATAGGCCATTTAAGGTTCCGCTATATCCTTTGACGCCTATCTTAGGAATTGGTACATCACTGTTGCTGCTCTTCTTTTTGGAACCAAGCACATTATTTATAGGTGCGCAACTGTTTATTTTTGGATTAATAGCCTACTACTTAAGAATGGTAGGACACTACCGCGTCTGTCTCGCTGTAGGTGGAATGAATCTTGGCATAAGCACATTTTCAGCATTGCTTGCCTACCTGATAATATCAGGTTCCTTGCCAATGCTCCAAAACATGATTTCGTTGCTTTTCTGGGTTGCTGTCCTTGTCAGCGTAGTTTATCTGATTGCTGGTTTGCTCAATATTTCAAGAAAAGGAGGTGATTAAGATATCTGAAGGAGAAGAAAAACACCTTTTAAAAAACACGGTAAAAGAGGAACGATTCAAAGTTTACAATACTGTCCGAAGACTTGGTTCAAAATTAAGCGGGTTGATGATCACATGCGGCTTTCTGGTTCTTATTTTCAGCGGTTACCTATTGATAACTCCTCAAGACCCCCATCTTTCAACCAGACTAAACGTTGTGTTT
>JACAEI010000001.1 GCA_013388905.1 Candidatus Bathyarchaeota archaeon | reverse complement strand
GTTCTATGGTTGCCCAAGCAACTTCATAAGTACAATCGTTACTGCCATCATCTACAACAATGATTTCACATGGCCCAGGATAGTTTTCAGCGCATTTGAAGAGACTTTCCAAGCAACGTGAAATGTTTCGCTCTTCGTTGTAAGCTGGAGCAATAAGAGAAACCATAGGATAGTATAACCCCTTGACATTGTTTCGCCGAATTTTTGCAATCCAAGCAGCAACCGCCCAAACTCCTGCAATGCCAATGGCTAAGAATATGTACCAACTATAGAAAAAGAACACAATCGAGTACCAAAGCCAATTTGACGGCTGCGCTGTCACGTTGTACCCAAAAACCCGCGTTACGAGCCAGTCGGCGAATAATGGAAAGAACTGCCAAGAAACATAAGCCAGAATGAGTGGTATGGAAAAAAGTAGATAAACCGCTTTGGAACGTTTCAGCTCTTCCAATTTTATAGGCAAGTCTATCTCCTAGTAACCGAGTTCGAGACCTCTCCTTTCCACAATTGAACGATGTTTTCTCGAGATAAAGCAACTATTCCCAACGAAGCAATATTCTAAAAAGAAGAGCACATCCTCAAGAAGCGTGTTAATAGCAGCTAGGAAATAAGAAATTTTAAATATGGTCATAAGACAAGTGTCAAGAATTACGGAGAAACACGCCTAAATGGAAGATTTATCTCGCTATTACACTTTACTTAGAGACCCAGCACGCAGAAAAATAATCGAGATTTTAGGCACACAAGAAAAAATTGGATTTAAAGAATTGAGAGAAACTTTAGGCTTAGGTGTTGGCACAGTCTACTATCACTTGGACATGCTCTCAGACTTCATAACACAGGACAAACAGCGCAAGTACAAGCTTAATGATCGAGGACAAATGCTTTACAGAATCTTAAAAGAGGGCAACGTTCCAGCAACCTTAGAAATAAGCGAAACTTTCAGCCACCGTGTTGGAAAATGGATTTTTCTCTCGCCTTTTTTCGCCAAAACAGCCAAACCCTTAAAACTTTTACCAGTTTCAATCGTCATACTCCTTATCGGCGCTTTAGGTGCAGCCTATGCTGACCTCGAGCCTCTAATGTTTTTTTATTTCCCATACGCCACTTATAATTTCAATAGCATAATGGCGTTATTTGTTTTCAGCTGGGTTGGATTGTTTCTTTTCGCAGAGCTCTTCACTTATTTGCTTTACCGGCGTGTTGGAAACGACCTTCAACTTTTCACATGTGTCGGTTTAGCGGCTGCGCCTTTAGCAGTTTATCCATACATTTACATGGTAATCTTCGCATTTTTCCCAAATCTCAGCATAGCTTATTTACACATGGTTCTGCAATTCGTTTTGATACCTCTGCAAATATGGACTCTGCTATTGATCTCTGCTGCTTTCTGCTTTGGAAAAGGAATAAGGCTTGACAGAAGCATAGTCATAAGCCTAACAGCCATCTACTTGAACATGGCAGTGCTATTCATACTGGGGCGTTTCTCGTAAAGTTCGAGTTTTCTAGAACTCTGAAATAGCAGTATTCGGGTTTTTTCGAAACGATTTTCTTAATAAGCCGTTTTACACGATTATTTTCGGTGAAAAACCATGAAAATTGAAAGAAATCAAATATTGGCTTTGAGTTTGACATTGCTTTTATCGCTGTCTACGTTTGCAATCATAATGCCAGCCGCAAACGCTGAAGAGAATGGCGAAACATCCGGGAATGTAGAAATTGATCCGCAATGGAGAAACATATGGTATAAATTTGAAACTCCTTTGGTAACACTTATTTTCCCAGCGAGCGGTAAGAAACCAATGTTCTTATGGTGGTACACAAACGATAACAGCACTATATACGTGGTGAAATTCAAAGGAGTAATCGAATATCTCTTGCTTGACAAGCCATATTACCAAAGACGGTTGAATGCGGACAACGATACTATAAATGCGATAGCGTGGAAGGATTATATTGAGCCGAAGCTGCGTTTTAGATATGGATATGGTAATTGGGGATATAACTGGGCTGTCAACCAGTTTCTTGGACTCTTACTTGGTTTACATCGCGCCTTTCTACCCTTCAGTGCATGCAATTGGACTCTTGCACCACCGGAACTAGTAGTTGACGGAGTTTCCTCTTACTGGTCCTTCAACTTCACCCTCACAGAGGTATATGGCCATCCTGGATTCCAGTTTGCAGAAAACAATATTCAAATAAGATGCAGATTTTACAACACAACAACTATGGAAACGCCTGATGAAACCCATCCAGAATACAATTACACAGTCGCTGCAGGACAATTAAAGTTTGACTTTGTTGTAAGCCACTGGGAATGGAACATAGACAAAATCAACCAATTTGCCAAGAATAATGAGATTGAAATACCCGTGAACAAAACAGGATTAGCTTTATGGATTAACATGGCTTCAATAAAACTTGAAGACATAAGTGCCGCGGAAAATGAAGTTCAAAATCAATATCAAGAAACAGTTGAAACGAAATCTCAAATGCAAGCTGCAAGTATAAATGATGATTACTACCCAGTTACTGAAAACCAAACACAAAACGAATACGAAAGACAAGTACGCGTAACTAGTAGCTTTAGAAATCGCACAAGAGTACAATACGCAAAGGTTGAAGGAAACTTTTCAGGCTTCCTTGAATTTGTCCCATGGGCCAGGCTTCTGGACGACACAGGCGCTACGGTTGATTACGTGAATGTCACTGCTTCATACATCGCTGCTGGAGGTCACTTAAGATTGTTCATTTGTTATCCATACTTTGGCAACTACACCTTGGAACATGACCCCACCATAGGACTCGCATCGGCTCCCTTGATTCCAATGCTTGTAACGCCAACTCTCTTAGCAATCTTGATTGGGGCAACAATCGCGATAGCCCTTGCAGTAATGGCTGTTAAATTGCGAAAGAAACCAGTTAACATGGTAGGCGTTCAGTGACTCCCTTTTTCTTTTTTTTGTTGGAGAGATATTTCCTTAGTGGGAATAAATGTTTATATGGTGTATTGCTACACACTATTTAGAGTTGAGCAAAGTTATGGCTTCTAACCCGAAGAACGAAGAAATCCGTTGGCAAGTCATAAAAGCTATGTTAGACGAGTTCCCAACATTAAAAGAAAAAGTCAAAAACTATCTTAAAGAGCAGAAACTCAAAAAATAACTCATGTTAGATTTATTCTTTTCAAAGTAGAAATTTTTGCACGTTTCAGCGTTTATGTGCAGTTTCAGTTTCTTTTAAGCAAATGCGGAGGCGGTATCTTGACGCCATTTTTATTATAGTTTTCGCCTTCTGCCTTAATCAGTTCAGTTATTTCGCGATAACGTTGAAGGAAATCCAGACCTTTCTCGGTTGCCCTGTATATTTCTTTGTCATTCTCCACAACCTTATCTAACAGGTTAATTTTTAACATGAACTTGAGATAATCATTAAGCTGCGTAAAGCTGAGGTTTGCTTTGTACATGATTTGAGTTTTCAAAGTTCCATCCTTCGCTATCTCCAAAATCTCCGCAATTATGTACAGCTTGTCTCTCCTTTTTTGAGACGGGTTGGAACCCCAAGGATTCATTTTCTATATTCCTCTTTTAGAACTGTTTTCTATATGAAAAAGTGTCGCGGAGCGTTTTAAGCGGTGTTTCGTGGGTCTAACTATTCTGAGAATCGAAAT
>JACAEI010000026.1 GCA_013388905.1 Candidatus Bathyarchaeota archaeon | reverse complement strand
TTGCGGAATTACTGCAGCAACTTGGTTTTAACATTCAACTGTTGGGAAGCGAAAAATATGTGTTAACAAAGCTTCAGACTCTAACCGATAATGATATTGCGGTTATAAAGGAGGCATTCATCAAGCATAGCCATGCACGTTTTATGAAATACTTCTTCTGTCACATGCCATTCGGAAAAAAGGAAGTTTACGCCAAAGAAGTAATGAAAGCCAACCTCAAAAGACTTTCTCACCTAATCAAGGTCTGCGGTTTCTTGTTGCAGAATAAAGTTTACCTGTTTTGGCGCAACCAGAATTTAGTTTCAAATTGAGTTTATGTGATGTGCAGTTTTCAGCGAAATCATATGCTCTGCACTTCTCTGGTTTTCGTGTTGGGACAGCATCTCTATCTCCAAACCAATAACCCTTAGCCCACCAAAAAGCCTCTAATGCATCATCGCGGCTGTAAGGAAAGCAGAATATGTAGAGATCACCAGCACTTGTCAGATCCACAAACCTTCTTATAGATGATTTATCTAATCTAAATAGCATAGCGAGTCTATTGTCGTTAGCGACCGCGTTAATCTGATCCTTTAGATGTAAACGGTTTTTGATAAGTTGCGTGAGTCCGATGTAAATGCTAAGGCGATTATTCTACAACACATTGTTAGCGCACAAACGTTTTTTGTAGACAATTAGCGTCAATAAGTATTAGGCTTTCATAAAAATATAATATTAGGTTAACGTTGATATTGTAATTTACATTGGCTGTGTAATGGTGAAAAATAAAATGGCTACAACGGACACTAAGAATGCGAGCTTTCGTTTTATAGAGCCTGTTTTGCAGATACCTTCAAAAAGGAAACATAGCATATACGATGATATAATTAACGAATTCGTAGCATCTGGCCTAAAATGTGCTGAAGTTAAAAATGTTGGAAGAAACCCTATGAATGTTCGCATAATGTTAGGCGTAAGGTTAAAGGAGAGAACGTTAGAAAACATAAAAGCCATTATAAGAAATCAAAAAGTCTACCTTATAAAAGTGGATGTGCAAAAAAGGTTAAATGTGACAGAACATTAACGCATACCGAATATTATTTAGCACAAGAAAAGAAGTTACTCAGTTAAGTTTTTTGAATTTTCTGATATCTTCCCTTGTTTTTAGGTCACCATTAAGTATCTTTGTAATAACTATCTCTTGGAGACGACTATTCTTTATATCTAAAATCTCTTTGTATTTGTCCCAGCTTATTTCTTGATACACTTGTTTTTTCTCAGGAAAAGTTCTAATAAATTCAATAAGATAATTTATTTGCCGTGCGGAAATTCCCAAATCTCTGGAAACAGCCTTAGAAGAGTTGGCGAAGTAAAAACCGCGTTTTTCGACTAACCGTATAAATCCATATAAAGTATCGGCTAAGTGCCATTTTAAGAGGGGGTCTCCGCGCGTTTTACGGTTTGATTTAAGTATTTTAAGTTGGTTCTTGCATTTTTCTATCAGCTTTGTATATGCTTCTTGAATTTCAATCATCTCTTTACTTAATGCTGGCTGATGTATAGCATCTTCAAAGGATAAAGCTACACGAAACCTTTCCACATTGTCTGGATCTTTTATTTTGTTTATAACGAATGGAATCATGGACTTTCCCATGAAACTTCCGTCCTATCAAGTAAATCAGATATTGGTTGCTTCACCGCTTATGGGAAAGAATATGCCAATTTGTTGCTTTGTCTGCTCACCAATTGAGTGATTTAACCACTGTAATAAGATTTTATTTTCAACAATTTCGGGATTTTCTTCAGCTTCCTTGGACAGAACTTTAATAACCACTCTCAACACGTGATAAACCCACACGCTGAACACCTGCCCTTGTATGCTTAATCCACACGCAATCTTATAAGCTGGGTGTCCAGCATTTATCGTAATGGTCTGAGATGCAGGGTCAATCCAGCCTTCATTTTGATCATCTGGTTTTTCAAAAAAGCCAATTTTCACACCACTTTTCATTCGTCTTGTCACTCTCTCAGCTTTTATATCTCCAAGATCTCTTTCAATTATTCCAGTTCCCTCTTCTGGACCAATTGTTTCAACACCAGTCCCCTTACTTGGTCCGATTAATGTGCCCGATATTTTTTGTGATCCTTCGGCTTCCTCGCCTATAACCTCTCCAGTATCGCTTTTGATAACGGTTGATCTTTTAATAATATTTTGAAAAATACTGTTAGCTAAATTTGAAAGCTCAGGAGTGTTCGTTAAAACATTATTTATACTCTTCTCCAGTTCCTTGACAATACTGCTTATATCCGACGAAACTTTAGGTGGAGTTGGCTTTGCTCCTATTTCCCCCAACCACTTTGAGAATTCCATGCTTATTTTCGCATGAAATTTCTTCCAGAGCATAGAAGTTCTTACAAGTTGTGTCTTGGAGGTGGTCACTATTTCTATTAAATGATCCGCAATAATTAAACCCGTAATAGTGTCGCTTGAAAGGGCAAACTGTTTGAACCATTCTTGTTTGAGAACCGTCTTTCCGCAAATCACAACCGAAATCCCTTGAAATTCATCTGGCAAAGTGTTCTTTGCTTTAATGAAAAACCCTTTTACAGTATGCCCTCCAATTTTAATGCTAAAATCGTGTTTTTTTACAACTTCTTGGAGCTTCCAAGGTTCAACTTTTTCACCATTAACTTTGACTTCTCTTACACAATAATACCCCAACAAAACTGCGTTATAGTTCTCTCTCACGACTTCAGCAACTATGTTTTTTGTTAATTTTCCCCTGTCCTGTGGATTTAGCTTTACTTCCACAATAGTTCCCGTATTAGCGATGTTTCCTGTCGGAGCTATTACTTCCCATTGAGGAACTGGATTATTTTCAACAAATCCCCACTTACTTGCGCCATAAAAATCCTTACATTTAGTTTCAGTAGTTATGCATTCAGCTCGATCTAAGTAAATTTTGGCGCCAACACCAGCAAAACCAATTCCACCTTCTCCCTTAACTTTCGTTAAAGAGGCAACATTGTGATACTCCTGAAACTCGTAAGCGTTCATTCCTTTCCCATCGTCTTTTATTCGATAGTAATTTTCATTTACATAAATGTCTATACAGGTTGCTCCTGCGTCCATTGCATTTGCAAAAGTTTCAATGATCAATGTGCTTAAAGGATCATGAGGGTATTGTTCTCTCAAATCTTGTATTAACTTCCGATAATTTGTCTTGGTTTCATGTTTGGCTCCGACTATAAGTTCCATTGCTTACTTTCGTTCCTCCCTATTCAGTTTATATTACATCCCCCAATATGTCTTCCGACTCTTCAGTCAGCTGGTCATCCCAACACTCCCAACACATACCATCATAACTCTCATACTCATCCTCGTCAATTTCGCGGCCACAAACAGAACAATAATAATTGTCTTCTTTCTTTTCTTTAGATTTTGAAACGTTCTTCTTCTCTTTTTGCTTTTTCAAGCACCTTGCCCCAGCAAGTTTTTAGTGTTTGTGTTTTGGTGAGACAGCCATTTCTACCAACGCTAATCAAGCTTCAGTTTTCGCCTACAAAAAAATTGCGAATTACAAATCCATACTTCAACAAACCTTTTAAGATCTAATAGACCATGAGCGCAGAGTATTTACAATCTCATTCTGTTAGTCGCTGTTAACAGAAAAAGAGGGGGTTTGCGGGTGATTTCTCCATGCTGTGGTGGGTTCGAATCCCACCCTCCGCACTTTTCAAGGAAACCGCTACACTTTTTGAGCTTCTTTCGCTTCCGTACGATCATTCCTCAGGCATAGAATCCCCTCTTCCCAGACAAACTAAACAAAAAAAAGAAGGAAGATGACGGTTCAACCCGAGGCTGAAAAGTATAAATTCTTGCCTAGACACCCGTCTCTCCCGGGCTACCATTACACCGTGGACAGGTCGAGGTTTAAATTCTCGGATTTCTGGAGAGTTAGCGACTTAGGTTCACTCTGTATCCATTGGTTTGACGAGACTTGACATGATAATATATCTCTTCCGGCTACTATCAACGCTGCTATGTTTAATTTGAAGTTCAGATAAACGAATTCTTTACGTACGAAATAGGAGCAATAAGGCGTAAAGTTTTAATTTTTGTTGCTGAATCATACTTTTGCCCCTTCGTTAGGAAGTCCTTTCATCATGGTTACATTGAATCTTGACAAAATTTTTAAACCAAAAAGCGTCGCCATAATAGGCGCAAGCGACGAGGAAGGCACAGTAGGCTATGCACTATTGAAAAATTTTATTGAACATGGTTTTGAAGGCAAAGTCTACCTTGTTAACATTCGCAAACCCGAAGTCTTGGGTTTGAAAGCGTACCAGTCTGTTGACCAAATCCCAGAACCAGTCGATTTGGCAGTAATTGCAACTCCAGCAAAAACGGTCCCTGACGTAGTGGAACAATGCGGAAAAGCGAGCGTAAAAGGCATAATCATTATTTCAGCAGGTTTCAAAGAAGTCGGGCCAGAAGGCAAAGCTCTAGAAGACAAAATCCAAGAAATAAAACAGAAGTATGGCCTACGCATTATTGGACCTAACTGTTTAGGCATTATCCGTCCAAGCATACGCTTAAACGCTACGTTCATAAGTAAAACGCCAAAACCTGGTAACATAGCCTTCATCTCGCAAAGCGGCGCCCTTGGATCAGCAATTCTTGATTGGGCAATACATGAAAACATAGGCTTCAGCAATTTCGTCTCTGTAGGCTCAATGATTGATGTGGACTTTGGCGACCTTATAGATTATTTCGGCACAGACCCAAAAACAAGAAGCGTTCTAATGTACATAGAAGGACTAACAGATTCCAGAAAATTCATGAGTGCTGCAAGACACTTCGCTAGAACCAAACCTATAATCGTCGTAAAAGCAGGCAAATACAGCGAAAGCGCAAAAGCCGCAGCTTCCCACACTGGCTCGCTCACCGGCGAAGACATGGTATACGATGCAGCATTCAAACGCGCCGGAATCGTCCGCGTTGACGAAATCTCCGACCTATTCAACTGCGCCGAAGCCCTTGGAATACAACCTATGCCAAAAGGTCCAAACCTTGCCATAATTACGAATGCTGGTGGTCCAGGCGTCATGGCTACTGACGCGTTAATCGCTAAAGAAGGAAAATTGGCAAAGTTAAGCCAGAAAACAATGGAGACTATTGACAGCATTTTGCCACATTATTGGAGCAAGGGCAACCCGATTGATATTCTCGGAGATGCTAAAGCTGAGCGTTACAAAGCAGTAGTTGAAGCTTGCCTTAACGACGAAAACGTAGACGGCATACTAATCATTTACACGCCTCAAGCGGTAGCTGAACCAGTTGAAATCGCAAAAGCAATCGTCGAATTATATAAGAATAGAGATTATCATAACAAAACAATTCTGACTTCTTTTATGGGTCACGGCGCTGTGGAAGAAGCAAACCGCATCTTCACTGAAAATAGCATTCCTACATACTCCACTCCAGAACAAGCAATCAAAACATACATCTACATGCACCAATACAAACGCAATCTAGAACTGATTTACGAGACACCTGAAGAGCTTCCGGTGGATGTTGCTCCACCAAAACGCCCAATCATGGCAATACTGAGAAACGCAGCTATCGAGAACCGTGAGCTTCTCACTGAAGCAGAATCAAAGACACTCTTAGAGTACTACAATTTTCCTGTAGCGAAAGTGTGTGTAGCTGCAACTGCAGATGAAGCCGTTGCCTTCGCTTCCCAGATAGGCTATCCAGTAGTCCTCAAGATTCTGTCCCCCCAAATAGCCCACAAAACAGACGCAGGCGGAGTCGTTCTCGACATCAATACCGACGCTGAAGTTAGGCAAGCCTTTGAACAAATTATAAGAAATGCAAAGAAGTATGATCCCAAAGCTTCGATTCTAGGCGTTACAGTTCAGCCTATGATTAAAAAAAGGGGCTATGAAGTCATAATTGGAGCTAAAACTGACTCATTGTTCGGTCCAGTAATCCTGTTCGGAATGGGCGGCGTTGAAGTAGAACTTTTCAAAGATTTCTCGCTTGGGCTTCCACCGCTAAACCAAACATTGGTAAGGCGGATGATGGAAGAAACCAAAGTTTACGAGCTTCTGAAAGGTTACAGAAACGTGCCACCAGCAAACATCAAACTGCTTGAAGAGATAATCGTACGCTTTTCCCAGCTGCTAATAGACTTTCCACAGCTTAAGGAAGTTGACATTAACCCGTTGTTTATAGATCAAAAAGAAGCTTATGCCATTGACGCACGAATAGTAGTTGACAATAAAAGAGTGTTCGAAAAATTTGAGCCTCATCAGCATCTGGTGATAAGTCCATATCCTAAAAAATATGAAACTTTATGGAAACTTCGTGATGGGCGAACAGTGTTGCTGAGGCCTATAAAACCCGAAGATGAACCGTTATGGTTGGAAATGTTCCAAAACTTTTCAGAAGAATCAATACGCTACAGATTCTTCCAAATAATCAAGGACACGCCGCACGAAGTTAGAGTCCGCTACTGCAACATTGATTATGATAGAGAAATAGCTATTGTCCCGGAACTAAACGAAAATGGGCAAAGAAAAATCTTGGGAGTTGTTCGAGTCAGCCTTGAACCAGATCGAAAAAGCGGCGAGATAGCCTTCATCATAGCTGATCCATGGCAAGGCTTAGGATTAGGAACAAAAATGGTGGATTACGTTATTGAAATCTGCAAAGACATGGGTGTGGAAACAATTTATGCTATAATGCTTCCTGACAATTACAGGGCCATTAGCCTTATGAAAAAGATGGGCTTCAACGTCAGGGACTTGGATGATAGCACGGTGAAGGCAACCCTCAACCTGAAAGAGGAGCAATTCAAGTCGCAAGGGCAAACACAATTAAAGCATGAAGAGCAAAAAGAAACAGAAGCCATGGATACATAATTAACCGCAATTTTGTTTTCTAAGGGTAGAAATTGCTGGCTAGCCTCTTCCACCGCCCTATCGCAGACGGTATATACCAAATATAACGCAAATGTGACACATTCCACGGCTCGTAATTTTTCTATTTACACATGGCTAAATTTGAATCTAGGAACTTGCAATTATCTAACTCCGATATTTTAAATCGATATTTGAACCTATCCCGG
>JACAEI010000018.1 GCA_013388905.1 Candidatus Bathyarchaeota archaeon | reverse complement strand
CTCCCATATCTGGAAACATGATGTGCATAGCCTCATGGAAAATTGTCAAAATAAATTCTT
The DNA here is from genome assembly GCA_013388905.1 of Candidatus Bathyarchaeota archaeon. Taxonomy (GTDB): domain Archaea; phylum Thermoproteota; class Bathyarchaeia; order Bathyarchaeales; family Bathycorpusculaceae; genus JACAEI01. Next base: position 11,778 of record JACAEI010000018.1, on the reverse strand, counting down.
TTAAGCAATAGTCAAAGTTCTTCTCCCAATCACAATAACCTACATACACGTAAATGACGTCCTCTAGATGTTTGCTATCAATAGAATACATTCCTTCAATTGGAGGAGGGACATAATTCTTCGGCAAAGCTTTCTGCTGTTCCCTTAAAAGTCTAGGAAAGCACCCAACCTCCACACTTTAAACCCCATCTTTTCTTCAAAAAAACACACTTATATGTTTTGATATGAGGAATTTAAACCAAGATTTAAACCTATCCGCCAAAATTAAACAACATTCTATAGCATGCTATGAGGTTCTCAGATAGACTAAATTCTTATTTGAGAGGATGGCCTGCAATCTCACAAGCGTGGCTTACGACTTGATACTGTTGCTTATTTAACAAGTGTTTAACTTCTTTCGCTGTCAAAGCAAATAACTGGAGCGCTGCTTTACAAGTTTCTTCAAAGCTTTGGTATTTTTCTCCCAGAGCGACGCTCTGAATCCGTGCCCAGTTCTTTCCCATTCTTTTAGAAACAAGATCCCATAACTTATTTTCAGTATCGTAGAGGATTCGATGGTGCACAGCAAGTATTGGCGCCATATAAATAGCTAAAAGAGACCGTTGGATCGCCGCGGCACTTTTGCGCTTGAGTTGTAGATTACCAACTAGTTTGTGCACCTCCTCAGCATAACTAGTGAGTTCTTCTGCGACCCATCGATCTACACGCTTGCCTAAGAAGTCCCATTGCCATTCTATGGTCTCTTGCTTGAGTTTACTTGCGATTTTCTTTGGATCGTAAATTATTACTGCATTACGCCAGGCAGGAATGACGCCACCAACACTGCCACAATCTTTGAAGGATTGGCGGACTTGTTTGACGGTGGCCCAAGATATGGAGATTAAGAAGTCTTGATACCGTTCAAGCCTATAATGTGGGCCTCTGCCTAGAGCAAGAATGTCAAGATCCGATTCTTTATAAGTGCCTCCTCGCACCCAGCTACCGAAAAGAACCACTGCTTTCGCTCCTTGCTCTACAAGTTGACGAGAAAAAGCCTTGCTTACTTGCCATGCCCTTTCATTCATATAGTTACTATCCATATTAGACAAGCAATTCGAAGGTTCTTATCCTTTTCCAGAAACACTCAACTAGCATCAGCCTAAATCGCGCTAAGACGTGAGAATGGGATTTAACCCTATCAATAGATCGAAAGGATTATTGCTAAAGGAATAGTTACAGAGCAATACTCATTATGGAGAATTTAAACGGGGATTTAAATCTAAGCGGGCCCGCCATCCGTTATATTCTCTTTTCAAGAGATACGCTTGATGTTTTGCAGCTTTGTTTCCTTTTAATATTAAGTTTGTTTGCAACATTATCATCAATTTTGTCTTCATCTATTTTGAAGGTTTCCGGCTCTTCTATTTTCAATATGGCGCTCAAGTCTTCTGAGTTGAGCCCATGCAAGAGGTTCAGTATCTCTTTCTTAGCGGATGTAAGATGCTTTTCGAGATTTCCTTCATTTTTGTATAGCATTCCTGCAAGTGCGCAGATCTTTTCTTTTTTCAAAAACCACCCAATTTTCTGATGAGGCATGTTTATGTCAAAAGTTACTGGTCCAGCGACGCACGTTTCGGGTTTCACTGGATGGACTAGGCATTTCATTGTCGTTTTATCATAGAATATGCAGTATCCCTCGGCATCCTCTCTAAGAAAAACGTATGATGCTTGAACAAATGGATTTTTAATAGGGATTTTGTGCTTTTTCAAGTATGTCTCTATGATTTTTTTACGCTTACTGTTTATAGGAGGTCTAGCGTTTCGACAACAACTGTCTTTGCAATCTTTGCAAACGTTGAAAAAATTGTTTTGTCTCTCGCTTTGAACTGGCATAATGGTTTCTCCTTGTCAGAAGTATGGTTGATTTTTAATAAGACTCTTTCTAAGGCTTAAGTAAACACTAACTATGGCTTCTTCTAAATCTGTTTTTTGGCTTTTCTTTCGAACAGTTTTCCTTATCATATCAGACAAGTTCCCACGTTCTATTCTTTTCTTTATCAGCGGAAGATACTTCTTCTCCTCATCAGTCGCGTTTTTCCAAGCAATATCGTAATAGTACTCACATATCTGACGTGCAGTCTGTCCCCTTGGATGCGATACCTGTGCGGCTAATCCTCTTTTAATTATCGCGTTGAAATCTTTCACCAAGATTTCATGAGGTAAAAATCCAGATTTCTTCTTCATCATTCCTTTTGTTAATGCTCTTATAAAACAGCTTAAAGCGACATCTGACTTGACACATTCTTGTTCGTCCATTATGCGTATCTCGAGGGCTTTTCTGTCAAATCTAAAGATTGCTCCTCTCGAGTTAACCCAGTCTTTGTGTAGAATACATTTATCTACACCAGCGTCCGCCAAGTCCAGTGAATACCGCTCGATAATCTCTTTCCTGTATTGTTTGAATGATGAGACGTATTCTGGGATTACATCTCCAACTATTGAGGGCACTTCCTTCTGGTTTTGTATATAAAAGTGCAACCTGTTGTCGACTAGGTCTCCAATTTTTCCTTCATAGATAGGCGAAGAAGCAGAAATTGCAGGCAAGTAGGCGCAGATTTCCGCTAGCCAATTATGCATTTGAATAGCTGCTTTCTCGTCAGAGTATGGAATGTTGAGTTGAAAACTTTGAATGTTAAGCCACCCATGTCGTTGAAGACTGAAGACTTTGCTGTAGGCTTTGTAAATTTGTCTGTGACGGTGGCTCCAAACATTTGCCTCGTCAAGCCTAAGCAGAGGATGCATTCCCGTTCCAAGAAGGTTCGCCTTATACTTGCTTTCCAAAAAATCTGCAACTGTCAGCACAGCTTCTTGCATCGTTCTTTCGAAAATTTCCGGCGACTTAAAAGGTGCATTAGGTTTGATTTCCATAACGTGCGTTTGAAGTTCTTTTCCAAAAGTAAAATTGGGTAGCTCTACGAAGTTTACGATGCGTCCACGAAAGTCTTTTATTACCTTGTCCACAATGGGTAAGGCTTTCAGTTCTTCATCAACCAAGGAAAACTCGTGTTCAGGACCTAACACTTCTAGGTTTTTGTACGTGTTTGGTTCCTCTTTGGGCATGTTTGGCTCTGAAATATGAATATGCATGTCAGTTAATTTTAAATATGACTGTTACAATACCGACCATTCAATATCTGGTGTCAAATGCGTGTTGGTCGTCTCAAGCATCGACCTAACAACAAACTCGCCTATAATGAAGCCGTCGAAGTTTCTTGAATCATCAATTAAAGATTTCACTCTCAACATCAACAATGATTACCGCTATCTCAAAACAGGCTATTACGTGTCTCTACACGCGGAGATTCTGGGCAGCCCAGTCATTCCAAAAAGTGAAAACATACTCGATGCCTACAGAACACCAATTCTTTTGCTTAGGGCTTCAAAAGCCGGAATCCCATCAATGCCCTATCTTGTAACAAGTTCGGTAACGCAGATAATTTCTGAACTCGGGTTTCCAGTAGTCGTTTTCGCTGTCAACCCTTTTTCTTATGATGGCTTCAAAATCGCCAAAAACAGAAGCGCACTCTACAGAGCGGTGAAAAGTTTGGGAATGAATTACAAATTTGACGTTTGTGCACAACCATTCAAAGGTGAAATAATTTCGTTTAAGTCTATCTTCGGGAAATGCAAATTTGGAGGAGATGTGCAGATGATTTCTGAGAAGGTTTACGAAGTATTTAGGATTCCAATCTGCAAGCTGCATGTTCAACTTGCTGAAGAAAAGACGCATTTGTGCGGACTTCAACCATTGAAAAACACAGAACTCAACTCCCTCGATTTAACGATTATATCAGAAGAAGTTTCTCAACTTTCCAAAAATGGTGAAGACCTAGTTGGCTAGTATAGCCTGTTTTGTCGAGAAGTATAACTTCACAGATCCAAAAGAAGCCAAAGCTCTTCAAAATTTTAAAGCTGCTGCAGAAGAAATGGGTCACACATTCAACTTTATGTTCAGAGAAAATCTCTTGGAAATTCCAAAACAAAACGCTGTTTTCATCAGAGCCACAACCGACCCGCTTTTTACTGCCTACATAGTTTCTAAAATGGCATGGGAAATGGGCTTAAAAGTGGTTGACGACCCGAAATCGATACAGATTTGCGGCAACAAAATTCATCTATACTCGCTCTTTCAAAAACATGGTGTCCCAAACATTCCTACAATTTTCCTAAACAAAGACGAATTACATCATAAAAAAGTATTGAATATTTTTCGTGCATTTGGAAGACCAGTCGTCGTTAAAGCGCCTTATACGAGCTTTTCGCGATACGTAGAAAAGGTCGCTTGTGAAACAAGTTTCAGAGAAGTTGCAAAACGATTCTTCAGAAAATCTGATGTCTTAGCAGTGCAAAAGTTTATGCCCACAGCCTTCGACTGGAGAGTCGGCGTCTTGAATGGCGAAGTCTTGTATGTTTGTAAATACATGGTGCCTAAAGGAAGATGGAAACACGGCGCAAAACGAAAGGGCAAACCTAGCTTTGTCTGGGGAAGAACAATATCGCTCAAGAGAGAAAATGCTCCATTGAAACTCAAAGAAACAGCATTAAAAGCGTGCGAAGTGGTCGGTCATGGTCTCTATGGAGTGGACATCAAGGAAGTTAATGGCGATTACATCGTGGTTGAAGTGAATGACAACCCAAGCATATACGCTGGACAAGAAGACCTCAGAGACAAAGACATATACAGCAAAATCATCGCCTATCTTGTCAAGTAACATACGGTTAATTATTCAACGGCATATTTCCAGAAAATGCAAATCTTCTGCTTTCAACGCTTAAAGCAATTGCTTTATGCATAGAACGATTTATCATGTTTTCGACAGCTATTTATCTTAACATCACTACTTTGTCATGATTGCAGAGAGGAACGCTCCATGTTGAAAAACACTGTTGAAGATTATACTTTCTCTGAAGGAATGTCCATTGATGACCTTGTGGTGCAGATGGAAAAAGCTTGGGGATTCACAGCGGGCAAACTGGCTTTAGGTGTAAAAATCCTAGAAAACATGACAACCGAAAAGAAATGTGTGAAGTTTCTTTCTTTTACTGGAAATCTTGTGGCTACCGGAACCCGCGGTGTCTTAAAGGAACTTGTTAAACGGAAACTTGTCGATGTCATAATTACCACTTGTGGAGCATTGGACCATGATATTGCTAGGTGCTGGAAAAACTACTATAAGGGCTCGTTCATGATGAGCGACATCAAACTCCATGAGAAAGAGATAAACCGTCTAGGAAATGTGCTGGTTCCAAACGAAAGTTATGGCATAGTAATTGAAGAAAAAATGCAGAAGTTGCTTCAAGATTTGTGGAAAGAAAGCGTCAAAGAAATTACCACCCGTCAACTATGTCATGAAATTGGAAAGCGAGTATGCAATGACAGTTCAATTCTTTACTGGGCAGCAAAAAACAACATACCCATTTATGTACCTGGCGTAACAGACGGCGCAGTAGGCTATCACCTATGGCTTTTTTCACAAGATCACGACTTTAAGGTTAATTTATTTAAGGATTCTGGAGAGCTCAACGATATTGTGTGTAATGCAAAGAAAACGGGCGCCTTAATAATAGGTGGTGGCATTTCTAAGCATCATACGCTTTGGTGGAACCAGTTCAGGGAAGGATTAAACTATGCAGTTTATATCAGCACGGCTGTGGAGTGGGATGGCAGTTTATCCGGTGCAAGGCCACGTGAAGCTGTTTCTTGGGGCAAAATAAATGAGAAGGCAGACCGTATAATGATTGAAGGCGACGCCTCGCTGATTTTGCCAATAATGATAAGTGCGCTTATAACTCGGCTAGGCAAATCTTAGCTTACTTCTTTGAAAAGCCATGTAAGATCTGGTGTTGTCCGCTTAAATTTCACTTTTTCGTTTAACGCATGTGCTATTAATGGCAAGGCAATTGTTGCATCACAGTAGCATGTTACTCTTTTTCCTTTGCTGTGAATTTTGCCCCAGCTTATGGCTTCTTCTAGCGTACAGCCTGACAGTCCACCCCACTGAGGTGAATCGGTTGTTATCTGGATTGCATATTTGTGTGGATAATAGTATTCCTTCACGCTTTGACGAAGGAAACCTTCTCTTCCTGGAACTCCTCGATCCATTGTCTTTGGTGACACAGATATGGCTATGAGTTGTGTGAAGTCTTTTGGTACGCCACCACCTATGTAAACGACGCCTATATCTTTGGCTTTTTCTCCTATGCTTACAAACTGATAGAACTCTTTCACTTGGTCCAGAAGAATGTTGTGACCTAGGTTTTTTGCCATGAGAAAAGACTCACCATAAGCACTGTCTGATATTGCGGGGCAAAAGATTGGAACGTTGTTTTCTGCTGCTACCGCCGTTATACTTTGTATTCCTTTTGCACCGAGCCACTTGCCGAATAGATAGAGAAGCTCTATGGAAGAATAAGCGAAGTCACTTTTTAAAGTCAACATAAATTCTGTCATGAGCTCTTCCATTTTGCGGTAATCTGATTCTTTTCCATAAACGTCATAATACCTGTTTATGTCGGCTTTCACAAGTTCCGTGTCATTAACGTGCGGAGAACCTTGCCAGTAGCCAAATCCCATGGCATCCACTATGTCTTCAGAGACGTTTGCACCAGTGGAAACGAGGGCGTCTATAAACCGATTTTTAATCAGCCAGTTAATGATTGTCCATTGTCCCGCAGTGCTCATTGAGCCAGCTAAACCCATAATAATTGTCAACTCTTTTTCTTTTAACATTGCTTCCCACACGTTAACAGTCTCTCCAAGTTTGCGTCCTTGGTATGCTGTTTTGCTCATTTCAGCCAAAAGTTGAGATATGCTTTTTTCTTTAACCTCAATGGCTTCAACCTTGCTCTCAAAATGTCTGCTCACAGTTCAGCACCTCGTTTATGATTAGCTGACTATTATATGAATTTTTTCTAAAACGTAAAATCAGCTAGAGACCTGTCTGATTTTTTAAGGTATGTTTTCTCCATTTAGAGAGGCTTGCTGAGTCAGCAATTAGTAGAAGACGCCACGCCTATTTTAGAAACTTCTAAATGCTTCTGCGCTCAACTTTAAATTCAAATGGTGAAGCAAATTGCAGCTTTCAAAGAAACAATTAGCCAAAATGATAGACTCAACAAACGTAAAGGCAACCGCCACAAAAAGCGAAATAGAAAAGCTATGCCAAGACGCCATCAAATACGGCTTCAGATGCGCTGTTGTTAACCCAATTTACGTAAAATTTGCGGCGAAACTCCTAAAAAATTCAAATGTCAACGTTTGCTCAACAATAGGTTTTCCATTTGGCATTTCAGTTCCAGAAATTAAGGCGTTAGAGGCAGTTAGAGCAGTCGAGGATGGCGCAGAAGAATTAGACATGGTTATCAATTTGAGCACTTTAAAATCCAGAGATTATGACGCTGTGAAACAAGACATAACTGCAGTTGTAGATACTAAACGCTTGATCCAAGAAGTAATAGTCAAGGTTATCATAGAAACTGCCCAGTTAACAAGAGATGAAAAAGTGGTTGCATGCAAACTTGTCAAAGAGTCTGGAGCAGACTTTGTCAAGACCTCAACTGGTTTATTTGGAGGAGCAACCGTAGAAGATGTTAAACTTATGCGTCAGACCGTAGGCAAAAACATGGGTGTTAAGGCAGCAGGCGGCATAAGGACTTATGCTGATGCGGTCGTCATGATAGAAGCAGGTGCAAACCGCATAGGAACAAGCACTGCAGCAACAATCATCAAGGACGCGCCGTAAATCCGTTTACATTTTTTCAGGAGCAACAATACCAATTAGGTTTAATGCGTTTCTTAACGCAATTCTAACCGCATCAACTAGGGTAAGCCGCGCATTGCTAAGTCCTTGAGGTTCCGCCTTTATCACTGGCAAAGCGTTGTAAAACGTGTTAAATTTGTCCGCTAATGAATTCGCGAAATCGGCAATCAAGTTTGGTTTGAGATATTCTGTTGCTTCAATAAAAGTGTCTGGAAAACTCGCTAAACTCAAAAGTATTTCGTGTTCGATTTTCTCTTTTAACAGCGTGTAGGCTGTTTTTTCGGATTTTTTTGCTGCTTTTCGCAGAATGCTGCAAGCTCTAGCATGCGTATATTGAATGTAAGGCGCACTATTCGTTTCAAAGTTTAGCACGCGATCCCAAGTGAAGACAACTGGTTTTGAAGGGTCGACTTCTACAAGTGCATAGCGGACTGCACCTATACCGACGAAATCTGCGATTTTCCTTTTCTCCGCATCAGACAACTGTGGCGAACGCTTCGAAACTTCATCATAGGCACGTTTCACCGCTTCATCCATTACTTCGTCAAATGTTATGTAGCGTCCTCTTCTGCTACTCATCTTATATCCAGGAAGACTCACCAGATTATAGGCAAAGTGTACTAAATTGTCAGCGTATTGATGGAAGCCCAAAGCATAAAGTGCTATCTTCAATTGCAATTGCGCTAAAGTTTGTTCCACACCAATGACGTTGATAACTTTCTGGGCTTTTTTAAATTTCCACAACGTATATGCAATGTCTCGGGTCGTGTAAAGCGTAGTGCCATCAGAGCGTGCAAGTGTCAAGGAAGGAATCGTGTAATCTTCTTTCAACCCCAACTTAGTCTTGAGATTTAGTCTTTGGGCAACATCTTCAGCGTTAAACTCCCAGACACCGGTTTGCATAAAGACGTAGGGTGTCTGTTTCAGTTTCTGCATTACCTCTGCGACATGACCGCCTAGGACGAAGTCGCTTTCCCAGTCCCACGAGTCGTAAGAGACGTCTATACGATTTAGTGTTTGCTTAAAGCCTTCAAAGCACAGTTCACTAACTTTTCGTATAAGGCTTTTTGCTTTGGGTTCTCCTTCTTCGTATGCTTTGTTCAATCTGTTTATAGAGTTCTCTGGGTTTTCGTCTTCGCTTATTTTGTTCAAAAGCTCTTCAAAAAGTTGTGGATATTTACTGCTTAGTTCAGCAGATATTGATACCCACTCATCTAGCTCTCGATTTATTTTTATGATTTCGTCTTCTACCTGCACGATTTTGGCACGGTTAAGTTCTCGTTTTAGGCGGTTGATTTCGACTAAACAGCTTGTGATTGTATAAATTGGGCCAATAAAATGGTCCGGCTTCGTATCAGGTTTGGGTCTGCCTAACTTATCATATCCGTATGCAACAACAGATGTTTGACGGCCTACGTCATCAATATAATAATGTCTGTAAACAGTGTGTCCCCTAGCCATGAGCAAACGAGCGATTGTATCGCCAAGCATGGGGTTCCTAGCCTGCCCAATGTGTATTGGATGAAGCGGATTTACGCTTGTGTGCTCCACAATAATTTTTACTGGTTCTTTAACTTTAGAGAAACCATAAGCCTCGTCAAGTTGCTTAACTGATTCGATAGTCAAGGCCGCAAACTTGGCGAAATTCAAATGGAAGTTTATGTAGCCTCCACCTGCGGGAGCAACATGCTCAATTAAAGAGAACTGCTTCTCGTCCATAGATTTAACCAATCGTTTAGCCAAAACAAGTGGTTTTTCATGAAGTTGCTTGGCAAGCTCAAAGCATAGTGAAGAGGCTAGTTGCCCAAGCTCTAGAATTGGCGGCTTCTCGAGGGGTATATGAGTGATTTGAATTTCGGGAAAAAGTTTCTCAAGAGCATTTGCTAAGACATTTTCACATTCTAATTGAAATTCTGCAAATGGTTTCTCAGAAACCATTACTTTTTTCTCCGCTTTTTGAAATGCTCTAACCTTTTAATGTTCGAGGTTATATTTTAATCTGAAAAGTTTGATTATTTAGGTAAGAGCGTAAGAGATTATGAAGACAAAAATAGTTTTCTCTGAAAAATGTTTGGGGTATGGGTCTTGGCACATTGAAAGCCCAGAAAGAGTTAGACGGACTGCAGAGATTCTGAAAGGTTTAGGCTACGAATTTATTGAACCTACGCCTGCTTCTGAGGACGATTTGCTCAAGGTGCATGAATCGGATTATGTTTGGAACGTTAAAAAAAGCTTGGTTGAAGACCCTGACACCCCAGCATATGATAATATTTACGAGTTTGCAAGACTTTCTGCAGGCGGCGCTATTCTCGCAGCTAAAGTTGGCGGATTTTCAATTATGCGCCCGCCGGGGCATCATGCAGGCAGAAATGGTGCAGCTCTGGGTGCATACACGCGAGGATTTTGCTATTTCAATAACATTGCAATTGCTGTTAGACACTTGGATAAATCTACCTTAATCTTAGATATTGATGGGCATCATGGGAACGGAACGCAGGAAATTTTTCTTGGAGACGAGAAAGTGACGTATATTTCTCTGCATAGGCATCCTAATTATCCTGGCACGGGCGTTGTTTCTGAAAGAAATTGTCTAAATTTTCCATTACCTCCGGATTGTGGAGATGAAATGCATACGAAGACGCTGGATAAGGCGCTGAGTTTAGTTGACCTAAACAGATTTGAGATAGTAGCAGTTTCAGCCGGGTTTGACACTCATATGGGAGATTTGGCTTCTCTTGGTTTGACTGAGAAAGGCTACAGAGCAATTGGAAAACGTATAGCTAAATTAAACAAGCCCACATTTTTTGTATTGGAGGGAGGCTATCAAGGCGAAAACGTGGGAAAAGACATAAACGCGTTGCTGAAAGCCTATGAAACCACTGATTAACGGATTTATGCGGTACATTGTTCTTTCTTTTTTTTGATAAGTGGTTATGAGTATAACAGCGGTCAGGATTATCGCCGCCGCGAGTATGTTCCTAGGAATTAATGGTTCATCAGCAAGCACCCAACCCAAAAACATCGCCACTATAGGGTTCACATAGGCGTAAGTTGAAACTCTAGCTGGAGCGGTTGCTTTCAACAGCCAAATATAAGAAGTGAGAGCCACAAGCCCACCGAATACGACTAGATAAATCCAAGAAAACAGTGAACGAGACGAAACCATATCCAATCTAATTTGTAACCATTCCCCAGTAGCCACGCTCGCCAGAAACAGAAGCAATCCTTCCGACATCATTTGCATTGCTGTAGCCAATAATGGCGAAGAAGGAAATTGGGCAGAACGTGAGTAAAGCGAACCATCAGCCCAGAGAAAGTGGGTGCCAGCCATAAAGAACGGCGGTATCGTTTCGATTGCAATTCGGATAGCTAAGTATGTTGAGCCCCAGATGATGTAGACCGCTGCGAATGCTGCTATCAATTTGACTTGCAAGCGGCTTTGCACATTCTTCTTAAGAAGGGCAAGCATTCAGTCTTGTGTAATTTAGTCCTTTTACTAATACGCTTGCAATATTTCATGTTCAATCGAGCAGTTCTTCCTCTGGTTCTTCAATGTACGGAGGGAAAATCCATTTCTTCATTCGTATCTTATTTATAAAGACAAGCTGTTCATCATTTAGCCAAACGCAAACAGAACGATGTACATTATCAAGTTTCTTGGACGTTTCCACATTAGTGATTCTTGCCAAAACCGCATGTAAAGTCTCATGCTCCAAAACTTGAAGAAGACTGTATAAAGTGAAGTATTTTTGCCGTCTATGCCAATAGAGATTAATCACGTTGGGATCAGAACTGTCAATCCAGCCACCACCAATAAACCAAGCGCGTCTAGGGTTCTCCAAAATCTCCCTTCTTGTTGGAATTTTGACGTCAATCACAAAAGATTCTCCAGAGTCTTTCTTCTTCGCAAATTGACTTATGACTTTCATTTGTCCCGCTTCATTAGAGTTGTGAAAGATTGAACGGTTTGGCGGGCCCG
>JACAEI010000027.1 GCA_013388905.1 Candidatus Bathyarchaeota archaeon | reverse complement strand
GTTTTCTACACGTTTATGATCAACTACCTTTTCGACTTGATGCAAACAGTGACCTACACTACACTTTTAGGAACGCTTAACATGTTTGCTTCAGCTCTGGGACAGAACCTCCTTTGGGGGAGAATCGCAGACAAATACAACTCAGGGCTAAGCTTAAGCTGGGTCCAGCAGGACTCTTCGTGGGCGGACCCTTAGCAGATTTTCAGACACAAAGGTTAGGGCTGCCCCAGTATGCGGCTTACGCGAATACTTTCTATGCCTCTGCAGCAATTGTAACATTGGGAACGCTGTTATTCGCTGTGAAGATTGCTACGCCTAAGGCGAGAAAAGCCAACTTTTAAAATCAAGTTCATCTAAATCTTTCTTGGTTATACCAATGGCAGAGTATAAGACAGTGAAAATCGAAGTTCCTGAGGGCGTTAATATTATTTTGGGCATGGCACATTTCATGAAATCTGTCGAAGACCTTTACGAGGCACTAATGAATGCTGTTCCTCACATAAAATTTGGCATAGGCTTCTGTGAAAGTTCTGGTCCATGTCTTGTAAGGCACGAAGGAAATGATGAAGAATTAGAGCGTTTAGCAGCAGAAAAAGCCCTAGAAATTGCTTGTGGCCACAGTTTCATAATTTTCTTGAAAAATGCATATCCAATAAACGTTTTAGACAAGATTAAGAATACGCCCGAAGTCTGCACAATTTACGTTGCTACAGCTAATCCTCTGGAAGTTATTATCGTGGAAACTGAGCAGGGCAGAGGAATCATAGGCGTAGTTGACGGATTAAAGAGCAAAGGCATTGAAACAGAAGAAGACAAGAAAGCAAGAAAAGAATTCTTGAGGAAAATAGGCTACAAACTTAGTTAAAATAAAGAAGCAAGCAGCAGGGTGCAATTGCCTTCGCGTGGCATTGCCCTTTACAAGTTTTAGCGTATGAACATGAGGTTTATCTTGCTGTCATCAACTTTTGTTGTAGCTCAAAGGGAATTTTCTCTTCCATTCTCTCTGCGGCATATGCAACAAGTTGTTTAAACTGTTTGGGGGTTAAAACGTTGCGTGCCCTTGACAGGATTTCAAGGCATACTTCTTTAAAAACCATGTCGGCGCAACCAGTTTTTGCGTCGTCGATTAATTCTTTGCAAGCTTGAAAGATTTTTTCATTCAAGGCAATTTCACCCTGCAATCTTATAGCTTAACTCTCAAAAATTAAAACACTTATGAATTCAGAAACAGAATTACAAATCCTCCTCTATTCTCTGCAAGCAAAGCAAAAACTATTTAGTTTCGTTTAGTGTCGAACCTTCCTAAAGTTACATAGCGCTTAGGTGTTTTCATGAGCACACCAAATAATACGCAGATAATCGAAGAAAAAAGAAAACAAATGCTGGAACAGATGCAAAAACTACGCGCAAGAATGGACAAAGTCAGACATAAGATAGCAGTAATAAGTGGCAAAGGCGGCGTTGGCAAAAGCACAATTACAGCGAATTTAGCAGTAGCTTTCGCCATACATGGACATGCAAATCATGTAGGAATCTTAGACGCAGACATACATGGCCCCAGCATACCAAAAATCTTGGGACTGACGGGACAGAGGCTTCAGCCAGGTTCGCCAGGTGTTTTTCCAGTTTTAGGTTCGCTGGGAATTAAAGTTGTCTCTATGGATTTCATGTTGCCTGACGAGAATGCTCCAATTATTTGGCGGGGGCCGTTGAAGATGACAGCGATTCGCCAGTTTCTGTCTGATATCATGTGGGGCGAATTGGACATTCTGCTAATTGATTTGCCTCCGGGAACCGGCGACGAGCCATTAAGTGTTGCGCAGCTTTTGCCAGAAATGGACGGAGTTATAATTGTGACTATTCCTTCAGAGATTTCGCAAGTTGTTGTTAAGAAGGCTGTTACGTTCGCTCGTAGGCTTCGAATGCCCATTGTAGGCGTTGTAGAAAACATGAGTGGATTCGTTTGTCCTAACTGTGGCGTTAAAGTTGACATATTCCAGTCTGGGGGCGGAAAGCGAATAGCAGAAGAATCAGATATCTACTTTCTCGGAAGCATACCTATAGACCAGAAAATTTCGAAAGCCTCCGATAAAGGCGTGCCATTCATAGTTGAACATGCAGATTCTCCAGCATCAAAGGCCTTCTTGGATATTGTCAAGAAGGTGGAAGCTTTTTTGAAAGAGAAAGAGCATGGTGGTAGCGCAAAGACAGAAGGTTAGGAGATGCTGGAACTATGAGTACGAAAGGTGAGCTTCGTTTTATAGGGATTGTGGAAAAAGCAGGTGAAGAAGCTATAATACGTGTGTATCCCGAATTTTGTGCTGGACTTAAAGGAATCAGTGATTTTTCTCATTTGATTGTTCTTTATTGGATTCATTTGCGCGATAAAGAGGAGGAGAGGCGAACTTTGCTTGTTTTTCCAAAGCGGCATGCGTGGAATGTTGAAACAGGTGTCTTCGCCTCAAGAAGCCCCTCTCGTCCGAACCCCATAGGTTTATGTGTAGTAGAATTGCTGAAAGTTGAAGACTGCGTTTTAACGGTTAAGGAGCTTGATGCTTTGGAAAACTCGCCAATAGTTGACGTTAAGCCATACATACCAAGAGCTGATGCTATTCCAAATGCGCGCGTTCCTGAATGGACACAGCGCGGACCAAAAACATGAAAAGCGAGCTAAAGGTTGGTGCTTACAATAGTTTACCGTTTTTGATATTTTTCCATCGATGTCAAGTGTCCTTTGCCTATTGCTGCGACAATATCGAATGATGAAGTGTTCTTTCCGCCCTATGTATTCGTTGTCTCCAATCTCTATTTGAATAGCTTCCTCAACGATGTGAACCATACTATCGATGTGGCCAATGCTATGGCGTTTGAGTGCTTCAAACAAGGGGCAGACCCTACTGGTCAACTATAAGGGATTCGTGCGTTTGCAATTCAAGACGCTTTTGTGTTCATCTAAATATTTGCACAAATTAGCTAATAATATCAGCACATTCATTCGAACTGTCACCTGTGCTAACTCATTGATAGCTAAACGTAAAAAAACGAGAATTTAAATGCGGGCCAAAAGCTTGGCGCCGGGGGTTAGATCCAAACCTACGTTTAAATCCTTGTTTTTTACTCTTTTCGCTTTCATCGTGTCTGCTTATGCGCTTGACCGAATGGATAGACGTAGTAGCTTAATCGAGATGACTTCCATCCAAAAGAGCGCAAGCCCTAGCCCAAGTCTTTGAAGCAGGCCAGCCCATGGACTGAAAATCGGGAACATTGGGAGCGGAGAAAGAAATGTCGCACCGGCAGCAAGCGTCAACGTGAAGATCCAATAGCTCTGCCATCGGCTATCTTTCTTCAAACGCAGCGAGACGACAAGCATTCCGAAGGTCGTGGCAATTGAAGCGATTGTAGCTGTTATCGAGTGTGCAATACCTGTCGATGAAACATTCACACAGCCTTGGTCACATGGGAAAAATCCCACAATCACCATGTCGACACCGGCGATAATGATTAACGCCACTCCAATTTTTGAGTCCCCAACCCTTGCTTATGCTGCGATACAGCCCAAATCCAAAGCCGATCATAAAAATGCCCAACAATTGGAATCCCAATACGTTCATTACAATTGCATGAGGCGCGTCGACAGCACCAAGCTCGCTCATGTATTGGCTGATCGGATTGTAGCCAGGCCAAAAGAAACCAAATACTGTCAACACAATTGTGTATATGATAGGCCCAACAATACCGCAGATAGCTAGTATTCCCAGCATTCTGTCAGGTCGTGTGCTATTCAAAGACAGTTTTTCCATCTCGAACCTTCTACCTTAGTATGGCAGTTTATGTTAGGGCGTTGTTTAAATTCCTTATGCGTCAAACGATGCTCTAGTTCCTTGAAACCGAGAATTTAAGCGTCAACTAAAAGTTTAGTGCGGGGGGCTAGGTTTAGATATCGGTTTAAATTCTCGGGTTTCTGGTACTAACGAATATGTGGAAACATTTTTGCAAACAGAGCACTTTCTTCCGAATTCGCTTTCTCTAAATACCGTAAGTTAAGCAGTTGTTCAACGACTTGGTAAAGAACTGTTCTGTTACCCTTTTTCATTTTTTTATTCGCTATTGTTTTTGCAATTGGAGTTCATAGCGATGACGAGTATAAGCAACTTGAAAACCAAGGCTCGTGTAGAGTCTTTCAGCATCGCTTCCTTTCGTAGTAATCAGATACAGCAGATTATTTCCGATGCTCAGCGAATCAGCTATTGCCTTTTGCAAAAGTGCCGTGGCTACTCCTTTTCTTCTATGTTC
>JACAEI010000015.1 GCA_013388905.1 Candidatus Bathyarchaeota archaeon | reverse complement strand
TCTCATTTCCCTTCCTATTTTTAGAGCCTATACTGTAAAAACCTATTTACATAAAACTTTCGTGAAAAACTCGGCAAAACATTGAAGAAACTTAAATACTTGTGGAAATCTATTTTCCTTTTCCACGTAACCCTGCCATAAAAGGAGAATTCGCATTGAAGGGCAAACCCCTAGTCTCAATAGTTTCTGCTGGGTTGTCAAAATTTGGGAAACTGGAAGGCTTTTATGCAAGGGAAATCTTCGCAGAAGCAGCCAAAGAAGCCTTCGACCGCTGTCCAAACCTGAACCCAAAAAGAGACATTCAAGCATTGTTTGTTGGGCATATGGGTGAATCCTACGAGCATCAAGGGCATACTGGCGCAACAATGGCTGATTGGGCAGGCTTATTGTACGTTTCAGCTACAAGAACAGAGGCTGCATGCGCTTCTTCGGGCGCTGCCCTTAGAGCTGGAATTTATGCTGTTTTGTCAGGCCTATGCGATGTTGTCATGGTTGGCGGCGTTGAAAAGATGACGCATCGGACGACGCCAGAAGTTACGGAGTATTTGGCTATGGCTTCTGATTACCCTTTTGAACAGTGGCATGGCATAACTTTTCCAGGATTGTTTGCATTGATGGCAACGGCACACATGCACAAGTACGGCACTACAGAGCAGCATCTTGCCATGGTTTCAGTGAAAAACCACTATCACGGAAGCCTAAACCCAAAGGCGCACATGCAGAAGGAGATAACGCTTGAAACAGCTTTATCTTCACGAGTTATTGCTTGGCCACTTAAGCTTTTTGATTGCTCACTAATCACTGACGGCGCAAGCTGCTTAATTCTAACGAAGCCAGAAAATGCTAAGAAATACACGGACATGCCAGTACACATAATTGGAAGCGGACAAGCAAGCGATACTATAGGCATGTATGAAAGGGAAAGCTTCACATCTCTTGCTGCTGCCAAATTAGCCGCTAGAAAAGCTTATGAAATGGCTAATTTAAAGCCCGAAGACGTGAACGTTGCAGAAGTCCACGACTGCTTCACAATAGCAGAGATTATTGCCTACGAGGATTTAGGCTTATGTAAACCAGGCGAAGGCGGGCACCTCATAGAGAAAGACGAGACGAAGCTTGGGAGAAGAATCCCAGTAAACACGAGCGGCGGATTAAAATCGAAGGGACATCCGGTGGGCGCAACTGGAACGGCACAAGCCTACGAGATGTATTTGCAGTTAACCGGACAAGCAGAAAAGCGGCAAGTAAAAAATGCCGAAGTGGGGTTAACGCATAACGTGGGCGGTTCAGGTGCAACAGCTACTGTTCATATTTATAGGAGAGGCTAAAATCATGAGCGAACAAGACCCTTTCACGATAGAGCAATTCTATAAAAATATGCTTAAAGGAAAACTGTTAGGTGCAAGGTGCAAACAATGTGGAAAAGTACATTTGCCACCAAGACCTTTATGCAGCGACTGCTTCTCCAAAGAGTTCGAATGGGTTAAGCTTTCTCAAAAAGGAAGACTGCTAACATATACGGTTATTTATGTTGCGCCGCCGCAGTTTCAAGGAATGGCGCCGTATGCAGTGGGCATAGTGCAACTTGAAAATGGCGTGAACATTCCAGGCATGATTAGAGGCATAGCCTTAGAGCAGATAAAGATTGGAATGCCCTTAACATTAGACTTTGGAACATGTGCAACGACGCAGCCATGGCCCCAATGGCCTAGATACTACTTTAGACCAGCTTAATCTCGTGATAACTTAAAGCCTATGTTTCAAAATTGCCGAGTTTAGCTATAAGATGGTTGTGAGGTCATAAGGTGGACATTTTCAAATCAGTAAAGAGGCTTCATGGTTATGTGATTATTATTGTTGCATCAGTTGCGTGGAGAACTTTTGGACTTTCTTATTCCTTCTCTGCTTTATTCCTATGCGTTAAAATATGTTGAAGCTTCAACTGGAAGTATACTTTTTTGGAACCACTGTCGGCTGCAACACTGTCTGCAGTTTTATTAGGAGAAAAACTTGAGAACCTGCAGGTGATAGGCATTGTTCTTGCTTTGATGGGAGTTATCCTGATTTTTCAATTGAGGAGGAAACACAACTAAGTGGATGGTCAGCTAACTGGTGTTTTGTTTATGTGTTCGACAAGGTTTGGCAAATCCGTTAATAACGTGATAATGTAGTTTGCTCCCGAATTAACCAGCTCTTTAGGCGAAGAAACTCCTGCTGGTAAACCCACCGCAATTGCTTTCAGTTCTCTGGCACATTTCATGTCGATGCTGCTGTCTCCTACAATCATGGCTTCTTCCGAATTAACCGCTAGAGCCTTCATCGTAGCCTCTAAATGTTCAGCGTTAGGTTTAACATATCGCACACTATCTCTAGGAGTTACAGCATCAAAGAATTCTGCTATTCCAAACCGTTTCAAAATGTAATTTGCGGATTTTTCGCTATTTATTGTGCATAAGCCTATCTTCAAATCTATTTTTTTCAAAGCTTTCAAGGTTTCTAAAACGCCTGGAAGTAGACTTGTGGTTTTCGCCGCTTCTAATTCGTATTGTTCGGCTATAGCTAAAACTTTTGAGCGGATTTCTGCAAAAGCCTTTTTAGACTGTCCATTATTCTGCATGAAAATTTCCACTTTCTTAAGCATTTCGAATATACTTTCATTAATTGCCAGAATAGAAGTAGGTAAACCTGCTCTTATTAGAAAGCCTCTAGCATCAGCTCTTACTGCTCTATAATCCACGTTAAAGCTCACTATAGTTCCATCAAGGTCAAAGACCACAGCCTTTACAGCCATTAGCTCTCACTTTTTATATCGTTGATTTTGAAGCGTTAATCACTTTCTGAGAGAAATATACTTTGTGGTAGGGGTAAATTGAATATTCAACCTTACACATAGAATATATTTTGATGTAATATGAATTTTGAAGAATATATGAAAGAAAGGCTTTGGCCAATACTTGTCGAAACAGCCCATGCCTTGGTTATGTATCCTCATCATAAAGCCTACGCAAAGGAAGTGATTCTCAATGAAAAGCCAGATATAACGCCCGCAGAATTGGCTGCAAGATTAAAGATGCCTTTAGGCGAAGCACTAGTAATATTATACGAATTAGCAGGAGAAAAAGATTCAAAAAACTTGAGCTAGTTTTGACCGCGTGCCATAATTGCCTTGTTCAGCCTGAGGTCTTGTCTAAATTTTGTCTTGCATGGGTGTCCTTCAGCTCTGAATATTTGTAGCTCCTTCAATGTTGCAATAATTGACCAAATTGTTCCAAGTTTGATTTTCTTTTGATGAGAACATACGTATCCGCTGTGGTTTACTAATATGTTCCGTGCAGTCTTTAAGTCAATTTTTCCGTTGTGCTTTTTTAATGCTTGATGGATTGCCGTGTATCTAGGTATTGAATCCCAGCATCGTTCTTCCACATTTTCGACTTCTAACATTTCTGGGTGCAAGAAATGGTTTGTGCAAACAATGAAATTCTCGCCTTTTTCTGGTCTGCGAACTCTTATCTTATCCGGAGCGGCCTCAATCACTGCTATGTTGTCCTCTCTGTCTGCAAGCAAATAGTTGTTAGTGGTTGAAAAATGAGTATTTGAAAGAATTTTAACAGCTTCTCCTGTGTTAGCGCATTTGTCAAGAATGCATCGCATTGCAAGAACAAAACTCATACCAGGTTTAATGGTTTTCTCCGCTATGCCAGTCATGGCTACGGCTAAGCCTCGCTCGTTAACGCCATCTTCTTTTCCAATGAAAACATCTGAATGACCCACACTCCAATAGCCATCTTCTGGACAAGTTAAGCAGCTCTCAGTATGTTTCTTGAAACTGTAATAGAAGTCGTAGTTGCGCCCAAAAACCACATCAGAACCATTAAACGATGCGAACACGCTGCATGTAAGCACAGGTTTGAATGCCCCAATGCTCATCATGAAAGAAGCCATATCCTCGTAGGAAGCGTGGCAAGCGTCTGCAAATCCTCGAATTTCCTCTAGGATTTCTGGAAAGATTCTTTTAACTTCTTTTTCGCTTTGTTTTCCAAATTCGAGCTTTTCGTCGGGCTGTTTTGAAACTCTAAAACCGTGCTTGTAGAGGAGACTTCCGTAACTTTGCCCCATTTCATAGTACGTGCCTTTTACTTTGGGATGAAACATCGAGTCACTTGTCCATTCGTTATAAGTTACGAGACAGTGTAGATAAATTTTTAAAGATTCAAGAAACATATCAAAAGTTTTAGCACATTTAGACTATTTGGACGCTTGAAGCTTTGAAAGCCAAATAAACATCCATATTCACGTTAAGCCCCATGTCATTGAAGGAGCGTTTAGTTATCTGAACCGTGAAAGGTTTCCCCACGTCAACTTTAAGCCTAACAATTGAGTCCAAATCTAAGATTTCAACAATTTTACCTGTGAAAATGTTTCTTGCACTTGATGCAAAACGGGTTTTAGATAAGATTATGTCTTCTGGGCTGATAAAAATTGAGATTTTTCCACTGTTTCGCAGCGTTGCTTCAACAATAACGCCGTTTCCAATGTCAACTAAGGTTGTGCCTTCTTCTGTAATTTTCGCTGTCCCAGTGAAAACGTTCTCTGCTGCAGCAAAACTTGCCAGAGTCTTTGAAAGTTTCCCAAAAATCTCTGCTGGAGTACCAATTTCACTTATCTTTCCATTCATGATCAGAGCAACCCGGTGAGGCAGCCTTTTTGCTTGAAACATGTTGTGCGTAGCAATAATAATAGTAGCGCCCGATTCATGGTTTACGTTTTCTATTATTTCTTCAACCAGTAAAGCGTTCTTTGGGTCTAAATTCGCAGTTGGCTCGTCTAATAGAAGAAATTTTGTGTTAAGGACTAAGGCTCGCGCTAATGCCACTCTTTGTTGTTCTCCACCAGAAAGCTTCTTGGCTTGTCTTTTTTCAAAACCTTCTAGCTTGACAAGTTTTAATGCGTTTTTAACCTCTTCATGTATCTTGTTTTTGGGCAGTTTTCTTACGTTCAAACCATAGGCAACGTTATTGTAAACTGTAGTGTTGAAAAGGATTGTTTTTTGAAAAACCATAGTGCTTTCCTTTCGCAGTTGTTCCATATTCTTTTCTGTGGCTTTCTTACCGCGGAAAAAAATTTCGCCTTTCAATGGTTTTTCAAGAAAAGCTAGAATTTTTAGCAGGGTGGTTTTTCCTGAGCCGTTAGGTCCAAGTAAAGCCAGAATCTCCTTTTCACGAATTTGGAGGTTTATACTGTCTAAAGCTACTATTCCATCAAAAGTTTTTGCCACGTTGCGTAATTCAGCGATAAAGCTCATTTTCTTCGCCTTCTCAATGTGTTTATTGCTAAAGATGCAAGGGTTATTCCAAAAACTAGTAGAAGAAGTATTATGCCCAAAGCAATGCTCAATTCAATGTTGCCTTTAGCTGTTTCATTCGAGATGGCTGTGGTTAGAACTTCTGTCCATCCAGCTATGTTTCCACCCACAATTAGGGCTATGCCTAACTCTGCAATTGCACGATTGAAACTTGCGATTCCTGCGACAACAATCCCATCTAAGGCTTCTTTTAAAACAGCAAATAATGCTTGGTCTTCAGAAGCCCCCAGAGTTTTAGCCAAGTTCATTATTTCTGGGTCAACAGATTCTATTGCGGTTGTTGCGAAGCTAACAATTATAGGTAGTATTAATATGGTTTCGCCAATGATTATAGCTCCTGGACTATATAATAGTCGAAATAACCCAAGCGGTCCAGCTTTTGAAAAGATGAGGAATAGGATTAAACCTAAAGCGACTGTGGGTATGCCAATCATCGTATTAAAAAAGCTTTTGATGACGAATTTGCCGCGGAAATTTCTTGTTCCTAGAAATAATGCAATGGGAATTCCCCACAAAATTGCAAAAAATGTGGCGACGCCTGATACGAATAAGGAACGCAGAGTAATTTCAAGAATTCTTTGGTCGCTTTGAATTATCAATTGAAAGGCCTTTAAAATGTCATCTAACATTTCCATTTATGCCGACTCCCTCAATCGTAAAGGTCTTCCTGCCCACATCTATGCTCTTGTGGGCACTCTGACTCATTAAAGTAGGCATAGTCTTTTATCCATTGGACTATTGGTTGTGGTGAGTTTTGCTTTAGTGGCTCAACAGCAGCATAGAAGAGGCTTCTTCCATAATCGCTTTTGCCATAGTTTTCTATTAGTTGTTGAGTTTCGTTAGAAATCAAAAATCTCATGAAAGTTATGGTGTCATTGAAGTTTATGTCCGGATAGCGCATTGGGTTTACTGCAATTACACTATAAACATTTAAGAGAACTTTTTCTTCAGTTATGAGTGCTTGCAATGATATTCGGTTGTCTTTGAAGTATTTTAAATATGTTCCAGTGTCCGAAAGGGCATAAGCTGAAAACTCTTCCGCTTTGAACAGCGTGTCGCCCATTTTGCCGCCGCCTCCTTCGTACCATGTTTCCTTTGATAGCAGTGTGTAGTTGTAGCCGGCAATTTTCCATAGATTTTGTTCTTTTTGGTGTGTCCCTGAATTGTCGCCTCTAGAAATCCATACTTTTCTCGTTTGAGTTCTTCCGTATTCAACTATGCGCTTCAATGCTTCAGTTACATTTAATTGTCCAATTCCTGCAGGGTCTTCTTTTGGTCCTATAATTGTGAAAAAATTGTAAGCTATTATTTTTCTGCAGACGCCATATCCTTGTTCTAGGAAAGTTTTCTCCAGTGTTGGTGAGTGAACGAGTGTAAGGTCCATTTCTCCTCTTTTTGCTTGTTCTATGGCTATGCCTGTGCCAACTGGTATGAAGTTGAGGGTTATTGGACACTTTTCTTCAAAGGCTTTCTTTATTTCGCCTAATAGACCAGTTTCGTCAAGGCTTGTAGTTGTGGAAATTATAAGTCTTTTTTTGGCGAAGTATCTAAGGTAAATGAATGTTCCAGCAATTATTATCGTCGTTGTGATGGTTGCTGTTAAGAGCATTGTTATCCATGTTTTCGTGGGAATTCACCGTTATGTTTATTTATGCATATCGGCTAAACTTATAAACATTACGTAACAATATCAAAATTGGAATGTTCATCCACAAAAAGCACAAGCCCTCATGCAAAATCTGGATAGAATACAAAGGAAAGCCAGTTTTAGGCAAAGGCGGAGCCCAAATCCTAGAACAAATAGAAAAAGAAGAATCTATTTCAAGAACCGCGAAAAAACTTGGAATGTCCTACCGCTATGTTTGGAGTTATCTGCAAAAAATTCAAGAGAACCTTGGAGAACCAATCATAGAAACGTTTAGAGGCGGAGAATCTGGGGGAGGTGGCGCAAGACTAACTGAGCTTGGTAGAAGCTTGCTTACTGAGTATAAACGTGTTGAAGACTATCTGGATGAACTTTTTGCAGACATGGAATATTGGGAGGTGTTAGGGTTGAAAATAAGCGCAATAAATCGTCTAAAAGGAAAAGTTCTAG
The DNA here is from genome assembly GCA_013388905.1 of Candidatus Bathyarchaeota archaeon. Taxonomy (GTDB): domain Archaea; phylum Thermoproteota; class Bathyarchaeia; order Bathyarchaeales; family Bathycorpusculaceae; genus JACAEI01. The sequence continues at coordinate 36,573 of JACAEI010000015.1, read as the reverse complement.
CCGTTCAGAAAGAAGGCTTAACAGCAATAATTAAAGTGCAGTTGGCACTGCCAACGGTTGTAACGGCGTTAATCTCTAAAGAAGCAGCTGAAGACCTAAACATTAAAGTTGGCGATGAAGTGGAAGCGGTGATAAAAGCAACAGAGGTTATAATTGCAAAATAAGCCAAATTGCCACTTTTTATTCAAAAAATCTAGAAGAATCGAAAGCTTAAGTGCAACTTACGTCGTTCCAGTTGATAAGTTTTTTATAGTGAGGCTATACATAAGGCTGAACGAAATGGTGTTATATATGAAAGGAAAAATTACCACTCTATTGACTTTGACTATACTTGTGATGACAATAAGCCCAATGATTAAAATTAATGCAGCAGATGCTATCTTAGAACGCGATTTTTCTCAAGGCGCTGAACCAATGCCTCAGCAAGTTATAAGTCCACAGCTTATGGAGAAGCTAAAAGAAGCAGGAATTAACGGTTTAGCTTCAGACGAGCTAGTAAAAATTTTGATTCGATACAAACCAAACACAAAAGTTGAAATGCCAGAAGGAGTGGAAATCCTCAAACGCTTCAGCCTAGTTCCAATAATATCCGCATCATCTCCTCTTTCAAAAATTGAAGAAATAAGCAAGCTTTCAGGAGTTGAATATGTCTATCTCGATCTGAAGATGAAAATAGCAACCGAAAAAATTGCACAGCTGCCTTATCCAGATTACACAAAAATTAAAGATTGGAAAAATGTACAGATTCTTAACGAAGAGTATCCATACACTCCGTGGTTTGGGAACTATCCCGCATATTTGAACGAAACCACAGAACTTATCGGCGCAAGAGAGCTTTGGGCAGATGGAATAACTGGCAAAAACGTGACCATAGCCATCATAGATACTGGAATTAACAAGCACCATCCAGACTTAGACGACATGGATGATAACCCAACAACATGCGACCCAAAGATTATTGCAGAAGCTTCTTTTGTCCCTTATGAACCTCCAGATGATTTGCATGGCCATGGCACTCACGTAGCTAGCATAGCGGCAGGCACAGGTGCAACTGGCGCTATGGGCTTTTTGGGCACATTTCCTTACTTTGGAATCCAAAACGCAACTATACTGCCTGGAACAGAACGGGGAGTTGCTCCTGGCGCTTATCTCTACAATGCTAAAGCCTTTGATTTATCTGGTTCTGGCGAATGGAGTTGGATTATAAGCGCTATTGAATGGTCAGTAACGCGTGGAGCAGACGTCATTAGTGGAAGTTTTGGCGGATGGCCAGATGTTCCACCAGACCAAGATCCAGTTGTTTTAGCCCTAAGAGAAGCTGTAAAGCATGGAGTCGTTGTGGTTATTGCTGCGGGAAACGAAGGTTTCGGATACTTCTCAACAGCGACGCCAGGTTTCGCGCCCGATGTGATTACAGTGGGTGCTACTTCTGAAACCGACCATCTAATTTTCTTCAGCAGTCGTGGGCCAGAACAGTTTGAATTACATGCAAAACCTGACATTGTGGCGCCAGGAACAAGTGTAGTGGCGGCTTTCGCATTTTTCAGAGAATACGAAGAATTCGGGGGCTTACAAGTTTTCTATTGGGAAATCAGCGGAACCAGCATGGCAACGCCCCACGTTTCAGGAGCTGCAGCGTTACTATTACAAGCTTTTCCAGGTGCAACACCTTACAGTGTTAAAGCGGCAATGATGCATGGCGCAGACAATTTGGGATTAGATCCCATGGCTCAAGGAGCTGGCAGATTAAACGTGAAAAAAGCCTACGACATTATGAGTGCAGCGCCTAAAGCACAGTGGGCTGCGCCGACACCAATGGGCAGTGTCGAGACTAGCTCTCCAATATTCGCAACTGAACTGAATTTAACAGGCAAATCCATCCTGATTGAAAACTCTTTAAGCTATGCATTCAAATTCGCACAATTCATATCCCTATTAGAAAGCTACGGAGCTTCCATAACTTACGGTTCTGCTCCATACACAAATGCTACTCTTGTCAACCCAATAACTGGCCAACCCATTTACGATGTTTTCATGGTTCCAGACCCCTATAATATTAACACTCTGATGCTACCGCCAAACGTACTAAAACACTATATTCAGCACAATGGAACATTGCTTTTCATTGGAGAGAATGTTGAGGATATAGAAAACTATAATGAATGGACAGGATTGTGGGGCATAACTTGGAATAATACAGCGGTCGGCGGATTCTCATCCCACATAATTTCGCATGCCGTAACAAATGGTATAACTGAGCTTTACTTTGGCAGTCCAGTGGCAAGCTTAATTGTAAACGCTAGCATGGACGCAGCAACAGTAGTTTGGGACCCCATCCTTCCTGGGGTGGCAGTTTGGGAAGCCTCTTTAATAGCCGCCGGAAAAGTGATAGTAATCTCAGATGACGGAATTCTCAGCGATCAATTCTTGCACATGGCAGATAACTTGCAGTTTGGGTTAAACATTATTAAATGGTTCACAGGCGCATCTGACGCAGAATTTTTGCAAGACCGCGTTTTCTTAGACGATGTAGAGCTTGGCGCAGACGGTTGGACAAGCACAGGTCTATGGCACATAACCAGTCACCGCAGTTACAGCCCCTCAAACGCGTGGTATTATGGACAAGAAGGGATTTGGAATTTCGATACTGGTGCGAGAAACAGCGGAACCCTAACCTCGCCTCCAATTGCTCTTACAGGCGGATTTAGGGCTTATCTCGAATTCAATTGCTGGTATGAAACAGAAACAACAGGATCATTATATGATCAAAGGTGGGTACGCATTTCAGTCGATGGTGGCTCCTTTGTGCCACTTAAACAAATATACCGTGATGAGATGCGCGCCTGGCACACAGAAAAAATTGATCTTTCACCTTTCATTGGACATGTCATCCAGATACAATTCTTCTTTGACAGCATGGACGAGGTAGCCAATAATTTTGAAGGATGGTATATAGACGACATAACAATAATCGTTGCGAAGTACATGCCAGCCTATCACGAAATCGGTGTAGGCGGTACATGGACAAAATATGTGCTCGCGAACAGAACAGCCACAATATCGGTTAACATTACTAACTTTGGAACGTACACTGAAAATGTTACGCTTTTGGTAAACGGCGCAGTTGTGGAAAACATAACCAATCTGGCGCCTAATGCTTCAGTAATAGTTGACATAACTAGGAAGCTTAATGCTACATTAACATGCGACTTGTCTGGAGTAAATGCGACCACATTTAGCATTCGTGGCGAAATTGCTGATACAGAACTTGACTATACAAACAATGGATTCTCTGCGGAAATCGTAGCCACTCCTAAAGGAGAGAGAAATGGCGATAACCCCCTACTATCAGTTATGACGCCGATGAAAATTGAGTCGCTTAGCATGCCATTAATTACGATGTATCCGAAAGATTTTACACTGCACAATCTAACGACATTTGTTAGCGGCGGCGCACTTGTAAATGCTCAACTTCGGATAACGGGCAATGTATCACAAATTGCAGATTTCATTAATGTGACACAATTTGCCTATCGCGTGGACTTTATTTTAGATCCTTATGTACTTCCAGATCCATCACCAGCCTACTTCATACCTAACATGACATCCGTAATTGGTGACACCCTCAACGTAGGAAGCGTATTAGCACCTACAATGCTCTTTGCAGAATTACAGATTTACATCGCCGAAAACACGCCTATAGGCACTTACACTGGAAATGTGGAATTGCGGAACGGAACAACCACCATAGCTTCAACGATCCTAAACTTCAACGTACAAAAACCAAAGTACAAGGTTCTGTGGGAAGACTACTACAACGACTACGCTGATTTCTGGATGGACTGCGAACGCTTATGGGGTGGCGCTCTAGGGGGTTATGGCGTTTCTGAATGGTGGAAACTCGCTGCAGAAGCTGGATTCGATGTTGACTCTTTGCATCAGCAACTCTATCTCAAACAGCACATAGGCTTGTTTGGTTTGGGGGCAATTGATCCGCTAGAGGTAATTGCTTATGGAGGTTACGACGCACTTTACATGCATGATGTTGACTTCAGTTTCCGTCTAAGTGAATTGCTTGTGTTAAGGCAACTCTATGAAACAGGAAAAATGGACTTTGCTGTATTGTTTGATTCTGGAAGCGAAGCTACGGCGCTGTTCACCAACTATTTTGGCATTAACCAATCAGGATTATGGCTCGTCGATTTAGTAGTTACAGGGCTTGACAAGACGCATCCAATTTTCGCTGATGTAGCCAACTTCACCTTGCTTATGGGACCACTGTTAACAGTCACTCCCTCTACCAGCGAAAAATTTGTGACAACAGGTATTGCTACTGGAACAGACGAAATAGGTTTTAGTGGGGCAAGTGGTTTTGTAGTAGCCGTAAATGAGATGCAAGCAGATCAGCACTACACTTCTAGGATGGTTGCAGTGTCTGGTAGCGCTGCTTTTGAATTTCTGGAATACGATGATTTCATGGTCTGGTACTACACGATTTATTTCACTGGAGAAGGCGCGTTAGTGTCAAGGGTTGATACCGAAAAGTTTGCGGTCAACATGCTTAAGTGGCTAGATCCACAGTTCGCCAACGAGTCTCCAGTAATAGACTACTTTAGCATTACGCCCACCACTTCAAAACTTGGAGAAACAGTAAGCGTTGACGTAGTCGCTCATGACCCTGAAGGCGACAACTTCAATGTAACAATCGCTGTGCGAAAACCAGATAATTCCTGGGACAATGCGACAGTGCCGTCAGTAGGTGGTCATTGGCTTAGAAGCTTCACGACTAGTCTTGAAGGCACATACATGGTTTATGGGGTTGCAACAGACGCTTATGGCGCAACAACTTTCATGTTGGGCGGAACTGTTAATGCTGTAAACATGGCGCCTGAAATTGTGTCTGCAACAATTTCGCCGAGCAAAGTCGCTTTGGGTGAAAAAGTTTTCATAACAGTGAATGCTAAGGACGCTGAGGAAACAGTGCCCGCCAATATCACTGTGTCTGTGGTTGCGCCTAATGCTTCGTCATATGATTACAGCTTTGCAAACGTAGCTTTTGCTACTGTAATTTTCGACACTTCCAACAAGCCAGAAGGAATCTACAGCGTCAATATGGTAGTCAAAGACGGGAATGGAGCGCAGACAACAGCAACTATAGGCTTATTTGAGGTTGAGAACCTCCAGCCGAAGATTGTCTCGCATACAGTATCGCCAAGCAAGGTTCTAGTAGGTGAAATCATATTCATAACTGTGAGCGGCGAAGACCCAGAGGACATGGTGCCCGCCAACATCATAATCAGCATAATAAGCCCTGTCGGTCTGAGGCAAGACTTCAACTATTCAAATGCTGCAGTTGCAAGTGTTGTTTTCAACACAGCTGGAAAGGCTGAAGGCGTCTATCAAGTAGAGGCTACCATTCAAGATTCTAAAGGGGCAACTACAACAGCCATTGTGGATTCATTCGAGATCAAAGCAGTTGGCATGCAGTTTCCTGCTAGAGAAGCAACTTTCGGCATAGGCGTCATAGGACTTGTAGTCTTAATCGTGATACTGTTTCTCATCTATCGTCGATTTCCAACACCATCAACATCGCCAGCGCCACCGCAAACACCACAAAGTCCATAATAACCTTCCCTTTTTCTTTAATTACAACAAACAAAAAGCAGGGCGAATTGTAGATTATTCGACAACGTATCGATAAGCTATATGTTCGCCTGCGGTAGCGCTTTTTCTAATTATGCGCAGTATGTCGCCTGGTCTGGCGTCTATGGCTTTAACAGCCGGGTCTGAAGCTTTAATTTGAGGCAGTTGGTAAGGCTGAACCTTATATTCTGCGAGCAGCTGCTCTCTTTCTTCTTGAGTTAGGATTTCGTGTTTTGGAACAAGTTTATGTTCGAAAAGGTCAAAGACTGGAAATGTTTTGGGCAAAAGCTCTATGCCTTTCTTTTTTGCGCTTTGTTTAACAGCATGCGTATATCTTCCGCTTGTAACCATTATGCCTCTTTCCAAATTTTTTTCTTTCATAAGTTTCTGCAAGCGGTTAATGGATGTTATGCCCACTGTGCTCTCTTCTGGTATGCACCATATAATGGCTTTCTGCTTTTCTTTTGGAATTCCAACAAGATAGGTAATAGCATCTTTCTGTTTTTCTTTTTTAATGAGCTTATACCCTCTAAGCTTGATTAAAACTTTAGCTTTGCGCTCCTCTAAGCTTTCTTGAATTTTGCTCAAACTTAAACCTCTTAAGCTTAAGAATATTCGAAACCTAAACGAAGCATTAAGCCTTTAAACTTTACGCTTTAAAATATTCGGGAATAGGAGTTGGCAAAATGCCTATGGAATATATGAAAACAGATTTAGAGTTTCATCCGCTTACTGCTGAACGCTGGGCTGATTTAGAACAACTGTTTGGCTCCCGTGGAGCATGTGGCGGTTGCTGGTGTATGTGGTGGCGGCTGAAACGTGCAGAATTTAACCGAATGAAGGGTGAAGGAAATAGACACGCCTTCAAGCGGATCGTGGATTCCGGCGAAATTCCAGGCATCGTTGCTTATGCTGATGGGCAACCAGTTGCATGGTGTGCAGTTGCGCCAAGAGAAGTCTATTCTGGTTTGGAACGTTCGCGGACACTTAAGCGTATTGATGACAAACCTGTGTGGTCAGTTGTTTGCTTCTTTGTTGCTAAGCAGTTTAGAGGTAAAGGCATAACTGGAAAATTGCTGAAAGCAGCACTAGAACATGTTCGGAAGCAAGGCGGCAAAATTGTGGAAGCCTATCCAGTAGAGCCCGAAAAAGGCAGGATTCCAGACGTTCACGCCTATACTGGTTTAGCCTCCACATTCCGCAAAGCAGGATTTGTTGAAGTGCTTCGCCGTTCAAAAACACGTCCAATCATGCGATACTTCATTGAAGAGAAACATATTAGCAAGGCTTAGATTCGAAGAATCAGTTTGTCAGCATAATTTTTTAGTTTTTCAGTGAATCCCCTTATTGTTTCGGGTGGGTAAGGTTTAACGGTTCTGAAGTTTTTGTCTAATGTATCGTCGGGAACGAATTGTTGAAATGCAAAGGCTTTTGTGCCTTTGATGATTTCGCCTATGCTTGGGATATCTTCAGTGTCAACAAAGCCTGGAACCACAGTAGTTCTAAACTCGTAGTCAACTTTGCTATTTTTTAGGATTTCAATGGTGTGCAATAAATCCTTAGTGTCTTTTGCTCCTAGCTGCCTATACTTTTCTAGAGAAGTTTTCACATCTAAAGCTACATAATCCACGTGGGCGAGGCATTCTTCCAAAACCTGTGGATAAAAACCATTTGTATCCAGCTTCACTGTAAAGCCTTTCTCCTTGAGCTTCTTCAAAAATTTTGGCAGTTCCTTATGTAATGTTGGTTCTCCACCAGTTACCACAATAGAATCAACAAATCTTTTACGGCTTTCCAAAATTCTGAAAGTGTTCTCTTCATTCAAGAACGGTGGTTTAGGGTCGACTACTATCCGCCAGTTATGGCAAAAAGGGCAACGCAAATTGCAGCCAGGCGTGAATAGCACTGTTGCAATTTTTTCTGGAAAATCAATGAGGCTTGTTTTTTGGATGCCACTGAACTTCATATGCGTCACTTTTTAGGCTGGGATGGTTGACGCTGCGAAAACAATTGATTTGTCAAAGGTTCTACGTATAGTGAATTCTGCTTGTTTTCCTGCATTCCACTGGTCTACTGGTCTAAGATAGCCAACGACACGTGAGTAAACTTCGCAGTTTGCTCCGCAGATTGGGCATTGTTGTTGTTCGCCGCTGGTGTAGCCATGAGTTGGGCAAATGCTGAACGTGGGTGTCAATGTAAAGTATGGCAGGCGCGAGTTCCACGCTACTTTTCGAATTAGTTCTGCAGCAGCTTTCCATGAATGAAGCCTTTCACCAAGATAGATGTGCATAACAGTTCCACCCGTATAAAGCGTTTGAAGTTGTTCTTGGTGCTCCAAGGCTTCGAACAAGTCACCTTCAAAATCCACTGGCAACTGCGAAGAATTCGTGTAGAATGGTTCAGCACCTTTCGCTACATGTTTCTCGTTAGCTGCTATTATGTCTGGATATTTCTTCTTGTCTATCCTTGCCAGTCTATAGCTTGTTCCTTCTGCGGGTGTTGCTTCGAGGTTGTAGATGTTTCCAGTTTCTTCTTGGAAATCTGCCAGTTTCTCGCGCATGAAGTTGAGCACTTTTACGGCGAACTCTAAACCATCCTTCGAAGCTATGCTAAAGCCAAACAAGTTTAATATTGCCTCATTCATGCCAACCAAACCTATCGTTGAGAAGTGGTTCTTCCAATATTTTCCAAAGCCTTCTTTGACGCCACGCAAATAGCGCCTTGAATATGGGTATAATCCGTTTTCAGTAAAGTTTTCAAGAGCTTTCCGCTTTATTTCCAAGCTGTCTTTGGCTATTTCCATAAGTGCTTCTAACCGCTCAAAGAATTCGGCTTCATCTTTTGCCAAGTATCCTAGTCGAGGAAGGTTCAAAGTTACTACGCCTATTGAACCCGTCAGCGGATTTGCTCCAAAGAAGCCTCCGCCTCTTTTGCGTAGTTCGCGGTTGTCTATCCTTAGGCGACAGCACATGCTTCTGACGTCTTCGGGTTTCATGTCGCTGTTTATGAAGTTGGAGAAGTATGGTGCGCCGTATTTGGCTGTCATTTCAAGGATTTTCTGAGTGATGGGTGATCCCAATCGAAATCTTTCATTATGTTATAGGTAGGTATTGGAAAAGTGAATACTCTTCCTTTCGAGTCACCTCTTCCCATGACTTCTGCGTAAGCCATGTTAAACATTTCCATTTCAGCTTGCATGTCACCATAAGCTTCACCTTTTATTTCACCGCCAACAATAACTGGCTCGTCTTTTATGAATTCTGGAACAGCCAAATCTAAAGTCAAATTGGTGAAAGGTGTCTGAAAACCTACACGTGTGGGCACATTCATGTTGAAAAAGAACTCTTGCAAAGCCTGTTCAACATCTTTCTGAGTTAACCCATCATAGTGTATGAAAGGCACAAGATACGTGTCGAAATTGCTAAAAGCTTGGGCGCCAGCAGCTTCGCCTTGAAGTGTGTAGAAGAAATTAACCACATGTCCGAGGGCTGTCCTAAAATGTTTTGCTGGTTTGCTTTCAATTTTTCCTTGAACGCCTCCGAATCCTGAAAGCAGCAAATCTTTCACGTCCCAGCCGACGCAGTAAGGTCCTAAAACGCCTAGGTCGTGGATGTGCATGTCGCCGGAGAAATGAGCGTCAGCGATGTTGTGAGGATAAATCCTCGTAATCCAATATTTCGCTATAACTGTTGACGATAAATAATTATTCAAGCCTTGCAGTGAATAGCTCATGTTCGAATTTTCTTTGACCCGCCAATCTTCAATCTCTAAGTATTGATCTACAAGGTCTGCAGAGCTTAAGAGTGCAGCTAACTCACGCAAATCTTGGTGTTGCTTTCTATAGAGAATGTAAGCTTTTGCTGTTTGGGCGTGCCCATCTTCAATAAGCGTTTTTTCAACAATGTCTTGAATTTCCTCAACTGTAGGGACGCCGTCTTCGCCAAAACTTTTCTTGAGCTCAGCTACGACCTTGTCGCTTAGGCGTCTGGCTAATTCGCGGTCTTTTCCGCCCACAGCCTTAGCAGCTTTCCAAATAGCGTTTGTTATGCGTTCTTGGTCGAAAGTTTCTAATTTTCCATCACGTTTTCTAACATACTTCATTTTTTCACCTCAAGAAGAACACGCCTAAAATCTTCAGGTTCCTCGAATTGGCGGTAGACAGAGGCGAACCTGATGTAGGCGATTCGGTCAAGTTTCTTTAAATATTTCATAATTAGATCTCCTATCTCTCCCGAAGAAACCTCCTCCTTACCTAATCGCGTTAAGTCTTGTCTGACCTGCTCTGCTAACGCGTGGATTTGTTCTGTTGTTACGGGTCTTTTTTCGCAGGCTTTCTGCAGTCCTCTTATGATTTTGTTTAGGTCGAAGCGTTCAAGTCTGCCGTCTTTTTTGCGCACCATTAGCTCTATGGTTTCCACATACTCGTAGGTTGTGAATCGTCGTCCGCAATCTGCACATTCTTTGCGTCGTCTAACAGCATTGTCGGGTGAGTCCCGTGTTTCGAGAGTTTTGAGGTTTTCAGACCCGCAATATAGACACTTCATGCTACCACTTTCGTTTGCTTCACAAATTGTTAGTGTTTTATAACTAAAGTAGACGCTATAAGTAGAGCTTAGCTATATAAAGAATTTCCACATCAACATGGAAATAGCTAAAAAGGCAACTATAAAAACTATGAATGCTATATACATTATTACAGAAAACAAAAACCATAAAAAAAGCTTTTTTGAAGGAAAGCACTTCAATTTTGAGATTCATAGAAAATGCTTAAGACTTTCCATCCAAGCTCTCTGAACGGATTTCCAAATCCTTATATCAATGCGCCTAATGATTAAGTTATTCTTCAGAAGGCTTGTAAATTGACAATAACCATTCGAAAACGTTAAAAACCAAATAGGCTTCTGCGGAATCTGGTGCGGTAGCTGTACCGGTGGCAATGGCACCATGTAAAAATTGGCAGAGAAATTCGAGACACTCGCTAAGAAAAGCAAAAGTCAACTAGAAACGTGGGCTCCAAAAAGTTTCAATTTTGATGAGTTTATTAAAGGGCTCACCGCAATACAGGCAATGCCTTTTTGTCCAGGCTGTAGAAAAGGCGGAGGAGACCCTAATTGTAAAATAAGAATCTGCGCTCTGAATGAAGGCGTAACAGATTGCAGTCTATGCGACCAGCTTTCAATGTGCAAAAATTTTGAGGAGCTAGAGAGAAGTCATCCAAAAATAAAAGAATGCTTAATAGAAGTCAAAGGCAAGGAGCGAGCAGCGTTTATAGAAAAGTGGGTGAATGAACTAAAAGCTAAGTGACATCACTGCATCTTGCTTTACGAATCAACCAAAAAACAATCCAGAATTGCAAATTAGGTTTCCAAGTTTTTTCTTAATACTGAGTGGCGCTTCTTCTCTTCTTTAACTCGGAAACCCCACTTTAGATAAAGTCGCAAAGCTGGTTTGTTCATTTTTAAAACTGTAAGCTCTAACCATTGCTTATACATTTGTTTGGCCAGTTTCTCTGAATAGGAAAGTATGTGAGTGGCGATTCCAAGTTTTCTGTAAAATGGGTTAACAGCAAGGCTAGAAATATACAATGTGTCTGATTTCTCGCGAAGAATAAAAACGCCAACGACATGTTCTTTAAACTTGACAAAATAGCGCTTTGCTCGAAAATTAAGAATTTCAATTGCTAACATGTAAGATATGACTGCAAGCAAACTTAGTAACTTGGGGTTTCCAAAGTACAAAACGTTTCCACCATCACTGTTTCTGAAAAAGCAAAAGCTGAGAAAGTCAAAGTGCAAGCGTTCTGAACTTCGTGCAGATTCAATCTTAACGAAATGCCCAAGTTTTTTCATGTCGGGTTCTCTCGTTCACTGATGTTTCATGTTTACTTTCGTGCACTGGATAAGATGAAGATTATGCAGGAAAATAACAATACGAAGGTGAGTGATGGAAAAAGTCCGGCGTATTGAAGACTCGTTGCGAGAATTATGCCACTGATTATTGGACCTATGGTTTGTCCAACGTCCATTGTCATGCCTAGAAAACCCATAGCCGCATCAACATGTTCACTTGCCCCAAGTTCCTACATTCACTGCAACTACTAAAATCGATTTAATACAAATGTTTATTACGTCTTTTAAGCTTGTGAATTAAAGGCTAAAACATGAGCATAAAAATTCGAAGCTTCTTCTATAAAGACTTGCCGGTTCTTATAGATTTGCTAAACAAAACCTATAGCGGTTCATATGAGTTTGTTCCTTACAGCGAGGAAAGACTTCGCCCTTGGATTCAAGAGGGTAAACTCAAAATTTTGATGGCTGTGGAGAACAGCAGAATTCTAGGCACAGTCACATATAATGATGGACAGTGGGGTGAAGAAATTAGATGGCTTGCCGTAAACGAAAACCTAGACCAAAAAACAATCGAGAATGAACTGGTTAAAGAAGCGGAAAAATATGTTAAAAGCGAAAAAGTTTTCACAGCTATTGACGCTGGAAGCCCAAAAATCAACGATTGGATTGAACGAGGATATAGGCTGGAAGGCGGCTTATATCACATGATTGCCAAGCTCAATGGCATAAAACCGCTTCTAGAGATTCCAGAAGGCGTAATTCTCCGTAGCTTGAAGCCTGAAGGCGAAAAAGAATTCGTAGAAGTTGTAAACGCTGCGTTCGGATGGGAAAGAATGCAGTTGGGCACGATTCAGAAATGGAAGGCGGACTATCCTCCTTTCAGTGAAGAATGGATTCATTTGGCTGAGATCTGCGGTAAAATCGTTTCAGTTGTTGCCTCAAGACCTGACGTGAATTATAATAAAGCCTTCAATGGAAAACGCGGCTATTTGGGTCCAGCAGCCACGCTTTCAGAACATCGTAATAAAAATCTTGCTTCGGCTCTCACGCTTAGGGCAATGAATTTTCTTTTCAATAAGGGAATGGATTCTGTGGCTTTACACACTTCGGAGCAGAATATTCCGTCTGTCACTCTTTTGAGCAAATTAGGCTTCAAAGTCAGTCACAACTGGAAGTTTTTGCGTAAATATCTAAGATGCTAGAAATTGGATAACAAACTTGGAAAAGATATTAAAAAAAGGATTAAGAAGCGTGCTTAGGGCTTCTTCTTGGGAGCTACCTCCTTTTCCACGCCTAATTCTCTTACTCTTGTCTCAATGAATTCTGCGACCTTGTCTTGACTATACTTCCTTTCTAGCTGTTGGATTTTCAATTGTTCTTTGATGGTTTCGAGAACTTTTTCCATATCGAAAGGCTTAAGTATATAGGCGTCTGCGCCTCTGTTTACTGCTTCTATGGCGTTTTGAAGTGTCGGATAGCCTGTAATGATTATTTTTCGCATTTTGGGCGTTGTGTCCCGCATTTTTGTTAAGAGTTCTATTCCTTCCATGTCAGGCAATCTAATATCAATTAAGCTTAGGTTGAAGAATTTTTTCTTTGTTGCTTCAATTGCTTTTCTAGCAGTGTCTACCGACTCAACAATGTAGCCTTCATCAGCAAGTATTGTTGCAATTACCTTTCTTATGTTTTCGTCATCGTCAACAATGAGGATTCTAGTGGTTTCACCCATACCTTTTCACCTCCTTCTTTTATTTTTGGCTTGACTGGAAAAGTAACCTTGATGGTTGTGCCTTTTCCAGGCGTGCTTTCAACAAAAATGGAGCCACTGTGGGCTTCTATGAATCGTTTGCAGATTGGCAACCCAAATCCCATTCCCTTTGCTTTCGTAGTGAAAAGCGGCGTCCAAATTTTTTCTAATGTTCTCTTCGGCATGCCCATTCCAGTGTCAGTAAAAATAATTTCCAGCGATTCTCCTTTTTTTCTGCTTTCAATTATTAACTTGCCGCCTTTTGGCATAGCTTCAACTGCGTTTCTGACTATGTTTACGAAGGCTCTCTTTATTTTTTCAACGTCAATCATTATTTTTGGCTTAGCTGCTGTCAAATTTTCCATTTGGATATTATCTGGGATTTCCACTATGGCTAATACTTCTTTAATAATTGATTTTGGGTTGGTCTGTGTTAGCTCTAGTTCTATTTCTCTCGAATAATCCAAAAGGTCATTGATGATTTTGTTTGAGTAGGCAATGTTTTTCTCTATGAGTTCTAACATCTCCTTTATTTTGTTATCCATTTGATGGTGCAACCGTTTTTTCAAGTAGTACTCGGCGCCAGAGATGCTTGTCAACGGATTTCGCAAGTCGTGCCCAACCATGCCAGCTAATTCGCCTATAACTGCAAATCTTTGGGCTTTGAGCAGTTGCTCCTGCGATTTCCTTAGTTGGTATGTCCTCTCTTCTACCTTTTGCTCGAGCTGTTCAGCATATTCTTCAAGCTGTTTCCCTGCTTCTTTTAGCCTGTCGATGAGTTGAGCATTTTCGATGGTTATTGCAGCTTGATGCAAAAACAGTTCCAATGGAATAAGTGACTCCCTTGTCGGTTTTCTACCGTCTACTGGGTCATCCATGCTTAAAATGCCAACAATTTTTCCTTCGGGCGTACACAGAGGCGCATAAAGCATATCCTGCGGATGCCAATCGATCATCTCCTCTGGGGCGAGCTTGCTTGGTACTCCTGCGTAAGTTGTTGCTTCCTCTGGTGATGCTCCACGGGGTACACCATGAACGTTTTCTCGAATCCACACGTCGCACCATGGGAGATAGTAAAACTCGCCTATTTTGAAGCGTTCGAATTTTGGTCCCAGGCGTTCTTTCCATACACTGCCTGGAGCTTTTCTTTTAAGTAAAAGTTCAGTTTCTTCTTTAGTTAAGCCTGCTGCGACTAAGTCTGTCCCTTCCAATTTTTCGTCTCTGAGTGAAATTACAACTCTTCTCCAACCGAATTTTTGGATTGCTTTTGCGATTACTTTTAGTCTTTGGTGCATTTCCTTAACATGCATGATTTCTGTGGAGCTTTTCATTAAATACTCGAGTCTTTCAGAGAATTTTCTCAATCGATCCCTTCTTTTCAGGTTGCTCATGGCTGTTGCAGCGTGTGAAGCCAATATTTGAAGCAGCTTTTCGTATTCTTCGTCGAAGGCTGCAAGTTCCTTGCTTTCAACATTTAAGACGCCTAATATTTTATGCCCAATTTTGATCGGTACTGCAAGTTCAGAACGTATGCCTATTCCACCTTCCACATACGCAGAATCCTTGCTTATGTCTTGGACTAAAACGGGCTTGCCTGTTTGCACTGCTCTTACGGTTATGCCCTTATCTCCGTCCAGCGGCAACTTAAGGTCTAAATTCTTCGAGTATCCCCGGTTAGCCATTAAGCAAAGCATTTTTCCCTCTACGACGAGAATTGAGGCGTATTCAAATCCTAAAATTTTCTCCATTGCATTGAGTGTTAGTTTGTAGATTTCTTCCATGCTTTTTGCCATGTCTAAGCTTTGACCATACTCGTTTAATGCTGAAAGTTTTTCTTGCCTTTTGAGGTTGATTATGGCTATTGCTGCATGCGAAGCTAAAATCTCCAACAGTTCTTTGTCCTTTTCGCTAAAGGCGTTTAGTTTTTTGTCTTCTACATTCAAAACGCCTAAGACTTTTTCTCCTACTTTGATTGGTACTGCGAGTTCTGAATGTATGCCTTCTCCACCTTTAACGTATGCTTTATCTTTTGTAACGTCTGGAACTAAGACAGGTTTGCCTGTTTTTACTGCTCTGACAGTAATGCCTTTATTTCCGTCCAACGGCAATTTTACTGCGAAGTTTTTTGAAAATCCTCGATGTTCTAAAAGGCACAGTTCCCTTTTATCTATGATGAAAAAGTCAGCAAATTCAAATCCTAGGATTTTCTCCATAACGTCTAATGTTAACTTGCAAATTTTAACCATAGTTTTTGCCATGTTTAAATTTTGGGCATACATATTTAATGCGGAGAGCCTTTCGTCAAAAATTTTTCTTTCTTTTTCTATCTTCTTTCTTTCAGTAATGTCAATTAATTGTGCTACTGTGAGTCTTCTGCCAAGCTTGTCTTTGATGACTATGGATTTGACTTCCACATCTTTTTTTTCGCCATTTTTTTGGACTATTTTAAACTCGTGTGTTGATGGAGTTTTTTCTCCTTTTAGATCCTTTAGGTATAGTTCTTGAGTAAAGGCTAGTGTTTCTTTGTCGATGAATTTTCTGAAGTCTTGGTTAATTATTGTGTTTTTTGAATATCCGCTCATCCGAGTGGCTTCATCGTTAGCATATATTATTTTGAAATTGTCGTCAATGATTAGGATGGCGCCGTAGGAATTTTCAATAATAGAGCGGAAAAGTTGTTCGCTTTTCTTTAAGGCTTCTTCTGCTTTTCTCTGTTCAGTTATGTCGACGGCAATTCCATATTTGACATATCCGCCTTTAGGCCATTTAATAGCTTTGTATAAACCTCGATACCAGCGTTTGTTTTTCCTATTTTGATGTTCGCACGAGTAGGTTTTTCCAATATTTCTTCCGAAGATATGTTTGTTAGAGCAGGATGCGCAGGGGCGATTTAGGTTTTGGAAAACTTTGTAGCATTTTTTTCCTATAATATCTTTGCCAAAAAGCTCCCTAGTTTTTTTATTAGCAAAGAGTACTTTGTAAGTTCTGGGGTCTAAAACGTAAATTGGTTCATTTATCCCTTCACTCAATTCACTTAGCTTTTCTAAGGTATGCGAAAGTGTTTCTTTAGTTGTATCGTAGCTTTTCATCTGCTTCATATTGTTACGTACTCCTCTTTGCGTGGCAGTCGCTTTCGCACTGCATTTACGCTTTCTAAAAAATCCAAGTTGCCCACAGTTTCAGATTCAAAACCCAGTTTCTCGTAAAGACATTTTATGATGAGTTTTTCAAGGTATGCTGCTCCTGGTCCGAAAATGTTTTCAAGCGCTTTTGTGAATTCTGTTATGTTTTCTGGAATGTGCTCTCTTTTAATGTTGAAAGATGATTCTAAGTGGAAGAGAATGGCTTGTTTGGGTGAATCTCCTAAAGAAGACAAGCTTTCTTCCACTGCAGCTAGAAGGATTTTGCTAAAGTTGTTTTGGGACAAGTGTAACCCTCAAGGACTAAACTTAAGTTTTAGAATGAACTTTATGGAGGCTTGATAAATCCTTTGTGAACTTCAAATATTGATTGCGAAAAATCAGAAGTTGAGCAAAAAAGAAGCTTAAATTTCTATTGTTTTAGCCTCATCTTTGCTTTTTAGGAAACTTTTTCTTGCTGCTTCTACATATTCGATAAATTCGAGTTCTTTGTTCTGGTTCCATTTGAGGGGTCGCCCAATCTTTTCATATAAACGCTTCGTGATTAGAATTTCTATGAATTGGGCACCTAGGCCAAATATTTCCTCAAGTCCTTTCGCAAAATCATTAAGGCGACAAGGGATATCTTTTCTGGCTATTTTAAACTTGTTTTCAAGATGAAAATAGATTGATTGTTTTGATGATTCTCCCAGCGAAGCCAAAGCTTCATCTACAGCTTCAATTATGAGGTTTTCGAACGTCTTTCTTTTTTTTGCCAAACTCGAATTCCTCGGAGTCATCTTGAAGTCTAACTTGCAACGTTAGAGATAAATGTGTTGTGAATTTTTAAATTTAATCCTTAATTGAGCTATTTTCGAGCCAAAATCTGAATCAGAACAAATTTATAATCTTCTAGTGTCATTTAGAGTTTTTTTCTCTGTATTATTTCCATTACTAAACTTAGTTCTTTTGCATAATCCATAAGCGCCATCCGCAACGTTTCGCTTTCGCTTGTTCCAAGCCTTCGGGCTAGTTCATCGAGAATTTCTCTTTGCTCTTTGCTTAGAACCACTTTAACTATACATTTTCGCGGCATCGCTCAAATCACTTTTTTCAGGTTTAAGCCCACTTTAATGACATATCCGTTAGTCTTCCAATGGGCAAGCGTAGTGTACAATTTGCCTTTTCATTTTCCTCGCTTATTAGGTTGGTATGAGAAGTGTAAGGATGTGTAAATTTGCCATGGGAAATAACACAACAATATATCCGAAGTGGACACCGCAACCCAGAAGAATTCAAACCCAACAGCCTGCGCATTATAGCAATTTCTGAAGGCGAAGGCGTTAAGGCTGTTATTGGCAAGCCATTAGGCAAAGAAACCATGGAAATTCAAAGCTACCTATTCGAAGTTGCGAAAGGTTGGACCTTGGAAAAAGCTAAGGCTTGGTTTGAAAAGCATCATAAAAAGGAACTTAAACATGAGCATTTTATGGCCTTGTTGCCCTTTAAGGTTTTAGAGAAAATTGTCGATAAGCCTTTGCGGATTCGTGGCATCGCAGTAACAGCGGGCACCAGCAGAAATTCTAACATTTACACGCCTGAGGAATTGCAATCTTTTGCTAACAAACTTGTTTCTGCACCAATCTACGTTGAGCATGTTGCCGTACCAAACGCCGTTGGAAAAATAATTAGAACTGAATGGGATGGACAAAACCTCTGGTATGAAGCTGAAATTTATGATGATGAAACAGCAGAGAAAATCCGCAAAAGCTTAATTAAACATGTAAGCATCGGCGCAGACTACGAAACTATCGAGATTCTAGACGGAAAAATTCCACATGGCTTGCACAACGCTGAGTTAAGCCTCGTAGCTGTGCCTGGCATTCCTGAAACTAACATACAAATAATGGAAAAACTACAAGTCAAAGAACAAACCTACGAACCGATAATTGCTGGCGAATATATTCTCGGCTTTTACCAAGATGCGTCAGCTTTCCTACCTGAACATTTTACTACAATGTGGCTTGACAAACAAAATGGAATTTTGGCCATTATGGGAAAACTGCGAAGCCACCCAGAAGCACAGCGAACACACGCTATTTTTTTCGCTAAAGAAAAACTTTGGGACCAAACAAAAATTAGGGATTGGCTGGGGCTTCATTCAGACTATACGACACCAGCTTCAATCTCGCAAAAACCTTTGCATGGAAACAATATGCTGGGAGATTCTCTCTTTAAGCAGCCAACTGAGCCCGTAATGCCCATAAATGATGTTATACGGTTATTAGAGTCTGTTTTGCCAAGCTCAATTGTCCAGCGCAGCTGGAGTTTTGGCCCTCAACGCATGTGCCAAGAACTGCGACGAATTATTTTGAAGCTGTATAAGTTTCGTGAAAGTTGCGGAGGTAACCCAGCGAGTAGCTGAGGATGAACTCAGTGAAAGCAAGGCGTTTTTGGAGTGATAGAGAATGACTGATTTAACTGGAAAAACTTGGATGGCAATCGGCGAGACAGACGACCCAAACGCCATAATTGAAGCTTTTGAGGCGACTGCCGCAATAACAAAGGGCGATCCAGTCTATTTAGGCGCAGACAACAAGGTTGCCCCGGCAACGTCAGCCCAAGACTGCATCGGCATAGCTGTAAAAAGTGTTTCTTTAGGTGACCAATGCCCCGTTCTGATTCGTGGAAGAGTGAAAGTGAAGGCTGGAGGAACCATAACCCGTGGAAAAGCAGTTTATGGCGCAGACGCATCAAAACGAGTGCTACAGTTAACGGATCAAGCTGTAAATGAGGGCGGAACAGGCACATACACAATTTACTATAACCGCAAGCTTGGCACAGCCCTTGCAACGACGTCGGCTGCGGATGACTTGCTATTCATTTATGTTGGGAAGTGACCGCTATGAAGCCGAGACTTTTTGAAGCTTTGATGGAACGCGATGGCGAGTTTAAGGAACATGTGGAAAATTTGAAGCATAAGGCATCTGTGCATCCGTTTCTGAGGCGCTACTGCGAAGTCGGCGTCAAAGAAGGCTTATTCAGCGATGCTATAGGTGCAGTTGGACGCATGCATGATACGCTTGTGGATGCTGCTTATCCAGAGATGATTGGCAGGAACATTATCACAGTTCGACCCACAACTGAGACGATGGAGAGATTTCCATTAGACGAGAATGCTGTTGCGTATCGTTATGCCGAAGGCGCAGTAACTAGGCTAAGCGGAAAGAAAGCAAGCACCGTGGATGTTTACACGAACATTCTTGCTGAGGCTTCTGAAGAATGGACCCGAGAATTCTTGGAAGACGCCACATGGAACGTTATGGACAACATGGTAGAAAAAGTAGGCAGAGCCCTAGGTGAAGAAGAGACAAGCAGGATACTTGCGCTTTACGAAGCCATTGCAGACGCGGACTTGGCTGGAGGAGCGCCAATTAACCAGGGCGGCGCAGCAATGAACTGGAACGGTCTGGTTAAGCTTCACAATGCTGTAAGAGGCGAAAACTGGCGTCCCACTGTCCTTGTAGTAAATGAGGTGCAATTGCATCAGCTACTTAGCGATGACAAGTTTATCCACGCCCAGTATTTGCCTTCTGGACAAACAGACCTTGAACAAGGCACTGTCACAAGCGTTTTGGGTATGCAAGTTCAAGCCAGCACACTAGTGCCTAACGGAACAGCCTATGCCATAGATACCCGTGTAGCTTCGGTCATGCTTTTGCGAAGAGACATAACAGTCGAAGATTGGGAAGATATAAAAGCAGGTAAATACGGTGCTAGAGCCACTACACGATTTGGTTTGGGCATTCTACGTAGCAAAGCCGTCGCAAAAATGACAAACATAAGCACATCGCTGTAAGCTGTCTAAGGAAGAACAGGAAAAATGGCAAAATATGAGGGAAAATGCCCCAGATGCGGGAAAACGCATTACTCAGACAGAAAAGATGACGCAATAATCTGCGATTGCTGGCAGTACTGCCCACTATGCAGTGTGGAAATGGCGCCTTACACACCTGATTTGGCTGCTAACACTTATGGCGTTGACGGCAAAAGAGACTTCGCTGTTCTAATGGTTTGCGTTCAGCATTCCCCCCCTTTTTATAGTACCCAAAAACCCGTGGAGGTTGTTTGCAATGAGACGTTTGCATGAAAGACTAAGCCTTGCAAAAACTGTGTTAAGAGAGCTTAGTAAACAGTCTTTGTGCAGAACTGAACTTGAGAAGCGAACTGTTAGAAAGTTGGGCACGCACGCCACTTTTGAAGGTATATTTCATTATCTTGTTCAAAATGGCTACGTGCAGAAAAGCGAGCAGAAACATCGGGCTCCTTACATGGTCACTGAGAAGGGACTTAGGCTTCTGGAGGGCTTGCAATGAGCAGAATTTTAAAGCGTTTAGTGGAGGCTTTTTCGCTTAAAAGCAGAAGCGGATATGCTTCATCACAACCAGTTGCAATTTATGAAACGCCAAACATTCCGCTGGCTGATGTAATGAGGCTTTATGAGCGAGACCCAGCCTGCAAAGCCAGTGTTGATTTGTTGGCAGCTTCAACTGTTGGCATGGGCTTCTACACGACTAACAATCAAAAATATGAGAAAGGTGAAGAAGCAAAAAAGACGATAGACAAATTCAACGAAGACACTAATCTAGACACTTTGCTCTGTGACATGACACGTGTGTTGATCGCCTGTGGAAACGATTTTTGGCTTAAATTCGTCCCGGAAAGGCTAACGGAACTGCATAGACTTCCAGTGGACACAATTGAGCGTATCGGACAGAGCTACATTCAACAGGGCGGCTTAAAGATTCCATACAAGATTGAAGGTTACAAGCTTAGGCAAATTTACGGCGGCGAAACCCTCAAACCAGAAGCTCTAATTCATTGGCGAATAAACCATGTAGGCGTTTCTGGCTTTGGAACTGGAATCCTGCAAGTGCTTCTGCATTCGCTTACATTTCAGTCTGATCAGCGACCCGCTTACGCATGGATGAAAGCCAAAATTGAGCGGATAATGCCAAAAATCTTTGAAAAATATGCTGGACCAGACGTTTTGGCTTTGTTAGAAAAGGCAGACGAAGCCACAATTCAAAAGTTTGAAAGAGCCATCAAAAACCGCTCAGAAGAGGGCGCATGGCTTTTCTACAGCGGGAAAGGTGACATAAAACCCATTGTCTTAGACCCGCGTGCTCGCTTCGAATACTATGTTGACCACATTATAAATCAATTCTATCTCGGCTGTGAAACACCTCTACCGCGGTTGTTTAGCACTCCAGGCTTCACTGAAGCATCTGCTAAAGCCGCTTTAGACTTGCAGAACATGCTTATCAAACCTATTCAACGATATGTTAAGCGTCAAGTGGAACGTGACATTTTTGACATTGTTCTTGCTCAAGCAGGCTTCAACCCTGCAGAAGCACAAGTTCGCCTAAACTGGAGAAGCGAAAAAACTCCTGAAATCGTTACTGCTGACATGTTGAAAGCTGCGGAATTAGGCTTGATTCGAGAGGAAGAATTTCGCAAGAACGCCATAAAATTCGGCTGGGAGCTATGGGAGAAACCACAACCCGAGACTTCCATGGAAGATGCAGAAAAATGAAAGCGCTGTTTTTAAGGATACCCTTTCTCCCCTCACTGCGAGATGTGCATTTTCCATGGAAGCGGGAAAAAAATCTGAATAAATTTTGAGGAGGTGAAAAGCGCAAATGAATCTGTTAAACATTAGCCTCGGAGTCTGTGCAGCACTCATCTATGCCTTCTTGGGCTATGCAGCGCAAGACAAGTCTTTCAGCTTGAAAAAGTTTTTGCGAACATTAGCCATAGGCGCGTTCACATCTTTAGGTTTAGATATGGCTGGCATGACTTTTGATGTCTACACGGCTCTAGTTGGTCCCACTGCCATAACTGTTTGGCTGCAAAAATTGGTCGACACCGCAAAAGCATAGCCCTTTTTTCTTTCGCGCAAATTATAAAAGCCAAGACATGAGAAAATATGAACGATATGATTGTATGAAAAATAAATTTATGCTGATTCTAAGCTTAACCGCATTATTACTATCAATGATGTATATGCGATTAGGTTCAGTTGAGGTAAAGGCTCCTAATGGTGTGGACTCGGCGAAAATATACGGTGTGAAGATGTTGTGGAACAACAGCATGTCAGTAAACGACGTTGCAGTGTCAAAAGATGGCAACTACATTGCTGCTGTTAATATCACTGGCTTATATTATTTTGAATATAATAATTCAACACCAAAATGGTCGTATCTAACAGAAAGCGCGGTTCTTTCTGCTGCAATTTCAGCAGATGGAAATTACGTGGCTGTGGGTCTTAACTCTGGATTCATATATTATTTTGCAAATGCGACCACTAGGGTTGGCGAACAATCCGCTCCAACATGGACAACTTATTTTTTGGGTGGAGCAGTTGAAAGGGGCACTTTGGATATGTCTGATGACGGAGAATATGCGGTGGCGGGCGGAACAGGTTACAATGTGTTTTACTATGCAAACTGCACAAAAAGAGAAGGCCCTAATCAAGTCGTCACTTGGGGGTATTTGCTGCCGATATCTGATATTTTCGCGGTTGATTTGTCGCCCGATGGCAGATACTTAGCCTTAGGTGGCAGAAATTCTTCGCAAGGGTTCGTTGCTTACTACAAAAACGCAAATGTAGCGCCTTATCCAACTAGTCCAGACTGGCTCTCCCAAAACTCAATAGATAGCGACGAGATAAACGATTTGGCAATATCAAACGATGGTTACAGTGTTGTCGCAATAGGCTTTTACTACTTGACTCTTCATTATTGGGCAAACGCCACAACGCTTTCAGGTGACCCTAACGCTACATGGACAAGCGCTGGCTGGTTCGGATCTGTTGACATGAGCGCCGATGGCAACAATGTCGTAGCAGGAAGTTTAGCCATACGTCCAGGCAGCTTACACTTCTGGTCAAATGCCACAATGCGCAAAGGATACCAAATTGAAGACTGGATTGCGCTTGACTTTGCGGATGTGTTTGACATAGCTATAAATGACGAGGGTAACATAATAGCTGCATCTGCCTATAATGATACTTCCTACAAGGTGTACTTTTTCAAGTCTGACAGCAACATGATAGGCGAGTTCGACTTACTTCAATATAGTCCACTAGTTTCTATGTCAGGAAGCGGTCGAATAACAGCCATAGGTGGACCTGGTTGGGACAGCCTCTACGTCTTGGAGTTGCTTGTTGATGATAATCCGCCTATTATCGAAAACATTTACCAAATACCCGATGCCAACAATGTCTACCCAAACAGTAGCGTTGCAGTTTACGCCAACGTAACAGACGATTACAGCGGAGTGAAACAAGTTATTCTAACCTACACGAACGACAGCGAAACCTGGTTCATAGTTAACATGACAAAGCTTAGTGGAAACCAGTATAACGGCACAATACCGCAGTTCCCATACAGCACAAACGTAACATACGTGATTATTGCCCAAGACAACTGCAACAACACCATTACAACTGTGGAGCTAGGATACGACCTCAAATATCACGTGATTCCCGAATTCACGCTGCAAATAATGCTTCCACTATTCATCTTAT
The DNA here is from genome assembly GCA_013388905.1 of Candidatus Bathyarchaeota archaeon. GTDB lineage: Archaea > Thermoproteota > Bathyarchaeia > Bathyarchaeales > Bathycorpusculaceae > JACAEI01. The sequence continues at coordinate 12,624 of JACAEI010000015.1, read as the reverse complement.
CAACAATATTGGCTGCAGTTCTCAGAAAAAGAAAACGCTTAGCCTAACAAAACCATGCGCTGATCATCCATGGATGTGCTCCGGTGCATTCAAAATGGCAGAGCTATACCTATCTCTTTCGCAATTAAACGCAAATCTTCCATGACTTTGAAATCCAGAGGAATGCCTCTTTTTCGTCTCCGCTCTGCCTCCTCAAATTCTTTCTCTCCATGAATATAAATGCGTCTTGCACCCTTCGCCTTTGGAGCTTTCTTTAAACGATAAATAAGGTCGTCCATGTCACGTTTAAACTCGTCTTTTGGGCGAAATGCATCAACTCGCATGGCGCCGAAGAAATGCCCAATTCCAGATAGTAAAGCTTTGCCTTTTTTGTATTTAGGATAAACTAAATCTGCGTACAAAGCGCCAGAGAGCACGGCACTGAAAATTTCAACAGCTAACGCCAAGCCGTAGCCCTTATGTCCGCCGTTCTCCTCACCTGCACCGCCTAATGGCAGTAGACCGCCACCGGAACGCTCAGCAATGTTATGAAGAACTTTAGAGGCATTATTAGTGGCTGAGCCATTCTCGTCCGTTGCCCAATTTAGAGGAATCGCCTTTCCGAGGCGGGCATAAACCTCCAACTTTCCTCGTGTTACAGTGCTTGTTGCCATGTCCAAAACGAATGGTCGGGCCTTGTTGGTTGGTACAGCAATAGCAATCGGATTAGTGCCTAGAATAGCATTGCGTGCGAAAGTAGGCACAACGAGTACTTCAGAGTTAGTGGTAGCAATGCCAATCATGTTTTCGGCTAAAGCCATCATAGCGTAATAGCCAGCTATCCCAAAATGATTAGAATTTCGAACAGCAACAAAGCCGAGATAATGTTCACGTGCCTTGCTGATAGCCAACTCCATTGCCATATGGGAAATCGGCTGCCCAAGTCCCCCCTTGCCGTCTATGGTGGCAGTGCAAACTGTTTCATGCACTACCTTTGGCTGTGCCCTCGGCCTCATCATTCCCTGCTGTATGCCAGAGACATAACGACGCAAGCGAGCCACACCATGTGAATCAATGCCACGTAAGTCAGCTTCCACCAAAACCTCGGCTGTAATTTGGGCATCTTCCGCCGATACTCCTAGCTTTTTTAGAACCTCAACGCAGAAAGTTCTTAATTTCTCAGTTGCAACGAGTTTTCTGTTTTTAGCCATTTTTCGCTTTCCTCGCTTTCTTATAGTGCAAGTGTAATGGTTGAATTAAATTTTCTGTGTAATTAGATTTTCTGAAAATGCGCAAAAGCTATGAGTGGGCAAGCATTTTAGAAAAGGAAGTGAGCAATGTTATGACGGAAGACTTGTGTGTATTCTGCAAAATAGTGCAGAAGAAGGCGCCTGCAAGCATTGTCTACGAGGATGATGCGGTGATGGCTTTTTTAGACATTCGCCCTTTGAATGAGGGACATACACTTGTTGTTCCAAAAGGCATTATGCGTTTATTTACGAAGTTCCAGAGGAGGAAGTTGCCCACTTATATAAAGTTGTTAAGAAGGTCGCTTTAGCTGTTAAAAGAGGCATAAATGCAGATGGCATCACAATCGCCCAACAGAATGAGAAGGCTGCAGGGCAAGAAGTGTTTCATTTGCACGTTCATGTCATTCCCCGATATGCTGGACAAAGGCTAACGAGGTTTGACGAAGCCCGAGAAGAAGACATGGCAGATTTGGATAAAATAGCGAAGAAGCTGAAGCTGTGCATCTGATTTTTAGCATAGTAAGCTTAGGATCTGTTCTTTTTCTGGGATTCCTTCTATTTTTCTTCCATCAATTATGATTGTAGGCATTTTCGTTATGCCCTTCAATTTTGCTTTTAATTTTCCTCTAAAACTTGAAACATTAAAGACCTCAACTTTTAAGCCTCTTTCCTTGGCAATTTCATTCACAATTTCCAGCGCGCGCCTATCCACCTCTGATATGACTTTCTCTGTTTTCAAGGTTTCTTTAAAAGTGCACCAATGGTCCGCAACTGGTCTGCCAATATATGCATCACCAGTCACAACTTCCTCATTTCTGATGTAAACTTCAATTTTACAAATCATTTTATACTCAAATGAAAACTAATTAAATGTCTATTTAAGATTTTACAAAAAGTATAAACAACTGCTTTTTTTTAGCAAATTTTAAAATGCAGGCAGTCACTAATAATGCAGTTAAGGGTCTTATGCAAAAGAAGTGCCTCGTCTTTATTATACCAAGTAATCTCTGAATTTTCCTCAATTCTAATACTTCTAGCGTTCATGATTCTCGTAATGTTGCCACTTTTTTATGTAAAAAATTATAGGAGAAATAATTAGTACCTAATTCATCACTCGCTAAAAATTGCCTATTTCTTTAATCTATTTTTAATTCGGCTTTTCTGTTATGAAAATTGTTTAAATCTGGCTTTTTTCCAGTTTTTAAGCGAGGTTTGAGCTGTTTGGCAAGCGTGTCTGTTGATGATGTTCGCGACGTGATTAACGTTACTGCTGTTGATGTTGCTGATGCCAAGGTTTTGAAGATGATCAAGCGGGCTGAGGTTGCGTTGGAGTTGGAGCTTGGCAAAGAAATAGACTACGCGGATTGCACAGATAGCGAAAAAGAATTTATCGTTGTTTTGGCGGCTGTTTATGCCATTTGCTATTTGACTGGTGGCTCTGCTGTTGGCTTAAGCTTCAGCGTGGGTGATCAGAACGTTTCTGTGCTCGACAAAGTGCCACCTTTAGACATTTTGCAAGCTGAGCTGGAGCGTATGCTTGCTGGCTTAAAACAGCCGCATGTTGGGAGAGTCTAAAAGTGGTTGCAGTTCCTGAAGCCTATTTCCAGTTTGTCATGGACTATGCGCCATACGCTTATGTTATTCCACCTGACACGCCCGACTCGCAGTATGGTCGAACAGCCTTTGGAGCGGCGTTCGCAATCGACTTTCTTTACGAAGCATATGCCAAAACTCAGTTCGAAAGTCGAAGAGCGGAAATCAGCAACAAAATCGTAAGCCTAGCTAACTGGATTCTGATGCAACAATGCATAGACAACGATAAACTTGCCTACAGCGGATTCAAGAGCAACGAAAACAGCACGCAGTACTACAGCGTTGATGCTTGCCGTGTCATTCCCGCCCTTCTAAAAGCATACGAGCATACAGGCACTGTTGCATTTTTGGATGCGGCTAAGCTGGCGAGCGCCACGTTTCTATACAATATGCAACACAAACCAAGCCTGTTAGGCGCGCATGACAAATATTATGGCGGATTTGCAAGAGCCGTAACAATAACTGACGATTGGCTTCGAGAGAGCGGTTAAAACACGAGTTTTTTTGATCCTAGGCAACGTAGCCTTTCAACTTACTGGTTAAAGCTGGAGTGTTCAAAAATTGGCTGTTGTAAACCATTCGAAAGCTGGTAGAATTAATGAATAGAAGTTTGAGAAGACAGATTGAAGCGCTTAATTCAGGTGATTTGATTTGTGTGAACTGGTGCGATGCAAGTGTAGGCAAGAGCTTAGGCAGTGGTGTCGCCGTTGACGTGCCCGTCAAAAGTTGGGGTGTTTTTATTGGTGTTTTGGGCGAAAAGAACAAGCATATCATTTTGGGACAAAACAATTTTTGCTATGCTGATGGCTTATACGACATTGATTACACAGCCATTCCATTGGCATGGACCATAAACATTACAATAATAGCCAAAAACCATGTTCAACCCGAAGAAGCAAAGCAACTTCTTAATAGTTTTCTTATGGGTGGAGGACGCAAATTTCCGAAGAGAACAAGGCAACAGAGGATTGTAAATCATGAAAGATTGGATTAAAAGGGCATTGACTAAAACAATAAACCAGAAAAGCGTGAGAAGAAGAGACCAGATACTCGTAGTTGAGCCTAGCGACAGACTTGTGTTAGGCGTAAAGTTTGCTATAGCTATGACCCTGTGCTTAACAACTCTTGAAATTGCACATATGGCTTTTTTGGGTGGGTGGAGTAGCGAAATCTTTGCAGCTTTAACAAGCCTGATCGGGACAATAATGGGCATTCTAATTTCTCACAAGACTTAGAGGTGCAAGCTTTGGGAAGGGGAAAACGTTGGACAGAAGCTGAAAACAAACTTATGCTAGAAATGGCTAAAAATGGTATGGGCACCCAGCAAATATATGATTCTGGCAAACTTTCAAACCGTACTTTCCAAGCAATTCAAAATCAACTCAAAAGACTCGGTGTAGATTTGACTGGTCAAAAGAAAATTTTTTTGACTGGTCAAATAAGCGAAGCAGAAGTGGTGGGTTTAGAAACCGTTGTTAAGCGATTTGTTGATGCTTTCAATAAAATTTGTGATTTGACTGTATGTTCTAAGGAAGATTTAGAGCGTTTCCGCATTATTTTTGCAGCCGCCCGCGTCTATTTTGACATTTACTTTAAGCTTCAACGGTTTGAGGAGGTGGAAACCCGTGTGGAAAGGGTTGAAAAATTGGTGGAACAGTTGGCAGCATCAAAGAAGACAGAAGTTTCTCAACAATAGGCTTGAGGAAACAGAACGGTTAGTACACAATTTGCTTTCTGAAGAATTAGAAGAGTCAACTGGTTCGCCGCTGGTTTATGCAGAAAAAATCTTGGGAATAAAGCCTTACCCATATCAAGCCAAGCTTCTAGAAGACTCCAGCAAGCGGATAGTTGCTTGCATGGGACGCCAAACTGGCAAAACCACGACTATAGCCATAAAAGCCATCTATTATGCGGACAAAAACCCAAACGTGACTGTGTTGATAACTAGCCCTTCGTTGCGGCAGAGTATGATAATGTTTGACCGCATTGCTACCTTCGTTTATTCAACGGCTTATCTCAGAAATAAAATTGTGAGAGCTACGAGAACGCTGATTCAATTTGGGAATGAAAGCCGCATAATAGCCTTGCCATGTAGCGAAAATTTACTACGAGGATACACCGCCAATATGATAATCCTTGACGAAGCAAGCTGGATTCCAGAGGAAGTCATCACGCAAATTCTTTTTCCCATGCTAAGCACAACAGACGGTTATGCTATACTACTCAGTACTCCGTGGGATAAAAACCACATTTTCTATAAGGCATTCATAAACCCAACTTATAGCGTTCACAAAGTCAAGTCGAGCGAATGCCCACTCGTCAAACCAGAATTCTTAGAAGAAATGCGGCAAAACATGACCCACGAAGCCTATCTAATGGAATACGAAGCAGAATTTGTTGAAGCCTTAAACAGCTATTTCCCGCAAGAACTAATCCGCAAATGTGTTGAACTGGCGCAGAAACTCAACTTAGAGCTTAACACAAACTTGGAGCACAGCTTCCCAAAAGGTAACTATTACGCAGGCGTAGACTTAGGCAAACTACAAGACTATTCCGCATTAGCCATCACAAAAGCAGAAGACAACACTATAAAATTGTTCTACATGTACGAGTTTCCACTTGAAACACCCTACAACAATGTAATTGGGCATCTAGCAAGAGCGCATGAGAAATTCCATTTTCAAAAAGTGTTAATAGACCAAAGCGGTGTCGGAGAACCAATCCTTGAAGAAATTCACAACCAAAACATCGATTGCGCTGAAGGCGTAAAATTTACCACAGAAACCAAAGAAAAACTACTCTGCGGACTAAAAATCACAATGGAACAAGAAAAACTTGCAATCCCATACGAGAGACGCCTCTGCCAACAAATAAACGAACAACAATACAGCTACAGCAAAAGCGGACACCTACAATTCAATCATCCACTAAACAGCCACGATGACATGCTTTGGGCTTTAGCCCTAGCAGTAGCCGCGTCAAAAACAGAAACAACGCCAAAACTTTGGGTGGTCTCAAGAATGAACAGAGGCAAAACAAAGCTACAGCAACTGCGAAAGAAACTTGAACATCAGACAAAGAATGTGACAAGATGACCAGAAGACGCCGCGAATATTTTCGCATCACAAAATTTGCGAGACATTATGACAAGCAAACAAACAAATTTACTTTCAACATAGCCTACGAAACAGCCACAGAGCCAACACCTCGCACACTAGACGTTGCTGAAGCCTTCGGGTTAGGCATAGACCAACAACAAAAATTCGTAATCTACGATAACACAGAACTAAAAATAAGCCCAATAGACATTGTATATATCACAGGCGACAGCGGCTCAGGCAAAAGCGTCCTATTAAAAGCCATAAAACAAGACTTAGGCGAAGAAGCCATAGACATGGCAGACATTCAGCCAAACCCAGACAAACCCATAGTCGACACAGTTGGCAAAAACCTAAACGAAGCCCTAGAGCTTTTAAGCAAGGCTGGATTAAACGACGCCTTTCTTTTTGTTAGACGCTTTTGCGAGCTAAGCGACGGCCAAAAATATAGATACAAAATTGCCAAGCTTATTGAAAGCGGGCGCCAGTGGTGGATTGCCGACGAGTTTTGTAGCATACTCGATCGTGATACAGCAAAGATTGTGGCGTTTAACCTGCAGAAAATTGCGAGGCAGTTAGGTAAAGCCGTAGTTGTGGCTACGACGCACACAGATCTTAGTGAAGACTTGAACCCTAGTGTTCACATTCATAAGCGGTTTGGAAAAGAAATCAGCGTAGGCTATTATGCGAATAAGCCAACAAAAGAATGTAGTTTAGCAAGGGAAATGCATATAGAAGAAGGCATCTTTGCAGATTATAAAGCGCTAAGCGTTTTTCACTATCGCTCAACCCATTGTCCGCCGCCAAGAAAAATTTTCACTTTAAAGCGTGGAGCCGAGCTCTGCGGAGTCATCGTCTACAGTTATCCGCCCCCAACAGCTTATGGCAGAAACAAAATTTGGAAAGGCAATTTTAACAAACTTCAGAAAGAAATCAGCATCATATCGCGCGTTATTGTGCACCCAAAATATCGCACCATAGGTTTAGGCGTGAAGCTTGTAAGGGAAACCTTACCACTTGTTGGCACACCGTATGTGGAAATGATAGCGGTTATGGCAAAATACAATCCTTTTGCAGAGAAAGCAGGGATGCAAAAAATAGCGGAACAGAAACCAAGCAAGGAAGCTCAAAGAATTTCTGAAGTTTTAGGTTGGTTAGGCTTTAACCTTCAACTATTAGGAAGTAGCAACTATGTGAGGGAAAAACTAGGAAATTTATCAACAGAGCAATGGGCTGTTTTGAAAGGGACTTTTATTAAGAACATTCATCCGAGATTGTTGAAAGAGTTTGAGGCACGTCAGAACAGGGCTTATGGCAGAAAAGCCGACTACGTTAGAGGCATACAAAAAGCAGATTTGTTAAAAATGGCTAAGCTGATTAAAGTTGTGAGTGTGCTTCTTGAATCAAAGGTTTATCTGTTCAAGAATTTGGTCAACTCTTAACTTTGTGAAAGCATTGGTGAAGTATTTCAAGTTTATTCATGGTCTCAGTAGCCCTGTTCACTTCTCTTTAATGGTTTTAATGCTGCCTAAAACACCGTAGGTGGCGTCTTCTAAATAGAAAATTGGATTCAAATGTTTGTAACGTTTCTGTTTTGAGCCTTCAAGCACTGCTTTGTCAATGGAAGCGCTTACCACTTTGCCGAATATCCAGATTTCATCTCCATAACGGTTGTCGGAGTCGTAAATGCATTCAAAATGGGCTTTGCATTCTTGGATTCTGGGCGGCGAAATCTGGATAGAAGGGATTAGGGTAAAACCTAAATTGCGCAGATTCTCCGCTCCTTCGTGCTGATGCTTCCCAGCTTTCCAAACATTTTCAGCTAAGTCCTCGCTTGGAACATTTATCACAAACTCCTTGGTTTCGAGAATATTTTTGGCTGTTTGATGTTTCAAGTTACAGCCGAACCCCATAATCGCTGGTTGAAAAGCCACCATTGAAACCCAACTTTTCGGAGCCACATTTGGAATCTTGTATCGGTTAACTGTGCTAACAAGAACGATATGTCCGGGCAAGGGTGAACTCTTCCATGTGCGTTTATCCACATTAATCTGCATTTTTGTCTCCAAAATTTGAGCCTCGTTGACCCTAATTTTGTCTAACTATTAAGGAAAATTTTGTATAAAAAATTTGGTTTTAGACAAAGAAAAAGAAATTGGGGTTCGGTTAATATTTCTTTGCTTCAAGTTTCACGCTTGTTATTTTGCCTTTCAGTTTTTCTGAAACCTCTATGTTCCAGCTACTTTCATAGACAATTTTAACATCTTTGAACCCAGCATTTCTGATGGCATTCAGATAAGCGCTTTTTTCCATGGCTCCGGCGACGCATCCTGCCCAAGCGTCAAAATTTTTCCTTGTTTCTTTGGATAATTTGCCTTCGACAACAATGTCAGAAATCATCATTCTGCCGCCTGTCTTCAGCACTCTGTAAGCTTCGCGAAAAACTTGGGGTTTATCTGGCGATAGGTTAATCACACAGTTGCTTATAATTGCGTCAACTGAATTGTCTTCGATTGGCAATTTCTCTATTTCGCCTAGTTTAAATTCCACGTTTCCATAGCCATACTTTTCCGCTGTAACTTTTGCCTTTTCAACCATTTCAGGTGTCATGTCCACACCTATAACTTTGCCTTTTTCTCCGACCCTTTTTGCAGCGAGAAAACAGTCAAATCCAGCACCTGAACCTAAATCAAGTATAGTTTCGCCTTCTTTTAGAGAAGCGAGTGCAACTGGGTTTCCGCATCCAAGCGACATGGATTCTTTAGGAACCGCATCTAGTTCTGCTTGAGAATAGCCCAATTCTTTCATTAGGTCAATGTCGATTGAAGGTGAACAGCAACATGATGTTTCTTTCTTGGCTATTTCACCATATCTTTCCTTCACAAATTTTTTGATTTCTTTTTCTCTCATCAACTTAACCTCCTTAGATGTTTGTCAACGGAAGAGTTCCTCTAGCATCGGTCCAAAGGCTTTCTTTATGCTTTCTTTGAATTCTTCAGCCTTTATCAGCGATATGCAGTAGATCTTTCCGTCCCTTTCGCTTGAGACTATGGCTAATTTATCTCCTGGCTTTATTTCGGCTTTTTCCCTGACATCTTTTGGCAAGATCATCTGTCCTCTTTCGTCAATGGAAACTAGCGCTTGGAGTTTGCAGCAGCTGATGAATGATTCGCTGATAGTCGGTGCACAACGTATTTCTTCCTTTTTCATCTGTTCTTACTTCCCGTCATCACCACTCATTCTGAATATTTAAACTTTACTGATTTATCTGATTTCACTGAATCATATGCTTAAAAGCGTAGCTCAACTAATGATTTCGAATGCACAAAGTCTTTTGGACTGCATAATCTAAATTCTGATGCTGGTTTCCAAATTGAAAGTGGAATCTATAACCCTCATGTTCCTAGCACTGTGCATATTCCTATCCTTCTATTTCACATTCTTATCCTTCCAAATGATAGATGACACTTTCAAAAAGCAACTTGTAGTTCTTGCAGCATCCTCTCTAATAACGGGAGTAGTGATATTTGCATGCCTGACTATCTACGTAGGAATAAAAAAGACATTATCTCACGTAGAAGACCAATTAATAGAAGGTGAAGAATAGATAGAAAATAGTGACGTCTAAACACTCGGCGTTGTAGAAAAAAGAGAGAGAAATGTAGTGACTGAAAGTCTATCGCTTCTTCACTGAATATATGAACTCATCGATGGGAATGGCAGCCATGCTAACAATTTTAATTGTTCCCCTAGCGCCAAGGTCAATGGATAATTTTGCAATAGTTTCGTTGTTGGGTGCCTCTACAATGTTCACGAAATCATAAGGTCCCAAAACAGCGTATTGAGCGATTACATTAACGCCGAAAGCTTGGAGCTCCTTGTTGACTTCCTTAATTCTCTCGGGCTTTTCTTTTACTGTTTTCCATCCTTCATCTGTCAAACTAGACAAGAGAATGTAGTAGGGCATGTGTTTCACAGACACACATATAGCTTTAAAAGAATTTCAGTTTTTCGATTGAAGCTGTATGGAAAAATCTTTTTGACTTAGTTGGTTTGTTATCTTTTTTCCGACTTCTTTTCTCGTATTCCTCTTTTTGTTTTATCCATTCGTCGTATTTTTCTAACAAACTTTTTATTTGTTGGTCTATGAATGCATTAACACTTAGAAAGGGCATTCCCATGTCTTTTATTGCTTGTTGCATTTTTTCAAACTCTTCTTTTGGAATTTCTATATATTCGTATTCTTCTTTTATAACATGGAGTCTCCATCGGACAGCGTCTCGAATAAGTTCTTCCCTAGTCGTATAGCCTAAATGCTTATTCTCTTCGATAAATCCTTCAATCTCAGCCAACAATTCTGGTGGCAATATGACAGACTGCGAAAGGAGACTTCTTATGGCGTCTGTATACGTTTGCATCTTCATTTTCTGTGCCGTTAACTCACCAAGTAAAGCCGTTAGCCTCTGATGAGCGTCATCAGATATTCTTAATGTCTTCATTTTGTCATGCCTCAATTAGAATATGTAACAAATTACACTTGTGCAATAAGGCTAATAAAGCTTTTTGGTATACTAGGTATACAATGTGTAGAGAGGCTACAAGCATGAAACACCATATAGGGCTTACAATAGACTCAAAACTTTTCAGAGAAATCGAAGCACTTAGAGGAAGAGAGAAACGCAGCACTTTCATCGAGCATTTAATTCAGCTTGGACTGAAAAACTACAAAATAGAAAACAAACTTGGCCCACATTTAAAGTAGTTCAGCATATGCTACGGAACTAATCTTTTTTGCCTTTTTTAGAGCTATTCTATGCCCCACCGTCTAGTTATCTTCACAATTAAGAAGATAATGAAAGCAACAATTATGAAAGTTATTAGCGCCACTAAGAAGTCTCCGATGCCAAAGTTTTGGTTGCCAATGGTTATTACATAGGTCGCCAAGTCTCCGAGACCTGGTATAGCAAGGCCTATTATCGGCATTATCAAATTTTTCACGAGCGATTGCACAAGTGCGCCTAGATAGAGACCCATAATAAAAGCAACGGCTAGGCCCATAACCGTGTACTTAGAAAGGAAGTCTGTGAACTCGTTCCATATGTCTTTCTTTGGTGGGGGCGCTGGTGGAGCAGGTTTTGGCTCTAACAATATTCGAATGCGCTTAAGCTCTTCTAATATTTCGCCATCTTTTGCCAAGAAAATCACAAAAATATTCTGTTACTGGTAGACTTTATAACACTTACGCGGTTGTCTGTTAGTGTCGAAAAACATAAATTTTAACTGATAACAGAAGAAGAGGCATGGTGTGAAATTTGAAACGTATTTCAGTGAGTCAATTAGCAATCGTTGGTGTAACTGTTGTTTTACTTTTTTCGTTTACATTTGACAATACACCTTCAGTTTTCGCAGAAGACGGATTCGGCATGATTGTCGAAAACATAGCTGCTTCATTGGACTGTGATATGGCAATTTTTAATTTGGCTTGCAGCATATCTTCAGCGGACATTTCGTTGGTTCATTTTCCCAGCCCTGTTAACATGAATGATGCACATCTGAAAAACTGCACATCTATCAACGCTATGTTTAATGTTGCAGAGTCATTCCTAATCTTCCAGTTTAATGACACCTCAGGAAGCAGCGCAAAAGCAGATGCTGATGCCTTGATTTCCTTAATGAATGCTGCTTTTGGCTTAACGTTTACGCATAATTCAACAACTGTCTATACTGTGCCTTATCTATATGTGGTTGTGACTTACATTGCAGAAGGTAAATCTGACATGCAAACATTTCTTACTAATCTAAAGACCAGGTGCATCGACGCAAGCGTATCTGGTTTTTCAGAGGTTTTGCCAACTTTGTTTACGCATGCAATCAACAAAACTGTTGTGCTTACTGCAACAAATTCTTCATCGACATGGTATAACATGTTAATAGCTCAATACGGCACATCATTTCCCACAGGCTCTGGAGAGCACACTGTGGACATCCTCTACTATCTTGGAACAGGCAATTTAAGGTCATCCGAATACGCAAAGGTAGGCATGTACTACGTTTCGCCTGTCGTGTTAACCATCAATTCTAGCTCAACAATAACCTTTGTAAGTTGCCAGCCACCTGAGACTTCGGCGCCAATATATTCTGCTGGTTGGTATGTTCCAAACCATGGACCTGCAAACCAAATAGCAGGAACCATGTATTTTGCAGATCAACCAAACATTGGCGAACTAATAACATTCACATTCCAAGGAACAGTTATCCCAGAATTTACAGCCCTAACAAGCATACTTACAATAATACTAATCTCTGCAATTCTACTCCACTTACGCCGCCAACAAAAAACAACACATTAAAAATCCACCATTTTTTCTTCGTTCACGAAAGATGGGCCGAGCCGGATTTGAACCGGCGACCTTTCGGTTATCAGCCGAACGCTCCAGCCGCGCTGAGCTACCGGCCCGTAGAAGGGCAACATACTATAAACTATTCAACTATTTTTAAGGATTTTCGGAACACTTTAAATTAGTTACTAACTAATCTCTTTTTGCAGGAAAAGAGGGCCCGTAGCCCAGTACGGATTAAGGCGCCGGCCTTCGGAGCCGGAGAACGTGGGTTCAAATCCCACCGGGCCCGCCAAAATCTTTCCGCTTCAGCAAAAAGCAGCAAGAAACAGGCTGATTTGCCCACTGGCTTGCGGGACCGTCCTG
>JACAEI010000025.1 GCA_013388905.1 Candidatus Bathyarchaeota archaeon | reverse complement strand
TGACAATAACAAATTTTGAATCCATACTTTTAACATATTAGCAAGGAACATAAAAATCCTACGCTTAAGACTCGTCAGTACTTATGTGCTTGTGCTTAAATCCCGAGAATTTAAACCGAGGTCTAAACCTAACCATCGCACTTTTCAACGAAAGAAAATTAAGATGTTACATGGGAACGTGTGCGGAGGATAAGAATTGAACACATGTTTACCGATTAATCGGAAATTTGTTATTCTGACGTAGCGAATCCTCTAACTTGTTTCAAGTGACAGTGCGCCAGTATTTACTCTCCACGTTTTCTTTTCTTTCAGCCATTCTTTCTATTTTTTCAAAAACCGCTTTCTGCTCCACCTCTTCTAGATAGCCTTGGCTAATAGCTAAGTTAATCAATCTTTGAGCGGCATGTCTGGAAGACCCACAAACCATTACAAAATAGCTAAATCTTTACCTGTGGTCACTTTTCCAGAAAGGCACTATCTCCTATTCTCCTATTTTATTGTTGACACTATTCTGCACAGTATCGGAGAGCCAAAAAACACGGGAAATAATGGCTAAAGCCGGCTACGAAATGGGCAAGGAAGTCGTAAAACAGCTCGAGCAGAAGTATGGTATAAAAAAATGGTCAGCGAAAGAATTTGCGGAAATTTTCGTCAAAGGGTATTTTGAAGAAACTGGCACAGAACCCGAAATAATTGCAGAAAGCGACAAACAAGTAATTTATAGGCTTCACAACTGTATTTTCTTCGAACTGGCTTTAGAGAAACCTAATTTGACATGTGACGTATTACATAGACAATTTTACCAAGGCGTTTGTGCGGCTATAGGAAAAAATGCCAAAGATTCTCAAAGAACATGTATGGAACATGGCGACAATTATTGTGAGCATATTATTGAGTGGACTTAACCCCCTACAAAGTTAGCTTCGGGCTTATTCCTTGAAAAGGCATGGACAAAGACAGACTTAAAGAATGTAGCGACTTACTGAAATAGATTTACCTTCCAATTGCATTTATAAGGAAGTGTGCATATTAGAGTGAGCAGTAACGCTTTGCTGTCTACCGACGAAAGAAGAAACAGCAACGTTACACGCGACAATCAACAATAAAAAGGAGTGATGGAAAATGGCTGAAAAAGGAACTGTTCTCATCGGAAGGAAACCTGCAATGAGCTATGTTCTAGCGATAATCACAGGCATGTCGTCAGGCGACTCCAAAGAAATTACGTTGAAAGCCAGAGGCCGTGCAATAACAACCGCTGTTGACGTAGCTGAAATTGTTAGAAACCGCTTCCTAAAAGATCTCAAAATAAGCAAAATATCCATCGGTACAGAGGAGATTCCGCCGCGGGAAGGCGAAAACAGAGCGCGCATGGTTTCGACGATGGAAATAACGCTTTCAAAATAGCATGGCAACAACGCAAAAACCAAAGCGTTAAACAGCAATTTTTCTCGTTTTTCTTTTTACAAAAACAAAATGTTTTTGAAATTTTTTTTATCTTAAATGCAACTTATCCTATGTGTTGGCTGGCAGTATGATGAATTATGGTTCTGCTTCGCAATATTACGATTTATTCGCTTCAAATGTGAGGTTAAAACTGTTTATGGTTCTTTTGGCGAATCTCTTACGACCAAAATCGGCGGGCTATTTTTTAGCTTGCAGAGAGTAGCCTTAAGTGCATATAATTCAAATTCCAATTCGGAATATCGATGACTAATAATAATTATTAATCATTTTTATTAATATTTAACAAGCTATTTATAAAAATGGTTTCAATTGAAACAGCAAAGAAAATTGGAAGGAAAATTTCATGAAGAATCTTAAGGCAATTGGGTTGGCAATGTTGCTTATGCTTTTCGTTGCTAACTATGGTATGTTAGATGGCATTCCATCTGGTTCTGCTGCAACTACCAGTTATTCAACTGGATTGATTGCCGAGTTAGGCGAAGCCTCAACAATGCTCATATACTCGACTTTAACTGCGACAGTGAACTTGCCTGTTCCTGATGCCAACATGAATCCCACAGCCACCATCATCTCAGTGTTGTTAAGCGTCGGAGTTGCTGGTTCCGGTTTCTTTGTTGCATCAACTGGGTATGTAGCAACTGCTGGACATGTTGTCTATTGTTTTACGCAGGAGAATTTTGCTCAAGACCCGGACACCAGAATTTTCGTAATGACAGCCTCTTTCGATGTTTTGCTGCAAGCGTTACAGCAACAAGCGAATTATAACTATAATCCAGCGCAACAGGCAGCATTATTGGCTTATATGCAAACTAATGGACAATTTCAGTCAACGCCAGTAAGAGTGGTTTACGCGGTTCTCGGCCAAGTAGAAGCCACACTTACTGAGATTGAAGCGAAAGGTTGGGTTGCAAGAGTTGTCACTGTAAGCCCATACATCGAAAGAGACTTAGCACTGCTCAAGGTTGAGGGACTTACTAACTGTCCAGTCTTGACTATTGGCGATTCTGATAAAGTATCAACAGGCTACAATGTTTACATGTTTGGCTTCCCAGATGTGATTTCGTTTCAGCTTCCGAGCCCTCAGACTCTACTTGCGCCTTTGATGACCAGCGGCATAATCAGTGCTGAAAGAATCACGAATTTTGATACACCGTGTTTTCAGACAGACGCTGCAATTACTCATGGAATGAGTGGTGGTCCTGGATTGGACGCGAATGGCGAAGTGATTGGCATTTGCAGTAGAGGCTCTATTTCAGAAGCCATGCAAGAGGCTGCAGGCTTCAATTTTCTCATTCAAAGCAATGTTCTGAAATCGTTATTGACTGAATCCAGCGTGGCTAACACGAAAGGTCCAGTAGACGAGGCTTTCCTTAAAGGACTAAACTATTACTACGAGCATCATTATTCAGCAGCCAAGACTCAGTTTGAAACCGTTACAGGCTTGTTCCCATATCATTGGCGTGCCAAAGACTTGATTCTTAATTGTAATGCGGCGATTGCGCGTGGTGAGGATGTTCCATTAGGTCTAGGAATGGAAACACTGATACCGCTAATAGCGTTTATAGCAGGAATAGTTGTTGTGGCAGTTGTTGTAGTGATCCTGTTTCAAAGACGTAAAATGCGTACAACTACAAACGAATAGTTAAAGCCAAAGCCCTTTTTTCTTTTGAAAATTTTTCATTTCTAAGCCTTAAGGAAACATATTTAATTATTTCAATTCGCTGTTTCATATTGTGTCACTGCATTATTCTTCTGGTCAGTGACTTTGAATTGTGGTTCGGTTTTGATTCTGAGGTTGTCTGAACATTTATAATTTCGAATATATGTTGTATGCTCTTAGGCATACCAAGTATGTAGAAAAGTGGGTGAACCATGAAAAATCATCTAACATCCCGAACCGCATTGTTGTGTCTCATCTTTATAGCACTTTTCCAAATTTCCACTATCCCTGTTCTTCAAGCATTACCAGAAAGAGAATGGACTTTCATGGTTTACCTCGATGCAGACAACGATCTAGAACCCGCAGGGATAAAAGACTTAAATGAAATGGAAAAAGTTGGGTCATCAAGCAATCTAGCGATAATTGTTCAAATGGACAGAAATCCAGATTACGATGTATCTAACGGCAACTGGACCGAAACAAGAAGATATTACGTGACAAAAGACAACGATACAGAAGCCATAAGCTCAGTTTTGCTAGAAAGCTCGGGCGAACAAAATATGGGCGACAAAACCACATTATTCACTTTTGTTAATTGGACAATTCAAACCTACCCAGCACAACACTACGCGTTAGTCTTATGGAACCATGGTGGCTCAAGTGCTAGTGGTCCAGGGGCATGCTGGGACTATACCAGCAGTGAAGACTACTTGACCTTGCCAGAAATAAAAGAAGCATTAGCGAATGTTTACAGCATAAGTGGCAAAAAAATTGATGTTTTAGCTTTTGACGCTTGTCTAATGGGTATGATAGAAGTTGCCTATCAAATGCGCGACTATGCTAATTTTATGGTGGGCTCTGAAGAAACAGAGCCGAATGATGGTTATCCCTACGACATGATATTGGAAGAGCTTGCGGCATCTCCATCTATGTCTCCAGCACAATTCGCTACAACTATAGTAATCAAATATGTGGGCTCCTACACAGACGGCTTGCCCAATCCAGATGACGCTCCTCACGTAACATCGGCAGCCTTCAACCTAACAAAAGTAAGCGAAACCGCTGTAGCTGTTTCTCAGTTAGCAGAAACCCTAATCGGCGACTTCAACAATTCTGAAGCTGCAATTAAAGAGGCGTGGCAACAAGCTGAAACTTTCAGCGGAGACTTTGTGGATTTATACAATTTTACCCAGCTATTAAACAGCAAAATTTCTAACATGACAATAATCGCCAAGGGAGAATCAGTTTTAAACGCTATCGATAGCCTGGTTGTTTCTGAAGTGCATGGAATCACTCATTCAAACGCCCACGGTGTTTCAATCTACTATCCGAAAAAATATGACAAATTATTCTACATAGACTTAGATTTAGCCTTGGATACACTGTGGGATGAATTCTTGGATTTTGCAACAAACACAGAAGCTCAGATTACTCCAGCATGCCCCGCATATAATTCGGAAGATAACGTAACTTTCATGGATGTAGACGTCGGCGACGTAGACGGAGACCAACAGCCCGAAATTGTGGCGGTTGGCAACTACACAGATGAAATGGACGATGTGTACTTCATAATTGCTGTTTTCGACATAACAGACTCTGGCTTAGTTCAATATTGTAATGCAACCATGAACCTAGGATACTACGAGGAACTGCTTTCCGTAACATGTGTAGACGTCGACAATGACATGATTGATGAAATCGTGACTTGTGGTGGCTACTACAACATTACAGAGGATGCATGGTACTCTTACATTGGCATATTCACAATCACAGATACTGCGCTAATTCTTCAAGCTTACGATGAAGGAGCAAACATTTCAGTCGAATCAATTGACGTAGCAGATGTGGATGGAGACAACTTTCCAGAGATAGTGATAAGTGGCCATCTCTGGGACGAGTTCTCAGTCTACGCTTATGTTGCGGTTGGCAACAATTCAGCCGTTACTTCAATCGATTTAGAATGTAGCTACTATTGGGATATTGGCGAATCAGACGATTTGAGGGCTGTTGCTGTAGGCGATACTGATGCTGATGGCTTAGCGGAAATCGTGGTTGGCGGCGAATATTACTATTATAACTTTTACTATGGCATTTGGGTGCCAGTAGCCTACTTAGCTGTTTTAAATTGCAGCCAGAACACGTTAGTTCTGCAAGCTTATGATTTAGGCGAATTTTTCTGGATAAACTCTGTAGACGTGGCTGATGTTGACGGAAACGGTTTCAACGAGATAGTGATTGGTGGCTACTGTTGGGTTTATGACGACGTCTACATGTTTATCTCGATTGGGCATAATCTCAATTCAAGCGAAATTGTTGGACTAGGAACTTACTATTGGAGTGTTAGCGGAGACAGCTTCATCTACTCCTTAGACGTGGCAGATGTTGAAGGTGATGGCATAGCCGAAATCATGGCAGTCGGCTACTATTACAATACAGAAACTTATATGTATGAAAGCTATAGCGCCGTGCTAAATTGGAACCCAAACATAGGCTTAGTTACAGAAGGCGTTCTTGAAGGCAGCAGCCAAACATATACCTATTCTGTGGCAACCGAAAATGTGGACGCTGACAATCAAACAGAAATTATCACATGTTCTCAAGAAAAAGGCAGCTCCTCAAGAGCAAAAATCCAAGTTTTTAAGGCTTCAAACACTGTTATCACAACTGGAACGGTTTCTGGAATAGTCACGGATGGAGAAAACCCCGTTGCCAACGCTGTTGTGGAGGTTTCTATTCCTCGCTTGTCTGTTGTCGCTTCTGTTAGCACTCCGGTAAATGGTTCCTACACAATTAGCAATCTACCAGAAGGATGCTATTCCATTAAGGTGTATGCTCAAGGAAAAGTCAATTTGACACGCCATGGAGTAGTTGTGAAGGCAAACCGAACAACCGAAGCAGATTTTGCATTAATCGAAAACACTGTCACTACAACCAGTCACATTATCAGCGTGTATGGACAAACTTTCTACGTGGTCATAGTTGGCAATTCAACAATCTCCAATTTTGTTTTTGCAGCAGCTGCACAGAGTATAAGTTTTGCAGTTTCAGCAACATCTGGCTCTTCGGGGTTCTGTAATGTGTCTGTTCCTGAAGCTCTTTTAGGGCCTCCATATACTGTTAAGATTGACAACATTACTGTAGCAGCTGTAGTTTCTTCTAATGGAACACACTCTTTCATCCATCTCAGTTACACGCACAGCGCCCATACGATTGAGATAGTTGGCTATTCAGTCATTTCAGAATTTAACGCAAATATTTCACTGCTCTTTCTGGCATGCATAATATCTCTACTTATATTTTTGACAAGAAAACAAAAAAACCGTAGATGTTCTTCTGTGTTGTGAATTAGAAATGGTAATCCTTAGATTTTGTCATGCTTAACGATTCATAAGCTATATGTCAAACGGCTGATTTCTCTTATTTCTTGGTAAGCATGAAAAGCAATTTGGATGTTGTGGGCAGGATTCCTTGTTTCCGATGCTTGTTTTGGGAATGGAAAAAAGACAGCCATCTATATTGCAATCCGAACGAATGTGAAAAACTTACTGAATGGCTACTTAAAGAAGTAGAGAATTGTCAACAGAAAGAAGACACTTTAACAGTCGTATCAGCATGGCACATGAGAACGAAACATTAGAAGCTAAATATGAGCACCTTATTAGAAGCTATGGCGTGGATAAATGGGATGCCAAAGACTTTGATGGACAATTTCATTTAGCATTTTTTCTTGCTTTGTTGGCTTGTGTTGAGAAGATTTTTTCTGGTACATCTACAACGAATTTGAGCTCTTCCTGTGTTTTATTGTGTCTTTTCTCTTCTGCAACTTTTTCAAATCGCCTCATATTGTAGCACATAGTCCCCGTTGCCTCGAAGCTTTTAGTGTTTCCAATGCAATTGACCTCTACAACTCAATAAATAATTTATGAATTCAGACTAAACACACTGAATAGGGCGCTTGTTCAAGGGATAATAAAAATGGACGGGGCGGGATTTGAACCCGCGGCCTCCACGATGCCAACGTGGCGATCATACCAAACTGATCTACCCGCCCATGCAAAGCTTGTTTTCACAACCATTTTTTTAAAGGTTAAGGCTATTCTAAACTTTGCCTTTACTTAAAGTTTCTGAGAACCTCTAATTTGCAATATTCTTCACTGCGTGAGCATGATTTGACCAGTTAAAAAGATTTTTCTTTGACAGTTCAAAACAGCAATTGACCTGTACATAAGGAGCTAGTTTGTCTAGCCGTGATGCAAATACTGTTTCAATACATTCTCCAGTTTTTCCGGTTTATCAGCCAAGCTTTTCCACAAATCCTTATCTCTAAAGGCTTTCGACTTGTCAATAGCTTTGTCAATAAGTTTCTTTGGAAAAACATTGTTTGCTTCATAAAACCATCTGTCTTTCCGAAGCATTTTCGCAGTTTCACTGCATGAGCGAGGCAAAACCTTAAACCGCCTCCTCTTGCTATTGCCTTCTTCAATATACAAGTTCTCTGCCAGCTTTAGTGATTCCTCAGAATTCTCCAAGCCATACTTCGCAGCTAAGGCTAGTCCAGCAAAAAGCAGATATGCATCTGCAAAGGGGTCAGGGGCTCTATACTCAAAGGTTTCTTTAAGATTACCCTTCTCGTTTTTTCTCATGTAGCTCCACCATAATGGAATGCGAATCAAAGCCAAACGGTTTCTGGCACTCCAGCAAATATGCATCGGCGATTCTTTACGTGCAATAAAACGCAGATAAGATACAGGTGTAGTGTTTCCAAAAGCTGATAGGCTAGGTGCGAACTTCAATATTCCACCAATAATCTTCAACGCTTCAGTGCTTAATGTGCCATTGGAGTTCGCAACAATGTCCTCTTCATCTTTAACGGCACAGAGGTGAATGTGCATTCCTGTTCCAGCGTGCTCAAGCGAAACTTTAGGCGAAAAAGACACAGACACGCTATACTTCACGCAAACATTACGAATAACCCATTTTGCAATGGCAATATTATCAGCTAAATCCGCCAAACTCTGAGGAACAAACTCCACTTCCTGCTGCTCCATAAACAAGCCACCTTTACTGAAAACACGACCAACCTCACTATGTCCATACTTAGTGGCAATACCCGCATTAGCCAAAGAAGTTAACACATCATTCCTTAAATCCTCAAACCGCGTAAAAGGTGCAGACTCATGATAATTTTTGTCAGGTGCGCCTGGAAAAAGCATTTCGCCTTCCATTTTAGAAATTACGTAAAATTCGAGCTCCGCCAAGGCTTTGAGGGCTATGCCGCTTGAAGAGCGCAATCTTTCTTCCGCCTTTGCCAAAACATTTCTGGGCGCAACATCCAACGGTTTTCCATGCTCATCTAAATAATCACATAGAACATTAAGAGTTGGAGCAGCTGAAAAAGGATTCATGAAGGCTCTACTAATTCTAGGCATTATGTAAATGTCACTTTTCCCCGCTTCAATAAATGAGAAAAGATTTGAACCGTCAACCCGTTCGCCATACTCTAAAATCTCAAAAACTCGACTTTTATTAGATACTGAAAAACTAAGCGTTTTTAACCTTCCATCTTCTGGAATATGACACAAATTAAGGATTCTAATTCCATTTTCCGAGACAAACCGGGCAACATCTTCCTTCTCGGAGAAATTTATCATTCTATTCATGAAAAGAGCCTTCTTGATGTTCACAGTATTCTACCCATTTTAGAAACCGATATTTTAACTCTCCCATGTAAGTTTTAATTCTAAATACGTAGGGATACCTCTTCTCATGGATATATCTTGAGGATTCGCTATGTTTATTTATAAAGAATGGACATTAATAGGTTGAAGAAAAACAAAAGGGGAGGAAAGCGGTGTCCAAGAAACTGCCATCGAAGAACGAAGCTCTCGAAGCCCTAGACTTTATAGTCAATGTTCTAAAAGAACATGAGAAAGACCTGGACCGTCTCATAAACGAGCTTGGAAACATCACCGAAAAACTAGGCGACACCGGCACATTAAGCGGCAAAATAGAAAAAGTCGAAGAAACACTCGCAACATTACAAACCGAAATAACAAATCTAATCACCTATCTATCCGCTTCTCAAGAAACACCTACAATTGTCACGCCGCCAACCCAGGAACAAAAACTAGAAACGCCTTTGCTCGCCAAAGAAAACCGCGGACCACCAGTAATCCTACGCTGCAAACAGTGGGAAGACTTCCAAACGCTGGCACACCAAGCCCAAACAGTCTCTTATCTGTACCGAGAAGCAGAAAAAACCTTCCAAGCAGACGCACTAAAAGACAACCAAATCATAACCTACAGCGGCGAACTCCCAAAACCCGCAGCACTACTAAAAACATGGCTCGCAAAACAACTAGACATACCAGAGAAGAAAATCCTAGAAGGCATACTAGCCATAGGCTAAAAACACCCACTAATGTTTGTAAACCCGCCCTATTCAGCAATCCTTTTATACTAGAAAGGTATCTTAAGTCTTACGAAGCAATGGAGGGCTAAGGTTGAAGGCTAAGCCTTTTGCAGCCAAGAATGGTTTTTTCCGTTTTCGAAGCCTTCTCCTTTCTCCTCGATGACGGAAGTGGCTGCGTGGTTAGCCAAAAAACTATGAAGGCCCTCCATTCTCCCCCCATAAGCATAAAACTGGCGTAATGGTGAATGATGTTGGGTGATAAGACGGTTCATCTGCGGCGGGTTCAGCGAGAGTTTGCGAAGTTTGAGCAGACGATGGTGGAGCTTCGCACTTTGAGGCAGATAGCCCAGGATTTGAAGAGTTTTAGGGAAATGATTCAGCTTAAAAAGTACGATTAGCAACTGCTTTGCGTGGTTTGAGGGAAAAAGTATAACTTTTAACGTCTAGCTTTTATTTTTGGTGCGATTCAGAGGCATGGATGGTTATGGTGCTTAAGTTGTATAATACGCTGACTAAACAGAAGAAAGTGTTCAAGCCATTAAAGGAGGGTGTGGTAACCATGTATAACTGTGGTTTGACTGTTTATGACTATGCTAGCATAGGAAATTTACGGGCTTATACCTTTGTAGATGTTTTGAGGCGGTATTTGGAGTATAAGGGTTTCACTGTTAAGCAAGTTGTGAATTTTACTGATGTTGGACACATTTTTGGAGACGTTGACATAGGAGAAGATCGCATACAAGCTGCTGCAGAAAGGGAAAAGAAAGATCCTTGGGCGATTGCCGAGTTTTATATTAAGGCGTTTTTAGATGATTGGAAGAAGATGAATTTTGAAGAGCCTATGGTTAGGCCTAGAGCTACTGAGCACATCAAGGAAATGATTGAGCTTGTTCAGAAATTGATTGATAAAGGCTATGCGTATGTTGTGAACGGTTCTGTGTATTACGATGTTACGAAGTTCAAAGATTATGGCAAGTTGTCTGGCAACACTGTTGAGAAACTGAAGTTGGGTGCTGGTGGACGTGTGGAATTTAATCCTGAAAAGCGAAACCAGTTTGATTTTGCTTTGTGGATTAATGATCCTAAGCATATTATGAATTGGAAGTCGCCATGGTGCGAGAAAGGCTATCCTGGCTGGCACATTGAATGCTCTGTTATGTCTATGAAGTATCTGGGAGAAACGTTGGATATTCACACTGGTGGCGTAGACAATCTGTTTCCGCATCATGAGAATGAGATTGCCCAAAGTGAAGCTGCCACTGATAAGAAGTTTGTGAATTATTGGCTTCATAATGAGCATCTGCTGGTTGAAGGGCAACGGATGGGGAGGAGTTTGGGAAACATTTACAAGCTAAGTGACATTGTGGCTAGAGGTCACGAGCCAAAAGCTTTGCGTTATCTGCTTCTTTCAACGCATTATAGGCAACAGTTGAATTTCACTTGGGATGGCTTGGAGGCAGCCAAAAATGCCATTGGCCGCATGGTAAATTTTGTAAGGCGACTCTTAGATGCGAATGGAAAGGGTGGTGGTGAAGAGATAAAACGTCTGATTGAACGCGCACAGAGGGGATTTGAAGAGGCTATGGATGACGATCTGAATATCGGTCCTGCTTTGGCTGCATTGTTTGATTTTATCCGTGACGTGAACAAGCTTTTGGACGATAATCTACTTAGCCGAGAAGAAGCCGAAGAGGTTTACAGTTTGATGATGAAGTTTGACAAAGTTTTGGGCGTGATTGGCGAGGTTAAAAGAGAGGAGAAACTGCCTAAAGAGGCTGAAGAACTTATTCAGAAGCGTGAAGCAGCTAGAAAAGCTAAGGACTGGGCGACTGCAGACAAGATTAGAGAACAGTTGAAAGCTATGGGCATAATAATCGAAGACACGCCCGAAGGCGTTCGATGGCGTTTTGCAAAGTAGCTATTCTGTTTCTATTTTTGTTTTCTATGTCGAGATTGGAGCACGTATGGTAAAGTATTGTAGTCTCTGTGTGTAGTTGACGATTTTGTGGCGTGTTTCGGGTGGTATAACGAGAATCTGGACTGCCAATTATCCAGCGGTTCATGTTTTCTGGACTGTTTAAGTTAAGATTGATGCCTTTACCATTTTTATTCACCTATCTTGTTCTACCGTGAAAATTCCATTCTTCTGTGGAGTATTTTTCTTTGAATAACCTTTCTGCAAGCTCATGTTCGAAAGCTGTTAATTCGCTTGTTACTAGTTTGATGTTTAGCGATTTTTGAAAGCCTTTAACTAATGCCTTTTCTGCTTCCATAGCCGTTATGTTTTTTCCAGTTTCCTGTTTTATTGAGGTGATTTTGTGTTTTGCTACGTTTACTATTTCCATACATGTTTTTGCCCACGGAACACGCAGAAAAGTGAACATTTTCTCTAGGTCAACATCTAATAAGAGTGTGCCATGTTGTAAGACCGTGCTTTTTTTGTGGGATTGGGCGCTTCCTGAGATTTTCTTGCCGTTTACAGTCAGATTTGGACACGTTTTGGCGTCACCCTGGTTGAAATCTGCGTTTATTCCTAAAATTTTCAATGCTTCGGCAATTCCTGTGTAGATTTTTGCGTAGACAACGGTTATGTCTTTTGTTTGTAAGTCATGTATGTTAGCGACTACACTGTAAGTGATTTCGTCTTCTGCGTCGTGGTAAACTGTGCCACCGCCTGTGATGCGCCTAACAATATCTACACCATGTTTTTGGCAACTGTCAATTTGAACTTCGTTTTCGATGATTTGAAATTTTCCGATAGAAACAGCGGATGGTTGCCACCTATAAAATCTAAGAGTGTTTGGAACAATATTACTTATTCTGGCGGTTAAAATGGCTTCATCAACAGCCATATTCATGAAAGCATTATGCGTTTCAAGCGGTAATAAACGCCAATTGTTCATGAGACCAACTTTGTGATTTCTCTCTAGTTAAAGCTAACTTTTTGTCTTTGCTCTAGCTCTCTACAGAGACTAATCCCTTCATTATATTTAGATAAGACAGAAAATTTCTGTGTTATATAGATTGAACTTTGGCTTCTATCTCCATGCGTGTTGTATGCGTCAGATGTTATGATGAATTATGATGCTGAATTTGCGTGTTATTGTTTAAATATTAGTGTTGTGATTAGCACAGTGCAAGAGGAAAATCTGCATATGGGTTCAAAATCACCCCTAGGCGAATTTGCCGCAAGAAAACTGCTCGAAAAAAGAAAGAAACGTCGTTGGAGCAATCGCTACTATAAACGCCGAATGTTAATGCTCGACATCAAAGCTGATCCCTTAGAAGGCGCTCCAATGGCACGGGGCATAGTCCTCGAAAAAGTAGGCGTGGAAAGCAAACAACCCAACAGTGCTATACGAAAATGTGTACGCACACAACTCATTAAAAATGGTCGCGCAATAACTGCGTTCTTACCAGGCGACGGTGCATTAAACGTTGTTGACGAGCATGATGAAGTGGTTGTTGAAGGCATAGGTGGCTCTCGTGGAAGAAGCATGGGCGACATTCCAGGCGTTCGCTGGAAAGTCATAACTGTCAATGGCGTGTCGCTAACTGAGCTCGTTTATGGAAGAAAACAGAAACCTGCACGGTGAGAACTTTGAGCCAAATACAGCAAAAAAAGGAATCTGAAATAAAACTTTTCGGAAAATGGAGTTACAAGGAAGTTAAAGTAAACGACTTAGGCTTGCAACGCTATATATCGCTAAAACCCATAGTGGTTCCACATAGCATGGGCCGTCATGAGCATCAGCGCTTTCGAAAAGCAAACGTCAATATCGTAGAGCGTTTGGTAAACGTTCTCATGCGACCAGGCTCAAATGCAGGAAAAAAAGCCAAAGCCATGAATATTGTAAGACAGGCTTTTGAAATAATTCACTTACGTACAGACAAAAACCCAATAGAAATCCTTGTTAGGGCAGTTGAAAACTCTGCACCATGTGAAGACACGACACGCATAAGCTTCGGCGGAATCGTATATCACTTATCCATTGATGTGGCACCGCAAAGAAGGGTTGACTTAGCTTTGAGAAACATAACAGAAGGTGCAAGACAAGCATCAGTAAATAATCCACGCTCAATTGAAGAATGTCTCGCAGAAGAGCTAATCCTAGCAGCAAACCATGACATGAAAAGCTACGCAGTTTCAAAACGGCACGAACTGGAAAGAATTGCTCAATCTTCAAGGTAAAAAAGCGCTGTTTTCTATTTTACGTGAATTTCTGCAATGTCCCCATCATCAAGAATAAATGAAGAGCCAACCTTCTGAGGACTAAAAACGAGGCGTTTAGCCCAAACTTTCGCAAAAGAAAAATTCTCTTTAAAATCGCTGTGAATATTCTTGGCTAAATCGTAAACTGTTGCGCCTTTCTTCAAAATAAATGGCTTTTTGGAAAACTCTTTCTGGTTCGGCTCCTTCGTATAAACGCGTATAATATCCAAAGTGCTAAACAAGGTTGTGCCAAGTTTTTCTAATCCAATCTGCTTCTCGCATGAAACTGGAAGAATTGGCAACTTACCGCCTACATAAGCTTCCAACAGTTTCAGATTTGCATCTGCACCGTTCAAATCAGTTTTGTTCGCAACAAGGACAGCAGGCTTATAAATGGTGTTCTCGAAAATTGCGTCTTCAACCTCGTCCAAAGCGACTTCGCCAGAAATCTTCACAACCGCATCTGTGATGCGATAGCTTCGCAGAAGCTCTTCCACATCCCGCACGTTGCAGTCTAAAAGCTTTCCAATCAGAATTATGCGCAGTCCAGTGCCCATATACTTTCGTTCAATCTCCACACGACCACGAGGTTTACTAATCAAAACCCGCGCCTTTTCCAATTCACTCAAAATCAGCATCAACTGTTCAACTGGATTCTGCGATAAATCCACCATCAAAATCAAACCATCAGCATTCCGAGCTAAAGCCAATGTTTGAAGCCCCCAAGCCCGTCCATCGGCAGAGCCTTCCATCAACGCTGGAGCTTCAATAATTTGAAATTGGATATCTTGGTAATTCATTACGCCAGGAACAGGTTCTCTTGTTGTGTAGGGATTGACTGAAACTTCAACCTTGGCATTTGTCACCGTCGATAGCAAACTGCTCTTTCCCGAGTTTGTCATGCCTATAACGACTATTTGAGCTGCGCCTTCCTTCTCAATGAAAAATTTTGATCCGCCTTTCCCAGTCTTTTTTCGTTTTTTCTCTTCTATTTCCTTCCGCAAAACCGCTATCTGCTTCTTGATTTGACCGCGAAGTTTTAAAGTGCCCTTGTGCTTTGGAACAAGACTTAGAAATTCTTCCATGCGTTGAAGCCTTTCCCGTGGATAACGGGTAGCCTCAACTTCAGCCCACTTCTTCTTTGCATCTGGCGGCAAATTTGTCGGCATAGGCGAAACACTGTTCTATGAGTGATTTCAAGAATCTGCTTTAATATTTGTTTCCATTCAAGCAAAATGCACATTATTCGGGGTCATGGTAAACTTTTAATAATTGAATGAACAGTTGTGTAAACGAATCCACTAAAATTTAAAGAAGATTTAAACAAAAAAGGAGGAAAAAAATGAGCAGACCCGAAAAACCTCATTTAAACTTAGTCATAATGGGACATGTAGACCACGGAAAATCTACAACCACAGGACACTTGCTATACTTGGCTGGAGCAGTCGATGAGCGAACAATAAAAGCTTTTGAAGAAGAAGCCAAAAAAATGGGCAAAGAAACTTTCAAATATGCATGGGTACTCGACAACTTGAAAGAGGAAAGGGAAAGAGGCTTAACAATCGACCTACGATTCCTTAAATTTGAAACCAAAAAATACTACTTCACAGTTATAGACGCGCCAGGACACAGAGACTTCGTTAAAAACATGATTACGGGTGCAAGCCAAGCAGATGGAGCTATTCTTTTCGTTTCAGCGAAAAGAGGCGAATTTGAGGCAGGCATTGGACCAGGTGGGCAGACAAGAGAACACGCTTTCTTAGCTTTTACTTTGGGTGTTCGCCAACTAATTGTTGCTGTGAACAAGATGGATGATATTTCAGTTAACTGGAGTAAAGAGCGATATGACGAAATCAAGAATGAAGTCTCACGTATGCTCAAGATGGTGGGCTATAAAACGGAAAAGATTCCATTTGTGCCCACTTCGGGGTGGACAGGCGATAACTTGGTGAAGAGAAGTGAGAAAATGCCATGGTACACTGGAACACCATTGATTGAAGCTTTGGACACTTTCGAGATACCGCCTAAACCTCTTGACAAACCTTTACGCGTTCCAGTTCAAGACGTTTACAGCATTACAGGCGTAGGCACAGTGCCAGTAGGCAGAGTTGAAACAGGTGTGCTAAAAGAGAACGATATAGTCATATTCATGCCATCTAACAAGCAGGCTGAAGTTAAATCTTTGGAAATGCATCACACACGTATTCCAAAGGCTGAGCCAGGCGATAACATTGGCTTCAACGTTAGAGGCGTATCAAAGACAGATATTCGCCGAGGTGACGTTGCAGGATCAGTTAACAATCCGCCGACAGTGGCTAAGGAATTCATTGGTCAAGTTATCGTGATTTATCATCCTACCGCCATTGCGGCTGGTTATACGCCGGTATTGCATTATCATACGGGACAGGTTGCATGCCGTTTCACTGAGCTGATTAGAAAGATTGATCCACGTTCTGGGCAAGCTGTAGAAGAGAAGCCGAGTTTCTTGAAGACTGGTGATGCTGCGCTTGTACGAATGGAGCCTTTACATCCTATTGCTATTGAGACGTATACTGATTTTCCTGAGCTTGGGCGTTTTGCTGTCAGAGACATGGGCACAACGGTAGCAGCTGGCGTAGTGAAGGAAATCACAAAGAAAGGATCATAATTCTCTCTTTTTATTTTTTGTTTTGTATTTATGTCTAGTTTTGTTTGTGCGTGCATGTAACTGGTCTAGGTTCGTCTATTTGGATCCTAATAGTTTTTTGTTTGGTTATTGGGTTTTTCTTTTTTGAGCTTTTAGAATGACTTTTGAGTCTTCAACAAGAAGAAAACGAGTCAATTTCCTATGTTCAAGCGACCTGTCGAGATGATGAGCCGAGCAACGCTACGGCTTACGCTTATACACCGAATGGAACGCGGTATGCTGTATGCACTACTATCCAGTTCGGTTACAAGTTTTGCTACCAAAGCCTCTTATCGTGCTGTAAATCCACGTATGCTGTATGCACTACTATCCAGTTCGGTTACAAGCCTTCAGCAAACAGCACCATACTAACAGTAGAGCCACAAGCAACACAAACAGAAACACCATTATACTGAAATTTTATCTGCAAGAATTATTCTCTCATACTATAAGTATTTAACATAGAGTTGAGGTTATGTCTGGTACTGAAACACTAATTCCATATTTAAAAGAAAAGAAAAACGAGGCACAAGAGCCAACCATAATCGTTGACAGTCGAGAAGCAAATTCTGCTCCAAAAATTGTTAAAGGGCTTAGAGAGCGAGGCGCAAACGTCAAAACTGAAACGTTAGAGAAAGGCGATTATGTTTTATCAGATGAATGTGCAGTAGAACGCAAAACAGTTCACGACTTTGTTTACACGCTTACTCGCAGATATCTCTTTGAACAATTGTTTAAGCTAAAAGACGCTTATCCTAAATCCCTAATCCTTCTGGAGGGTTATCTTCCAATAATCTACAAGTTCAGCAGAATACAGCCAGTCTCTGTCTGGGGCGCAATGTTTAACCTAGCCAAAAACGGCATTGCCATCGTAAACACCACATCCTACAAGGAAACAGTTGACTTTCTCTACGTGGCTGCTCGTCAAGAACAAATAGTTGAAAAAAGAGCACCAACCGTCCACCCCATCAAAAAAGTTGAAACCACATCAGACGCCCAAATATATTTCATCGCAAGCCTGCCCAACATAGGCAAAGAAAAAGCCATATCAATCCTTAAATCCTACCAAACACCTTTGAACGCCCTAATAAGTGTGGACGAATGGCCCAAAACTGTCTACGGACTTGGGCCAATAATCAGCATGAAAGCAAAAGAAGTGTTAAACACACCGTTCAAAGGATGAAAAGAAACATGGATGTAGAGATTTCGCCGACACGAAAAATCACAATTCTAGGCTTAGATAAGCGTTCAGTCAACGACATCGTTTGGTGCGCAACAACATACGGCGTAAACAGGCTTTACTGGGTACGCGGCTATTTGATATGCGCAGAAGTTTACGAAAAATCCTTCGAACACGAAATAAAAAAGCATGAATTCCCTATAAGCCAAATCTGCTATGCAGAATTTCCAAAATACGAAAAACTATACGAAGTTGACAAAAGCCTCCAAATCCCAATAGTAAACGTCTCAGACATGAAAATATTCCAAAGCGTTCTGAAGGCAATATTGGAGAAAGAAAAGGAAAGCCAGACAAAATCAACATCTAAAGAAGCTAAGCCCTAGTCTTGCCCTTTTTTCACAGTTTCATAGCCGAATTTAAATGCTTTAACGTTAACATTCAAGTGTTTTGCTGGAACAAGCTCCCGTAAAGCTTCTATAATACTGCTGTTTTTGAGAGGCAGCTTCTCTGCAGCTGCTAAAGCTCCAATCAGAACAACATTCTCTGTCAAAATGTTTCCAGCTTTTTTAGCTAATCTCGCAGCATCCAAAACGATAACCTTCTTTGTGAAACAGTGAATTTTCTCCATTATTTCTTCCATGCTGGGATACTTTATCTGTTTAGCTGTAAGCTCTGGCGGCGTAATTCTTTCCTCATTCATTATTACAGTTGTCTTTTCAGAGGCAAACTTCAAATTACGCAAGGTTTCTATTGGTTCAAACCCTAATAGTACGTTTGCATGTCCTTCTAGAATAGTTGCTGACATAGCTTTCTCTCCTATTCTCACGTGGGAAACTACTGCGCCGCCTCGCTGAGCCATACCGTGAATTTCGCTAACTTGCACATTCAAGCCTTCCTTAATTGCTGCTGTGCCCAAAACTTCTGCAGCTAAAAGGATTCCTTGTCCGCCTACACCAGCTAAAACAATGTTAAATTCTCTCATTTGCTATTCTCTCCTTAACGTATTTTCACGCATTCTATAGCTTTATAAGGGCAAACTGAAACGCATAGTCCACACGCGCTGCATAAGGCTTCGTTTATGCCCACTTTTCCTTCTTCAACGATTAATGCTGGGCAACCCAACACCTTAATGCACGCCATACAATCAGTGCACTTCTCATTGATTTTGCAAGCCAAAAGCTCTGCGCCTTTACGTCTGCGTTCTCTAACAACTATCAAAGTGCAAGGGGCTCTAAAAACTATAACAGAAGGTCCATCAAATCGCAATGCTTCCTTTAAAACTGTTTCAGCCTCTTTAACATTGAATGGGTCAACCACTTTCACGAATCTTACACCGCAGCCTTCAGCAACTTTTTCTATAGATATTTTCTCTGTTGGGCTTCGCATCCCAGTCATGCCAGTTCCGGGATGTGGTTGATGCCCGGTCATAGCTGTAGCAAGATTATCCAAAACAGCCACAACAATTTTGTGATTATTATAAACAGCGTTTATCAGTCCGGGAATTCCTGCATGGAAAAATGTTGAGTCTCCAATTATGGCAAAAGTGTTTGCGTTTGTTGCTTTGCTTATTCCTTCAGCAGTGCCGATGCTAGCTCCCATACAAGTCATTATGTCACCAACATTCAAAGGTGGGGCAATTCCCAGCGCATAGCATCCAATATCAGTCGAGTAAAGCGCCCTTTCACCAGCAACTTTCCTAATAACGTAAAATGATGCTCTATGTGGGCATCCAGCACACAATATAGGCGGTCTGCGTGGCAAATCCTTAGTCACTTCAGCATATTTCTCGTCAATTTTACCAAAATCAATCGACACCTTTTTACCAGTTATCTCAGCCAAACCAGTTGCAACAATCCGTGTTGAAAATTCGCCTTCTCTTG
Organism: Candidatus Bathyarchaeota archaeon; assembly: GCA_013388905.1. GTDB lineage: Archaea > Thermoproteota > Bathyarchaeia > Bathyarchaeales > Bathycorpusculaceae > JACAEI01. Next base: position 34,113 of record JACAEI010000025.1, on the reverse strand, counting down.
GAAAACAGGGCTTACTCATTTTTCCATATATTTCAATATTTGGCGCATAATCCTTGGCAATAGCTTTAATTTGCATTTCCAAATAAGGCTCAAGCTCCTCAACAACAATTGCTTTTGCATGTTTTTTCAGAAATTTTCCAATCATTTTCTCTGGAAGCGGGTGCGTCATGCCAAGCTTCAAGATGCTTACATCTAAGCCCAGCATGTCTGCAGCTTCAACTGCATAATTATAGGCTGAGCTTGAAGAGATTAAGGCAATTTCCATACTTTTTCCATTCTGCACAATCTTATTATATGGGGAATTTTCGCTTACTTCCTTAGCCATTTCGAATTTTTTTAGAAGAACAGAATGTTTAGGTCTGGAATGTGCTGGAACCATCACGAAGCGTTTAACATCTCGGATAAATTCTCCCTTCAAATGCGGTTTTATTGTCCTACCATATGTTACTGGTCCGCGAGTATGGCTTACACGAGTAGTTGTTCGCAGCAGCACTGGCAATTCCAGTTTTTCAGAGATTTCTATAGCTGAAATCGTCATGTCCTTCGCTTCTTGAGCGTTCGAAGGCTCTAGGCAGGGCAAGCTTGAAAGCAAAGCGTAATAGCGATTATCCTGCTCATTTTGTGAACTATAGCATTCTGGGTCATCAGCTGTAACAATTACGTAGCCGCCTCTTACGCCTGCGTAAGCCAAAGTCATAACCAAATCCGCAGCCACGTTCAGCCCAACATGCTTCATAGCTGTAAGGGCTCTTATGCCGCAGTTTGCTGCGCCAGCCGCTACTTCAGTGGCGACGATTTCGTTTGTGGAATACTCCATGTATAATCCCGTGTCTTTAGCTATTTCTGATATGGAGTCGCCGATTTCTGATGCGGGCGTGCCCGGATATGTGGTTACTACACTTATGCCTGCTTCAAGTATCCCTCTTGCTATGGCTTCGTTGCCGAGCAGAAGCACTTTTTTCCCTAAGCTATCTTTTAGCAGAACATGAGAATTGGACAATAAGTTTCTCTCCGACCTATGGAAAATTGTCATAGTCTTTTTCTTTCTCATATAAGTTTTGGTTTAAAACCGACGTAATGTTCAATAAACTATGACTTGACCGAAAATCATATTAAAACGCTGTGTGGATAACTGCACTATTCACGGGGTTTATAATATGTCCATAAAACTATCTTCAGGTAAGGAAATTCCCATTGAGATGCATAAGACTCGTATGGTTCAGAAGATTTGGTTGCCACCGATTGAGGAGAGGCTTAAGGCTATTGAAGAGGCTGGATATAACACGTTTCAGCTTAAAACCAAAGACATTTTTCTTGACATGCTCACGGACAGCGGCGTAAACGCCATGAGTGATAATCAGTACGCGGCTATGATGCGTGTTGACGACGCTTACGCGGGCAGCATGACTTTTTATGATTTTGCTGATGCAGTTAAAGACGTTTTAGGATATAACTATGTGATGAATGTTCATCAGGGAAGAGCAGCAGAGCACTTAATATCAAAGGTGTTTGCAAAACAAGGCGATGTTGTTCCAACGAACTATCATTTCACCACAACCAAAGTGCATATCGAATTAACTGGAGGCGCTACATGCCTTGAGATTTACACAGATGAGGCGTTAAAGACAGAAAGCACAGTTCTTTTCAAGGGCAACATGGACCCGAAAAAGCTGAAAGACACAATCAAAAAGTATGGTAAGGAACGAATAGCCTTCGTTCGTATGGAAGCAACAACTAATCTGCTTGGTGGGCAGCCGTTTTCGATGCAGAATCTGCGCGAGATTAGGCAAATCTGCAATGAGCATGGTTTAATTCTGGTTTTGGATGGAAGCCTAATTAGCGAAAATGCGTATTTGATTAAGCAGAGGGAGGAAGGCTACGAGAAGAAGACAGTCGCAGAAATCGTCAAAGAAATGTGCAGTCTTGCGGATATCTTCTACATGAGCGGCAGAAAAAACACATGCGTAAGAGGCGGTTGCATAGCCACAAACAATAAGGCGCTTTTCGAGAAGATTCAGCCTTGGCTTCCAGTGTATGAGGGCTTCTTCACTTATGGTGGCATGTCTCAGCGTGAAGTTGCAGCTATGGCTGTTGGAATGCGTGAAATGGTTGACCCGGACCTTGCTGACTGTGCTGTGGAGCAGATTAAGTATTTTGTGGGTAGACTAAAGGAGATTGGGCTTCCAGTTGTTACGCCACCTGGAGGTTTAGCCTGTCATTTAGACGCTAAACGGTTTTTGCCACATATTCCTCAATCGCAATATCCAGCTGGGGCGTTGACTGCTGCGCTTTACTTGGCTTCGGGCATTAGAAGCATGGAGCGGGGCACTATTTCAATGGAACGGGACAAAGATGGAAAAGAAGTTTATGCAGATTTGGAGCTGTGCAGAATTGCGTTGCCGCGAAGGGTTTACACTGTTTCGCATATTGAATACGCGGTTGACAGAATTCATTGGCTGTATGAGCATCGGAATCTAGTGAAAGGCTTGAAGTTTGTGTTTGAGCCGCCTGTGCTTAGATTCTTTATTGGAAAGCTGGAAGCCCTAGACAATTGGGGACGCGCATTTGCAGAAGCATTCAAAAAAGAAATGGGCAGTTATTAGGTTTCGTTTCCACATTTCTATCTTTAAGTTTTTAAAAAATGAAGGAAATTAGCATAGCGTTTTGTTTATTTACCTTTAAATGTTGGTTTGCGTTTTTCCGTAAACGCTGAAACACCTTCTTGCAAGTCTTCTGTTGATGCGACTACTCCGAAGCCTTCACGTTCTAGGGCTAATGCTGCGTCTAGGCTTATTTCCGAGCCTTTGTTGATTAACGCCTTAGCCACTTTAATGGCTACTGGCGCTTTTTGTGCTAGGTCTAAAGCGAGTTGGCGTACTGTTTCTTTGAATTTGTCTGCTGGCACAGCCATGTTCACTATGCCCAACTGTTCAGCGGTTTTTGCGTCAATAAGCTTGCCTGTGTAGATGAGTTCTTTAGCTTTTGTTGCGCCGATTAGGCGTGTAAGTCTTTGTGTTCCGCCCCAGCCTGGAATCAGGCCAATGTTAATTTCTGTTTGTCCCATTCTTGCGTTTTCTGAAGCTATGCGTAAATCGCATGACATTGCCGCTTCTAAGCCTCCGCCGAGTGCGTAGCCGTTTATTGCTGCGATTACTGGCTTTTCAAGGTTTTCAAATGCTAAGCAAAGTTTTTCGCCCATTAGTGAGAGTTCGCGTGCTTTTAGTGCAGTCATGCCTTTCATGGCTTTTATGTCTGCGCCTGCGCTGAATGCTTTTTCTCCTGCGCCTGTCAATACTACTACGCGGATTGCCTCGTCTGTTTTGATGTCTTCTATGGCTTGCAAGACTTCGGTGATTAGTTCTTTGTTAAAGGCGTTTAATGCTTCTGGACGGTTTAGTGTTATGGTGGCTATGCCTTCTGCTTTTTCATAGATTATGTGTTTGAATTCCATAGGCTTTTGTCTCCTTATTTTTGGGTCCAGTCGTAGAAGCCTTTGCCAGTTTTTCTTCCGAGCAAATTAGCTTTAACCATCTGCTTTAAGCCGGGGTGCGGGTGGAATTTTTCGTCTAGCTCATGCTGTAGGACTTCTGCAATTGCAAGTGTTGTGTCTGCGCCTATATAATCTAGCAGCATGAGTGGTCCCATGGGCCAGTTTAAGCCGAGTTTTATGGCTTTGTCTATGTCTTCTTTTGTAGCGATGTCTTCCCAGAGTAATGCTACGGCTTCGTTCAGTGCTGGGATAAGTATGCGGTTTACAATGAAGCCTGGTGTGTCTTTTTTGACGAGTACGGTTTCTTTTTCCATTTTTTGCGCGACTTCTTGGATTGTTTGGATGGTTTCGTCGCTTGTTTTTGCTCCTTTTATTATTTCGATAAGTTTCATGAGTTGAGGGGGATTGAAAAAGTGCATGCCTGCGACTTTTTCTGGGCGTTTTGTGGCTGATGCGAGTTCTGTTATGCTTACACTGCTGGTGTTTGAGGCAATTATGGCATGTTTGGGCACGTAGACGTCTACTTCGCGGAATGTGGTTTTTTTGAGTTCGATGTTTTCTGGGACAGCTTCGATGATTAAGTCTGCATTAGAAACTGCTTGTTTTAGGTCTAGCGTGGTGTGTATGCGTGCGAGTGTTTCGTTCATTTCTGTTTCAGTGATTTGTCCCTTGCTGACGAATTTCTGTAGGCTTGTGCGTATCATGTTTATGCCATTGTCGATGAAGCGTTGTTCGATGTCTCGCATGGTTACGTCATATTTGCCGATTTGTGCTGCGACTTGTGCGATGCCGTGTCCCATTAGTCCCGCGCCTAAAACTGTTATTTTCTTTATTTCCATAGTGTTTGTTCTCCTTTTGATTTTGGTTTAGGGTTTGGTGGTGTTTTAAAGGTTTTCATGTTGGGTTTGGTGTTTTGTTTAGCAATTCCGAGGTTTTTTGTTTGTCTCGGAGCGGATAGACTCTTCTTATATGGATTGGACTGCTGTTTTGACTGGTCAAAGAAAAATCTTTTTGATTGGTCAATGGCTGCATGTTGTTGGATAATTCGTTTTTTGAATTTTGATTTTGAGTTCTGAAATGTGATAGGTGGGCTGTTTCTTAGGCTTAGAGTATGAGTGTGTTGGACCGTTTCGTTAAAGCGTCCTTGGTTATGTTGGTTGCCTTGTGGTTTTTGGTTATTGCGGAAGAGGCTAATCCCCTAGGTTGGCCTTGGGCAGCGTCAACTTTCTTAATGTTTTATGTTCCAGCCTTTGCATTTACATACTGGCTTTCACATGGTGAAAAAGGGAAAAGCAGGCTTTTGGTTGCTATTTTGATAACTGGATTGGCTTGTTTTGTTGGAGTTACGAATTTTTTGCTGGATTACACAATCTAAACCTTATCTATCGACAGAGCGTTTAACGATTCTGATACTGCTTCTACGCTCGTAATTGCAATATTCTATTTAAGGCGTTTATTAAGTTTAATTCTTTCAAAATTGCTATAAGTTTAGTATGATTTTGGTAGTCCTAGTACGTGTTGTCCTATAAACGCTAATGCCATCTGGTGTGTCACTGGCGCTAGCCGTATTAAGTTTACTTCTCTCCACCACCTTTCCACATCATACTCCACAGCATAGCCATATCCGCCAAACGCTTGCATCGCATGAAAAACCGCACTTGTGCCCGCATCTACAGCTGCCACTTTCGCCATGTTTGCCTCAGCTCCACAATCTAAGCCTTTATCGTAAAGCCAAGCAGCCTTATAGTTTAGCAGTCTAGCCACCTCAATCTTCGCTTTAGCTTCAGCCAAAGGAAACTGCACACCTTGATAAGCCCCAATAGGCGCATCAAACACTTTACGCTCTTTAGCATACTCAACAGCCTTCTTAATCGCCAACAATCCTAAACCGCACGCAGCCGCACTAAAACTCATACGCTCAGGATTAAGCGTGTCCAAAACAGAATACCAACCCTTATCTGCTTCACCCAACAAGCAATCGCCAGAAACCTTCAAGTCGCTAATATACATCTCAAAAGTCTTCGAATAATTAATCCCGTGCTTCTCAATCGGAATAATCTCCACAGCCGGATTAGGCAAATCCACAATGAATAGGCTTAAACCCAAAGTCCTTTTCGGTGCTTCCTTAATCGGCGTCGTTCGCGTAACCAAAAGCATACCCTTCGCACGGTCTGCACCAGAAATAAACATCTTCTGACCATTAATCACATAACCATCGTCATCCCGCACTGCCTTAGTGCTAATATTCAACGTATTCGTTCCAGCATCAGGCTCAGTCAAAGCCAAACAAAACTCCATGCCTTTCGCAATTTTTGACAAATACTTCTCCTTCTGCGCCTCACTACCATGCTTCGCAATGGATAAACCACCAAAAACAGCTGACAAACACAAAAGCCACTCACCCGCCAAACCACACCCCTCAGACACAAGCGTCTCCATAGCCAAAATCATCTCAAACATGCCTAAACCGCCGCCACCATACTTTTCGGGCACGACAATGCCCGTAAAACCAGCCTCAACCAAACTTTTCCAAAAATCTTCAGGAAACTCGTGCCGCTTATCCTTCTCACGCCAATACTCAGGACCAAAATCACATGCAATATCTGTAGCAGTCTGTACAATCATCTTCTGCTCAGCGCTTAACTCAAAATCCATAGCTATTACCTCAACTCATTTTACGGCAAATATTCCCTAACGTTTCTATATAAACTATTTCTAGAACAAGAGCTAAGAAATAACGTGAAGTTCACCAATCAACATCTTTACACAACGCCACAAGAAGGAAGCCATCATGAAAAAACTAGACCCAAAATACGTTCCAATCTTGGAAGAAAAATACGGCAGATACTGGTGGCCAGTCGAATACCCGGAAGAAACAGCTAAGGACCCATTCAAAAACCTAATAATCACGGTTCTCTCACAAAACACAAGCGAGATAAACTGCGTAAGAGCTTACAAAGGCTTAGCAGCAAAATTCACGATAGAACCAGAAGTCTTAGCAAGCGCAAACATAAACGCCATAAAAAATGCAATCAGAAGCGGTGGGCTTTATAATGTCAAATCCAAACGCATAAAAGAACTCTCAAAAGCAGTATTGCAAAAATTCAAAGGTGACATATCCACAATACTTGCTTTACCTAAAGAAGAAGCCAGAAAAAAGCTTATGGAACTGCCCGGCATCGGCAAAAAAACTGCAGATGTCCTCCTCGCAAACAGGTATTCATACACAGAAATCATGGTAGTCGACACGCACATGGACAGAATAGCCAAAAGAATAGGTATAGCTAAACCAAACGCAAAATATGAAGAAATTCAAAACGCCTTGAAACAGTTTCTTCCATGGCAAAGCGGAGAAAGAATAGGCGGCTTGTTCTGGCTCTTAGCCAAATATACATGCAAAGCGCAGAATCCAAAATGCGTTGAATGCCCAATAAACTGTATATGCGACTATGAAAGCAGAGCCAAAAGAAAATAAAAGAAACTGAGCTTCAGTGTAAGCATCAGATTTGATTTGCTGGAACAGCTACTAAAGTTTCCATTGCATACTGCGTCGAGAATCCAGTTTGCATGACAAATTTCATGGCAGTCGCCTCATCTGGAGCTTCAAACACGATTATACCATCATATCTGCCGAACGTAAAGTAAATTTCCCGAATCTTCACTCCTTTTGGCGCCTTAAGCTCTTTCAAATATTTCACGGCATCTGCTCCTTTCCCCTTAGGTAACATCAAAGTCACAAACAACATATTCTTTTCACCAGAATAGCATATGCCTGAAAAAGCTTAAAACAATTTTGAAACTTGTAAGCAAAATAACCAGTTTAGTTATAGCTCTAGTGGAATTCCAAACGATTCTTTGAAAAATATTTCCCTGAATGCTTTTCTTGGTCTAGGCGTCGGCTGCTCGTCAGGAACACCAACTGGAAATAAAGCAACAACTGATAGACCTTCAGGAATTTTCAAAATCTTTTTTACCTCATCCTCGTTGAAAGCTCCTATCCAACATGTTCCATAGCCAAGTGCTGTTGCAGCTAAAATCATATGCTCCACTGCTATCATAGGGTCTTGCAGGTGAGGTATCCTAGTTGAAGAAAGTTTGTAAGATAATTTGGTAGGTGTTGTCCCAGAATCGCCTAATGTCACAATCACGGTGTCCGCATCTGCAATAAAATTTTGGTTGTTTGCTGCTTTGGATAATGCACTCTTTGTTTTCGCGTCGTTTACTATTATGAAATACCATGGTTGGCGATTACCACCAGAAGGAGCCAGTCGCCCAGCCTCCAAAATCCTCTTTAAATCACCATCAGCTATTGGGTCACGCTTAAACTTGCGTATGCTTCTCCTCTTTTCTATGGTTTCAAACACGTCCATAAGTCTCACGCATGTCAAGATGCGTATAATTCTTATATAAATGCTCGTGAAAATAGAAAATGCATCTCACACTAATTGTTGGAATGTGCGCCTAGATGAGAAAAACAATATTCAAAAAACTCGAAGCAAAAGGATTAATTGCAAACTACAACCGTCTAAGAAAGAACTTGCCTCCTAAACTTCCAGAACGGGTTTTCATTTGGGACGAAACTCTAAGAGAAGGCGTCCAAATGCCCTCAGTTTATCTCACATACGTGGAAAAAGTTAAGCTAGCTAAGATGATGGACGAAACGGGCATAGCCACAATAACCACAGGTTTTCCCGGGCTTTCAGAAGAGGAAAAAAATAATGTTAGACGAATTGCAAACGAAGGCTTCGAACAGGCACGTTTAGCTGCTTCTGCCCGCATAACTAGAAGCGACGTAGACGCTTGTCTTGAATGTGGCATCAAGGAGATTATGATGTTCACGCCTTTTAATGGGCTTAATCTTCAATATAGGCTTAAGATGACGAAAGAGCAAGTTTTGGAAAAAACTGCTGACGCTGTGGGATACGCGAAGAAGCATGGCATGACGGTGAATTTTGTTTTAGAAGATGCTTCAAGAACATCGCTTGAGGAAATTCTGCAGATGTTTAAAACTGCCGTGAAAGCAGGCGCAGACAGGCTGGGCATAGCGGATACTGTTGGTTTCTTGAGACCTTTGTCAATGCGCTATCTTATTTCACATGTGAGAGATGAGCTTTTAAAGCAAATTGGTAGAGACATTCCGCTTTCAGTTCATTGTCACAACGATTTTGGTTTAGCCACAGCGAACACATTGGCTGCCGTTGAGGAAGGCATTGCCTACGTGCATACATGTATTGGAGGGTTTGGTGAGAGAGCCGGCGTAGCAGCTTTAGAAGAGGTTGTTGTCGCATTGGAGCTTCTTTATAATATTGACACAGGCTTGGATTTGAAGAAGCTTTATAGGCTTTCGCAATTAGTTGAGAAAAGCTTCGCCCTGCCCGTACAGTTTCATAAGCCAATCATAGGTGATAACGCGTTTTCTTACGAGGCAGATGAGCATATACAGGCTATGTTGGATAATCCGATTATATATGAACCGTTTCCGCCAGAAATCGTTGAAAGGCAAGCCACGTTCTTCGTAGGTAGGCAAACTGGAAGAGATTTAATTGAAAGGCGATTGGCGCATGCTGGAATCAAGGCTACGCCGCGTGAGATAGATGAAATAATGCGAAGAATAAGCGGTATGCAAGAAAGCTTGGACAAGGGAGGAACGCAGATGACATTTTATCAAATTAAAAAATTGATGAGAGAACTGCGTAAGGGACTAACTGAAGAGGATTTCTGGAAGTTGGTTGAACAAATCACGAAGCAAAAACCGAAGCTGCCTACTTCACCGTAACGGTTCCAAACCAGAAATGCATTCTCTGATATTCTATCGCAAACCTTATTTTAGCACTAGCGTATTTTTTGACGAAAAAGGTTGATAAGGAAATGCGGAAGCCTCTCTGGATTCCATCAGAAGAACGCGTGAAACATGCTAATGTGACTCGTTTCACAAGATTTGTTAACGAGAAATACGGGCTCAAGCTCTCCTCTTATAATCAATTGTATAGGTGGTCTGTTGAAAATATTCCAGATTTTTGGGCTACTATGTGGGAGTTTGCAGAGGTAAAGGCTTCTCGTAAATATGATGTGGTTGTTGACGATCTATGCAAGTTTCCCGGCGCCAGATGGTTTATTGGTGCAAAACTGAATTTTGCTGAAAACCTTTTAAAATACAAGGATAGCCACGAAGCCTTAATATTCAAAGGAGAACTTCAAAAATCAGAAAGAATCTCTTATTCAGAGCTATACGACTCTGTGGCGCGTCTTGCTCAGTCGCTACGTGAATCTGGAATTTCTCCGGGAGACCGTGTGGCTGCTTACATGCCTAATATTATGGAGACAGCCATTGCCATGCTTGCTACTACGAGCATTAGCGCAACTTGGTCTTCTTGCGGCACTGAGCTTGGTCCGAAAGCGGTTTTAGACCGTTTTGGTCAGATTAGCCCAAAAGTGCTGTTCACTGTTGCTGCATATCCATATAAGGGAAAATCTTTCAATGTTTTGGCGAATGTTGAGGAAATCGCAAGAGGAATTTCTTCTCTCGAAAAAGTCATAGTTGTTCCTTACGTGGAAGAAAAGCCGGGCATAAGCCGTATTCCTAATTCCATGCTTTATGACGATTTTGTTTATCATAAAGAGAAACTTCAAATACGGTTTGAGCAGTTGCCGTTTGACAATCCAGTTTACATTATGTTTTCTTCTGGAACAACTGGCAAGCCTAAATGCATGGTTCAAAGCGCTGGCGGAATCCTCATCAACCATTTGAAGGAGCTTATACTTCACACAGATTTGAAGCGTGATGACAAGATTTTCTATATTACGTCGCCTAGTTGGATGATGTGGAATTGGCTAATAAGCTCCTTAGCTGTGGGCGCTACTATTGTATTGTATGATGGCAATCCGAATTATCCTGATTGGGGCGCTATGTGGAAATTGGCTGAAGATGAGACGATAACGATTTTTGGCTGTAGTGCAAGCTACATTAATTACCTTAGAAGTGTAGCGGCTAAGCCCGGAAAAGATTATGATTTGTTTTTGTTGCGAGAAATTTCTCAGACTGGCTCTCCACTTTCGGTTGAAGGGTTTGAATATGTTTATCGAGAAATAAAAGAGGATTTGCACTTCAACTCTATTGCGGGTGGCACGGATATTAATGGTTGTTTTGCAGCTGGAACACCTATTCAACCAGTGTATGCTGGTGAACTTCAAAGTCCAGCGTTAGGAATGAAGGTGAAAGCATACGATGAAAAAGGCAACCCTGTGATTGACAGAGAAGCAGAGCTTGTTTGTGAGGCTCCAGCGCCTTCGATGCCAATTTATTTCTGGAACGATCCAGACGGCAAAAAATACAAAGAAGCCTACTTTGGCGTTTACCCCAATGTTTGGCGTCACGGCGACTGGATTATAATCCATGGCGACACGGGCGGCATAACTTTTCTGGGGCGTTCAGACTTTACTTTGAAGCCTTCAGGTGTGCGCATAGGACCAGCGGAAATATACAACATAATAGAGAAGTTTGAAGAAATTGCCGACAGCATGGTTGTGGGGCAAGACTGGAAAGGCGATCAACGCATAATCCTATTTGTCAAACTTGCTAAACAGTTCAAATTGACGGAAGATTTGAAAAACAGAATCTGCACAGCTTTACGTAGGGAGGCTTCTCCTCGGCATGTTCCAGCCTTAATCGTTCAAGCGCCAGAAATTCCGTACACATTTAACATGAAGAAGGTAGAAAGTGCAGTGGCAAACATACTGAATGGGAGACCTGTCACAAACCGCGATGCGCTAGTTAATCCAGAATCGTTGGACTTTTACGAAAAAATCTTTAGAGAGCTCCAAAAAGAGTAACCCTGTTTAGTTTCAAATATAGGCTCAAATGAAAGTTTCTAACGCTGTTTTCTTAGGTCTCTTATTCTTTTAGCTTTACCCATAAACCTTGGCAAACTTCCATAAGGAACAAGTTCAACGTTTGCTTTTACGCCGACAATTGATTTAACATGCTCATCTATTTCTTTAACCAACGCCTGCAACTTTGATAAATCTCCCTTCACACTTTCATAACATTCTTTACTTGGCTCCAGACGCAACGTCATAACATCTAACTCTTCAGGTCTATCAATCACTATCTCGTAGTTTTCAGAAGCTCCATCCACACGCAAAAGCGCATGTTCAACAGTCTTCGGCCAGAATTTGACACCCCTTACCTTCAGCATGTCGTCAGCCCTTCCAAATATTCTGTCCATCCTTAGAGAAGCCCGTCCACACACGCACTCATCAAACTTGAAAGCGGTTGTGTCGCCCGTTCTAAACCTAAGAACTGGTGTTGCTTGCCTCGTCAAGGTTGTCAATACAAGTTCTCCAGTTTCGCCTTCTTTGCATCTTTCACCAGTTTTGGGATTAATAATTTCGGGTAGAAAATGGTCTTCTTCAATGTGCAACCCATCATGCTCTGCACATTCCACTGAAACACCTGGACCAATAACTTCTGATAATCCGTAAATGTCAAAGGCTTCTAAGCCTAAAAGTTCTTCAATTCTTTCTCTCAGCTCTTCTGACCATGCTTCAGCGCCAAATAAGCCACTTTTCCATTTCAGCTCTTTTGCAGGGTCAATGCCCATTTTTTCCTTTGCATATCTACCCATAAACGCCGCATAGCTAGGTGTACACGTAAGCACCGTAGTTCCATACTCTTTCGCTAGGCTGATTTGCCGTTCTGTCTCCCCAGCCGCAATAGGCAAGACTGTTGCACCTATTTCTAAAGCTCCATAATGGAAACCCAAACCACCTGTGAATAAACCGTATCCATATGCGTTTTGCACTATGTCGCCTTTTCTTGTTCCAGCAGAAGCATAAATTCTCGCCATAACTTTGGACCAGACTTCCAAATCACTTTTAGTATAAGCGCAAGTCGTAGGATGCCCAGTCGTGCCCGAACTTGCATGCAACTCGAGAACGTCACTCAAGTCCGCAGCCAACATTCCATATGGATAAGCCTTACGCAAATCCTCCTTCTCAGTAAAAGGAATTTTCTCTAAATCATCTAAAGTTTTAACATCATCCGGAGTTATTCCAGCATGCTTAAACTTTGTTCGGTAAACAGGAACTTTGTCATAGCAATACTTCACAATCTTTCTGAGACGCTCTTCCTGCAACTGGACAAGCTTGCTTCTTGGCATTTTTTCAAATTCTGGCTGAAAAATCCAGCTTTCAGCAGAATCTTTCATTCTTTTTCACCACGTGATTCTCCTATGATGGATAAACTAACAAAATTAAATCTTGCGATTCTTTCAAAAGTAAGTCAACATTAGATTAGGGCATTAGCCTGTTAGCCATCTTGAAATTTCCGTTTTCGTTTCTGCTTCTAGCTCTATACCCATGGGCTTGAATGTCTGGTTTAATGCAGTTAGCATATTCCGTACGTAATCCTCGGTGTTTATTTCGGCTAAGCTGGTTACAAACTCCGCGGGTTTCACAGTGAAGGTTTTCTCTTTATATTTGAAGGGTTTAACTTTGATGAATGAAACCGTGTCCCATCGATTCAGTCGTTTGCGAGCATCAATAAGCTGCACAGCGCATTGGTAAGGCTGAGGAGCAGTCTTCATATCCACTATTTTCTCATTGGGGTCAAAATACAAACGCACAGAATAAGTAAGGTCCTCTAGCCTAACTTTTCTGTTTCTTAAATCTGATATGGCTTTTGTAACAATTTCTTTAATCGTTTTCTTTGCCCGTGCATATTCCTCAATATTCTTGACAGCAGATAGTTCTTCAACACATTTATGAAACACTTCGTTAATGAATTTTGGCGCATTAGACTTCATGGGCGTAACGCCTTTAATGTCTGGTGTTCCATTGGTTAAGATTCCAAAATAGGCTTTCTTTGCCTTTGGCAGAACACACAAATTATAACGTTTTTCCACAGCTAAATCTAGGCTAAACTTTTCTTTCACAGCTTTGATTAACCATTCCACCTGATCGTTTGAAGCGTTATCCAAAAAAAGCGAATCTGTGTCGCCATAAAGCGGTTTCAAACCCTTTTCTTCAGCCATCTTCCAAGCTTCTTTAAGCGCGTAACGACTGTAGCCAGTAATAGCCTCGGCAAGTGGAGGACAAGCAACACCGTGAATTCTCACAGTTACACCGTAACTTGAAACAGTAATCAACTTCAACAGTTTCGCGGCTGCATCAGCCATCTTTCTCTCTTCCGTTGACAGCGACAGGTTTTTTGAAGCTGGTTTAAACAATTTTATTCGTAGTTCCTTTAAAGCGCCCACAAGTATCGCGTAGAAACCTCTCCTTTTTGTGCACACATGATAATCAACGTCCGGAATTTTGTTGCTTGTGCATTCTGAATGTGCACAATCCACTGTTTCATAAGATAGGTTGAAGCTGTCGATGCAACTTGGATATAGGCTTTCGAAATCACAAACAACAGTGTTGAAATAGATTCCAGGCGTTGGCGAAACAGTTAAAGCACCTACCACTCTATGTGGGGTTTTTCCACGCCTCAACTCTTCAGCAGTGGGAATAAGCGTATTATTCTTTCTTAACCAAGTGTAAACCATGGACTTAACCCATTCGCTTACGCGCTTACTGCTGAAAGCTTCAACTAATGGAATATTAGCTATTCTCGAAAGTGTCCACGCCGAATACACTCTTTCTGGCTCAATTTCTTTGACGCCAAAAAATTCTGGGCTCAAACCGGGAATTGGCTGAAGAAGCAAATTAAACCAATGCAAAATCTGTGCATATTTTAATGGGTCTTTTGTTTTAAATTATCTGAAACTTTGCTCAAATCTTTCCTTCGCTTCTGCGGAAACCTCTTGAATTGGCTTTAAATCACTTTCGGAATGCAGTGCACCAAAAATTAAGCCCTTATCATAAACGTATGATTTTGGAAAATCGACTTCACATTCCCAAACATGTCGAAACCTTCTAGCTGCTTTTGCCGCAATTTTTGGGTTAGGCCAAAAAACTTTCGCCAAAATTCTTCTCTCACCACTAAATAAATCCGTTTTTTCTATGATTTCCATGTTGCCGCTGAAATATTTCACAACTTCATTCTCTTCGCTATTCAACGGGTAAAGTGTCAAGAAATAAGGTTTGTTTTTGTCATCAATGATTTCTTCGACTTTTCCTTCCGCGTTTAAGAGTTTGAGTTTTATTGCGTTTGTCTCGGTTAATATGGCGTCAAGAAGGTATAAATTGTTCAAAATAATGCTTCCTTTAAGCCTAACTCTTCTTGTATTAAGGCGAATTCTTTTTCAGTCAATTTCTTTGGGTAGTTATAGAGTGGACCCCTAGGTTTTTCGTTGTAATATGGACGGTTGCAGTCGGGGCATCCAGAAGTAAGAAAAGGAGCATTTATCTTGACAATCTGCAACAAAGTTTGTTCGGCAATGCCAAAATCAATTATGCAACCATTCGCATCAAAATGCATATCTTCGTATCTAGCAACTCTGTTAACGATTAAATGTCTGGCAATTTGGATTCGCCTATACGTTTGGATCGGTGGTTGCGGCTTATCCTCCAAAGCGGTTCCGGCAATCGGCGTAAAAGCGAAAAGGGCTGGAAGAACACCCATGTCCACGCATCGTTGGATAGTTTCCACCATTTCCTGTTCCGATTCACCTAACCCAACAATCAAATGAGTGCTAACTTTGCCTTTTCCGAAAATGCTGACAGCCTCGCCTAAAAGTTTAAGCTGTGTCGTCCAGCTATATGGTCCTCCTGCAGATTCGCCCTTAACTTTGTCAAACAAGGCTTTTGTTGCAGCGTCTAATGGAATGCCGATTCTTTCGACGCCAGCATTAGCTAACAGTATTATGTTTTCGGTGTTCAAGGGCTGGCACGAAATTGAAATTTTGACATTGGCTTTCTGTCGAATAGCTTTTGTAAGCGCTGTCAAATCGGTGAAAACTTCTGGATAGTTTAAGGCTTGGAGACAAACACGCATTATTCTGCCTTTTTTAGCTGCTTTCTCAATTCCATTAAGCACATGTTCTGTTGGAAAAACGGGCCATGAAACCCTTGAAAGCATGTCTGCCTTGCCATAGCTTTTTCGAGCTTGGGAGCAGAAGCCACAGTTTGCACTGCATTTGCCTTCTCTGTAAGTCATTAGATAAGCAGTAGTAGGCGCTGCATCTAGTTTCGCTTTTAAAAGACCGAGAATTATTGCGGAGCCTGTTGACACGCGGATTTTCTTTGGCAGTTCTTTTTGCTGTTTCATGCCTTATTCGTTAGATAATTTTGAAGTTAAGACTAAAAACTGTTTGGCTATTTTCAACGTGTTGGGCATATGCCCTAGATGTTTTGCTGATGAAAACTCTTAAGTGTGTTAACAACTTACTAAAGATTCCTATGAAAGCCTTTATTTCAGTCGATATGGAAGGTATGCCCTATATTGTTGTCTTAAGTCATCTAAATCTTAAAGGAACTTTATACTCTGAGGCAAGAAAGATTGCCACAAAAGTCACGTTGACGGCAGCTGAAGAGCTGAACAAACATGGTTTTGATGAGATTGTAGTTGCTGACAGCCATGGACCTATGGTTAATCTTTTGGTTGATGATTTGCCTGAATATGTTGAAATTGTAAGAGGTTATCCTCGACCGCTTAGCATGGTTGCTGGGATAGAAGATTGTAAAGCGGCTCTCTTTCTTGGATATCATGCAAAATTTGGTACGATGAAATCCACTTTTGACCACACCTACAGTGGTAGAGCCGTAAATAAGGTAGAGGTAAACGGAATTGAAGCCAGCGAATTTCTTTTGAACGCTTACGTAGCAGGCGATTTGAATGTGCCAATTATGCTTGTTGCTGGAGAGGCGCAACTTTTGAAGGATGATGTTAAACGATATGCGCCTTGGGCTGAAACTTTGGCTCTAAAGGATTCTTTCAGCAGAATGTCTGCCAAAAGTCGTAGCATGGTCAGAATTGAGAAAGAATTAAGGGAAGCAGTCAAGAAGGCTGTTAAAAAGTTTAATCATGGCACTGTTAAACCATTGAAAGTGAAGAAGCCAGTAAAAATAGGTGTATCTTTCTTGGCGAGCCATTTTGCAGATGCTGCGGAGTTGTTGCCAATGGTTAAAAGAGTGGACGGGTTGAAAGTGGAGTATACAGCCAAAAGCATGGTTGAAGCATATAGGATATTCGAGCTTTTTGTGCTTGCGTCAAGCGGTGTATACGCTATTATTGAAAGTTTGCAATAAACTTGGTAATGAACTTTTGTTCTACTAAAGATTCGGAATTCATAAATAATTTATCTGAAACGAATCAAAACGAGCTTTGATGTGTGTGAAGATGCGGAAGTCAAAGCTTGAATGCTACGAGGAAATATTAGGAGCCTTAGTCAAGAAGCCTTTAACCATCGATAACATTGCCTATGAAACTGGCATGGAATGCACCGTTCTCAAACAACGCTTAGATTTTCTGATGAAAAATGGTCTTGTTGAGGAGCGTGTTTCAGGTAAGAAAACAGCATATGGCATCACAGAACGCGGTTTAGCAGTATACAGAACCCTTAGCTTTCAGAAATACTTGGAAAAGGTTGCAAACACTATCAGAACTATGGACGAGGCTATTCACGTTATCCCATTGATAGAGGACAACGAGAACAGCGAAAGCGAAAACTATTAAACAAGCGACTAGGGTTTTCCATAGCGAAGGCGATGAGTCAGCTTTTACCCGAAACTGTTTGGCAGATGAACGAAGAGCAACTCCAAAAGCTACTAGACTCTGGCATGCCTATTTCAAATCAAAAGCAGATTCGTTTTTACGCTCCAAGTTTCATGTATTACAAGACACCCTATTACTGTTCTTCAACAAAGGATTTCCCAACAATATCGATTACAGGCAAGGGCTGTGCACTAAGGTGTAAGCATTGTGGCGGAAAAGTTTTGGAAACCATGTATCCAGCAACAACTTCAGAGAAACTATTAGATTTATGTACAAAATTTAAACGCGAAGGTGCTTTAGGTTGTTTGATAAGTGGCGGATGTTTGCCAAATGGGTATGTTCCTCTCGAAAATTTTGTTGACGCTATTGGAAAAGTTAAACGTAAATTGGGTTTGACTATTTTTGTGCATACAGGAGTTATTGATTCTGATACTGCCAAGAGGCTTAGGGGCGCAGGCGTTGATGCAGCGCTGATTGACATTATTGGTTCAGACGAAACGATAAAGGAAATCTACAATCTGAACGTGACTGTTAGAGATTATGACGGTTCGTTAAGGGCGTTGCATGAAGCTGGCATAGTATTTGTGCCTCACGTTATCGTGGGTCTTCACTATGGAAGGCTGCAAGGCGAATTTCAAGCCTTGAAAATGATATCTAAATATGCTCCTTCAGCCCTCGTAGTAATTGCCTTCATGCCTATTCACGGAACAGAAATGGCAGAGGTTGAACCGCCAAAACCTATAGCAATAGCCAAAGTCTTAACCACGGCTAAACTAATGTTTCCTCACACACCTTTGGTTCTTGGTTGCATGCGACCAAAAGGCAAGCATCGCATAGAAACAGACACTTACGCCATAAAAGCTGGAGTAAACGCCATAGCATTTCCTGCGGAAGAAGCCATAAAATTCGCACAAAACAAGGGGCTCAGCATGTCGTTTTCTTCGTTCTGTTGCTCACAAATTTATGCAGATATCAATTCTTCCAGCTTCGATTCCTGAAGAGCGAACCCTTAAAAGTGCTCACAATTTCATTTTTCATCTGTGAATAATGTGCGCTTAATCGCTTAGCGTCCTTTTTAGCCATGCCCTGTTTGATTAGCTGTTTTTCAAAAGCTTTTCTTGTTTTGCGCACTTTCCAGTCTAATGTAACCCATAAGGCAAAGATGCTGCATAGAAGAATTATTAGGGAAAGACCCATGGCAAATATGCTGCTAATTTTCACGTTTAAATCACTTAGAATTTCTGTTTGCTGGTTAAGTGTTATTCTTTTACTCTTCTTCTCTGCGTTTCTCTGTGAGTTTTTCTTTAATTCTTTTTTCGAGTTCTTCGCTTATTTCTTCGCCTTTCAGTTTTTTCTCGCCGCTTACAGCTCTTTTCATCACGTCGCTGAGGTTTGTAAATACGGATATGTAGTTTTCCGTCATTTTGACTGCTGTTTCTTCTGGCATGCCAGCCTCTTTCAGTTCCTTGTAGAAGGCTGCGGCTGCTTTACCCATGTCTCTTCCAACATCCTCAGAGAAAACACTCGCGATTATAGATTTTATCAAGTTTGGAATTTCTTTTGAAACTACGCTTAGTACTTCCTTCAGTTCCTCAACATCCTTCTCTTTCTTTCCCTTTTCTCCTTCAATCATCTTTGGTTGCTCCTTCATTTACTATGATTTTGTTGCAATTAACAGTTTTGGAGCCTACGTATTAGTTCAACAGCTTGGCTCTTTTTAATTTCAACTTCAAATTCAAATAGAGTTTTCTTCATGTTCTATTTCACCTTTACGAGAATTAAGGGTCTGGGCAACGCTGTTATTTATTATGGAAAAAAGTGACCGATAGGTTGGTCACTCGACAAGTTCGTAAACGTTTCCGTATCCTTCTACACGGCGAACAATGCCTTCTTTTTCCAAATGTTTGACTCTTTCTCTTATGATTCTTCTTGAAGCTTTTCCACGCATTGTTTGAACCTGCCTTGTTATGGCTGAAATGTTTAACCGTTCACGTAAAGCCAAAGCTTGGATTATGCATCGCGAAATGTCGTCTTGAACAATCCATGTTTTCTGCAAATGTTTTTCGGCGGTTTTGAGACGTGCTGCAACTTTCAGCGGTTCACCGTATAAGCCCATACCCATGCGGGTAATTCGCAAATAAGGGGCTAATCCCTCATATTCCGGATTGTTTACTATGAAAGCCTCTAACGTCTCGAGCCTTTTGATTATTAAATCCAGTTTTCGGCTTAATTCCTCAATGCTCGAGTTGCTTTCATTTGTTTTTTCTGCCATTCTTCTCAAACTATTATAGTACTGGTGAATTGATAAAAGTGTTTACGACGTTTTCGAAGCACTTCGAAGTGAGCGACTTGAGAAGATTTTCACGAAGAATTTTGCGGAGTTATCAGCTTAATGTGAAGAATGCCTAAGCATTTTGTAGCCTAAAACTATTGACCATGTTGCAGCTGAAAATGCAGATAAAGCTTCTGGGATAGCCACGTTAGGGCCAAATTGTATTGTCCATTGTATCGCCCACACTATAGTTGCAAACAAAGCAATTAGAAAAGTGAACAAGCCCATTTTTGCCTCGCGCATCTGCAGAAAAGATGCTGTGACGAAAAACATTGCAAGCGGAAAAAGCACGAAGAATGCAACAGAAGCGTAAAAATGTACTGATTTTATGTTTTCTGGGAACACACCTATTGTGCTTAGGGCAAACGCATCCAAGATGAAGGTGAAAGCGCCAATCTTGCCTAGCATGTTGTGCAAATATAGAAACAAGCCAAGAGCGAATATCAGCGTTAGGATTCCTCCGATTATCAGACTAGAATTGAACAAAATTGCAGTTATGCCCTCTTGAACGCCTAAGTCGCTTAAAGCATTTTCAGTCCAACTGAACGGTGGATAAGAACCGATTGCAAGTGATATCAATGTTAAAGTGATTATAGGCGTAATTATGCCGCATATCCCAGAGATTTTGAACCACATGTTTCTTTCCATAATCAAACCCCATGTAACACTATGAAAAAGTCCAGTTTTATTTATAGCTTCTCAGTGACCATTCTCTTCGGAACAAACTGCCTAAGCCTTTGCAAAGACTGCATTTTTTCTTTATCGCCAAGTTTAGCATCGTGAATCGCTTGCTTAAGGATGCAAATTGACTCGTCCATGGCTTTCCGATTCACAGGATAAGGCACGCCGTCTTTTCCGCCGTAGGCAAAGGAATATTTTACCGGGTCTTTCCAGCTCGGCTTTTCGCCATAAACAAGCTCTGCGACTAAGGCTAAGCCTCTCACGGTTGCTGGACCTATTCCCTTGAATGCTAACAGTTCCTCGTAGTTTCTGGGTTGAAGCTCGTAAACTGCCTTTAACGTTTTCCAATTTATGTTTCTGGGCATGGATAAAACATCTGTTGGATACTCCTTCCACACAGCGTCAGCAGTTTTTGGTAGCCATTCGTAAAGCGACTTCTGATAGGATGGTCTAATAGACATGAACATGCGCATGGTCTTCTTTGGCGGCTCTTTGGCGATGTCCACTGAAGTTTTTCTGCAGCTTTCGCTTTCTTTTGCGGTCATATCTAAGGCAACTTCACGTTTCACATCGCCCACAATGCCACTGTGTGGTTCAACAACGAAGCTTCTAGTATTATCAGAAAGCCAATGATAGCGTCTCGCTGTGCGATCTTGCGGACTCATACCTTGCTGAACAACCGCCCACTTCCCATGTTCATCGACAAAAAAGGCGTGATGATAAAGCTGATAACCAGCCTGAATAGCCGTATTGTCCACTTTAGCGCTCATTTTGCTTGCATAACGCAAAGCTTCAATGTTACCGCTTGAAAAACCAAACTTTTCGCCAATGCTAACAATCTCTGAAGGTGTTTGTCGAGAGAATTTGCCCTTGCCGCCACTTACAGCAAGTCCGTGTTCTTCTTGCACGATGGCTTGTTTCAAAACTCCCGTAACAACCGTAGTAACTCCTGATGAGTGCCAATCATAACCTAAAACACAGCCCAAAGCCTGAAACCAAAAAGGGTCGGAGATTCGCTTCAAGAACTCGGCTGTGCCATGCTCGTTAATAATAATTGTCACGATTTCTTTGGCAAGCTTCTGCATGCGCACAACTAGCCATCTAGGCGCTTTACCATAATGAAGTGGAAGCCTAGCAACGCCTGTTCTTTGCATGTGCTCACCTTTTCTAATATAAACATAAAATGGTTTAAAGTCTTCTCACATTGGAATTTGTAAACAGTTATTTCATTGTTGAGCACTATCCTAAAAAAGTTTTAAAACAAATTGAAAAGTTTCAAGTAATCCGCTAAGTGTCTCGTGATGAGGAAATTTTCGAGAATGTGCGATAGCCATTTCCATTTTACTAGATACGTTTGCCATTTTTCATCTCACAAATTGACGTTCTATTCTTATTATTTTAGCAGATTTAAGACTTTTCAATTTCCATGACACGTTTGGGTTTACTAATGATTATTTCAATCATTTCACTATTGCTACATGTCATGTTTTCAGTAGATGGCCTTCGCGGTCGATTTCTCCACGGTGTATCCTCGTAGTAGAAATGGGTGCATGGTTTTCAGAAGGAACCATGTCTATCACAACTATTTTAAGAGGAGAAAGTCCACGTTCCTTCCTTTCTCCATTAATTACATGTCCCATAGGTTCAGTCTCTTTACTTACAATTAAGGCGTCTAAGTTGTCTTTTCTTAAAGTCACACCGTAAACATCATTCAGCGGAATAATTTTGGCTCTCTCTAAAAACCCATAATCATGCAAAAAATCTTTGAGTTCTTCTAAACGCTTCTTATACGGCGCAGCTGGATGCGGTTTATTCAGTTTCTTAAAAAATTCGTCTGAGCATAAACCAATTAGAACTTGTTCGCCAACTTCAAAGGCTTTAAAGAGTAAAATTCTATGACCCTTATGGAATTCGTCGAAGGTGCCGCCAACAGCAACGGTCTTAAACTTTTTTTGCATATGCCTCTTCTCATCCTAATAGTCTAGCACCTTGAATGTCAATTTGAGACGCGAGGATTTTTTCTTGTGGCAAAACCTGCCTAAAAGCTTGAACCACATTTTCAGCATTTTCCGATGTTGTAAGCGCATGAACAGCTTCACCCACCATGTTTTGAGCCGCACCTATCACTCCAACCTTATCTGCAATTCGTAACAACTTCTTCACGCGTTCCGTGATAAACCCCGTTTTTTCAGCGAATTCGCGGCAACAAGCCAAAAAGTTTTCAAGTGAAGGTTCAGAAAGAATCTTTTCTAGTGTCTTATCTCCCCATTTGTTGACTGCTAAACGTTTTTCAGGAGAAGACAACACTTCTTTTGTCGGTATGGGTCCGAACACTCCTGAAACAATAACATGATCAATAGATAACGGTATGCGGTCTAATAAGGCAATGCCTGGCGCCCCAGGCTCCAACGTGATTATGCATCCGCCGAGCATTAGGGGACCCACTGTGCCTAAACCAGTTTTGCATTTGACTTCTGCAACATGTGCCATTTTGCCTATCTGATTATAAGTCAAGCTCAAGCCCAAAGCGTTTGATAATGCTAAGCCTGTGGTTAAGGCGCCGGCTGCGCTTGAACCAAAACCTGCGCCAATCGGAACCTCAACATTATGTTTTACAACGACATTGTAGGCTTCGCTCACCTTACCCAAGAGCATTTGCGCTACAGTTCTTGTTGTTTCAGCTTCAGGCGCATCTCTCCCGTTTATAGAAACGTGAATATTGTTGTTTTTAGCTTCAGAAACATAAACTTCCGTTGCTACTCCTTTCTGAATTCCAAAACCGCCACCTCTTGCACCGATTTTTTCAAAATCTGTAATTGGGCGTCCGTCAGCTTCAGTGTCGCATATCTCAAAGAAACTTGAGATTCCTGCAGGGCTAAAAGCCTTCGCATGCTTCACCATTATCTACTCTTTACGAGTTTTCAAAGATGGAAAGGCTTGCTCGCAAACTTTGATTATCGGTGGTCCTATTAGAACTAAGAAAGGAATTTCTGTTGCAAAGGTCCATATGAACCAAAGCACAGTAGCATAAAGTGGTAGTTGAAAGCCTCCCCCCACTACGGACGGAAGAATGAAGACTTGACTATATGCCCAAACGACCAAACCTATTATTGCGCTTCCTAAACCCAAACCTATAATGGAACCGATTACGTAATTTCGCATTTCAACCCATAAATGTCCAATCAACATTGTGATTATGAAAACTGCCACAATGATTGCTGTAAAAAGGTTAAGACCGTTGACAACTGGATTTATACCTTCCATTAGCTTGTCAAAGTCTAGTTGACTCATTAACCTGTTTTCCACTACTTGTGGCAAAGCGACATAGGAAACTGTTAGTAAAGAACTTAAGGAAATGACAAGGCAGCCTATGCTTGACACAGCTACTAATTTTGTCCAATCCATATTCTTCTTGCTGACGTATCCAATCAAATAAAACCCAAGAAAATTAGATGTCACACCAGCACTCAAACTCAGAAGCGGGTCACCGTGAATCAATACATCACTTATAAAAATCCCCACAGCAGCTCCAAATCCCCCGACCAAAGGACCGAAAAGCACAGTAAAAACTGCCGGAATGACAACATTCGGCCAAAATCTAACTATGCCAATTCCAGGGGTAGTTATGGGCAAGAAAACGTATATTATATATCCAGTTACAGCATATAGGGCTGCGTTTAAAGCTGTTGCCGCGACGTCAAGCGTCCTCAATTCTGCACCTTCCTTTTAGAACAGCTACCAGCGCATGTTTTGAAAATAAGTTTTCCGTATGGATTGTTTAAACAAGTTTAAATGGGGTTTCTATACCTTTGGTGTTGAACATTTGTACAGTTATGTGTAGCTCTGTTCTACGCACAAATTATCATATCCAAACTAGCGCTAATTCGGTTGCACGGAGAGAAAAAAATGAATCTCTTAAAGAATAAGAAAGCTTTGAGCACAGTAGTGACTACGCTGATAATTCTAGTAGTTTCAGTACTACTCGCAACCGTAGTGACCTTCTACGCCATAAATGTCACAACCACAAGAGTTCAAGAAGAAAGCATACAAGTCTATAAGTTGCACACATGGCACGATGGCTCCACATACGCAGAAACGGCATTCTTGATAATCAACACTGGCGGTCGTGACCTTGTCATTGACAAAATCGCAGTTAGAGGTCAAGAATGTGCATGGACCACTGTTTGGTATAACAAGACCACTGACACAATCGATAATGACTTGCCATATGTTACACCAACCAACTCAAGCTACTTGGCATCGTCAGTTACAATTGGAGGCACACCCTACACTTTGATTCAAGGTAACTCAAGTGACCTCATATTGCAATCTGGTGACAGCATGATCGTTTACATACTTAACCCAGACCACATTTCCGTAAACGATATCGGTGTCACAGTAGGCATAACAATTTTCACAGCCAACGCTCAATACTACAAAGAATCCAACGTAGAAGCTTCTTCATAAACAGCGTAGAATCTCCCATTACTTTTTTCTCTATTTTTTTGTAACTGCAATTTCAAATTTTAAAATGAAATTGGCGTTAAATTCTAGAGTAATGATTCTGGATACTTATATGTAGTTTTGTTCTACGCACACCATCTTATCTTACTTTAACAGCGAAGTTTGCATTGAATGTGTAAGAGAGGAGACTGTTCAACAGTGCGCCTAAAAGAGCCAAGAAACCTTCTGAAGTCCAAAAGAGCGCTGACTATTCCAGTGACTTATCTCATACTCTTCGTTTCGCTGCTGGCAACAATTTCAGTAACTTATAGCTATGCTATCGTGAAGATAAGCGCTAGAGGAGCATTTCTTAAAACTTCTGTAGCTAAACAGAACCTGCTAGTCTTAGATAGTGCAGTACACGCTGTTGCTTGGAGTTTTGGGGCTTCTGAAGTTGTTTACATGGATGATTGTGGAGGCACTTTCAAAATCGAAGCAGCAGCAAAAAATTTAGTTATAAACTTCACTGACGAACAATCATTTAGCTATACAGTGTTCAACAGTTCAGTTGGAAAAGCCTTCTATGAGCTTGAATCTTCAGAATCTAGCAATGATGGCTTATTCGTCAAAGGTGATTATAGGGCAATCGGCAATCAGAGCACATCTACAATGACGCAGATTTATTTTAATACAGATGATGCTAAGAAACTAACACTTTCTTATCGCCCATCTGCAACTGCACTCGCAATTGGTACAAGTAACAGAAAACCATTAAACCTTATTAGAATTTACATTATAAATCTCAACTTCTCACAGAGTTTGACGCTGAAAGAAAAGTTTTACTTGAAAGTGGTATCTCTCAACGTGACTACCTTCGCACAGCAATACAACCTGAATGTTTCAGTTTCCTCTCTTGCCTTGAAAGCTGCTTTCGACGGCACTCAGAGCACTGTTTGGCTTCCTGTTTCAAGCAATGCTGAAGGTTTGGTTGTGAATTTGGAGATAGTTGTGTGCAACGTTAAGATCCAAAAAGCAGGAGTGTAGTAATTGCCTTCCATAACACCTAGTTATCTATACACTTTCGTTGCATTGCTGGCAGTCAGCAGCCTACTTCTATTCTCTTTTATGGCTTATGCAGACGCTTTACTCTTTTCTTCAGAAGTCAAGCAGCTGAAAAACTTGATGGATAGCTTAGCAGCCAAAGGCACTGAACTGTTGACGCTTACATTGACTACAAACGCTACAAGCGAAGCTAATCTTCAAATGCCAGCGGTTATAGGCAATAAGCAGTATTGGCTTCAAATACGCAACGATTCTGAGAAGACATGGATAGAGGGCGGCTTTGGAAACACGCCTATTGAAGAAACCGAGCTGCGTGTTTATCTTCCCAAAGAAGCTTATGCGAACGGCTATTTTATCGGTGGCTATGGCGTTGCACACTTAAAATGCTATTTTGAAGGTGTTGTTTTGCAGATTCTATTGGAGAGTTCAAGTTGAGGCGACTAATATGAAGTTTGGTTTAAAATTACGCAAGCCTGCAAAGAAAGAAGAAACGCTTCAAGAAATGGTGGCTTTAGAAGGTGAACTAGTTGAGTTTTTGGATGTCAAAAAATGGAGTGTTCCTGAAGGATATGCGGAAATTGAATATTACCCACTTAAGCCGCCGTTTTCTTATGCCGCCATAGTTCAGAACATCGAAACTCTTGAGCATCTTTATGTGCTTGATGAACTTCCCCTAACAAAAGAAGAACGAGACAGCTATTTCAGATTGAAAAACATCCTAGAATTTGAACTTCAAGCTCCAGAAGGCGAAGAAACGCTTGAAGAATCTTTTCGTAGACAGATGCCCGTAATACTCTCTAAACACCAGAAAGCATTCGCCACAATCTCTCCTATATCAATGCGCAAAATCCTCTATTACTTGGAAAAGGACATAGTTGGTTATGGCAAAATAGACCCTCTAGTATATGATGACAATGTTGAAGACATTGGATGCGGAGGGGTAAACAAACCCATATTTTTGTGGCATAGAAAATACGAAAACATAAAGACAAACATACTTTTCCGCGATGAACAGGAACTCGATGATTTTATAATGCGTGTAGTCCACAAGGCTGGAAAACATGTAAGCATAGCCTTTCCCATAGTCGATGTCACATTGCCTGAGAAGCATCGTTTAGCTGTCTCATTTGGGAAAGAAACAACGCCTTCAGGAACGTCATTCACCATAAGAAAATTCCGAAAAGACCCATTCACTATAATCGATTTAATTGAAAACGAAACTATAAACGAAAGCATAGCGGCTTACTTGTGGCTTTTAATGGAGAACAAAATGTCAGTTATGATTATTGGAGCAACAGGCGCAGGAAAAACTACAGCCCTAAATGCTATTGCGTGTCTCATACGGCCAAACCACAAGATTATCTCAGTCGAAGAAGTTGCAGAAATAAACTTGCCACATGAAAACTGGACTTCCTCAATTGCACGTTCAGGTTTCGGTGTTGAAGGTGAAGGTGAAATCACTCTTTACGATTTAATTAAGTCGGCAGTAAGACATCGTCCAGACCTTATAATTGTTGGCGAAATCCGCGGCGAAGAAGCATACGTGCTATTTCAGGCTTTGGCTACTGGGCACGGTGGCTTATGCACATTACATGCCGAGGATGTTGACACGTCTATTAAGAGGCTCACGCAGCCGCCAATGAATATTCCCTCATCAATAATTCCGCTGATGAACTGTGTAATAAACGTGAAACATGTAAGAACACCAGTTTTCTTAGAACAGGGAAAACATTTTTCAAGTCGGAAATTCATTAGCATATCTGAAATAAAAGACGCAGATAACTTCCAAGAAGTTTTCAGTTGGAATCCTTCTACAGACGCTTTTCAAGAAAACTTGGCTAAAAGTCATCTTTTAACAAAGATGTCATCAAGCCTCGACATTCCAATCGAAAAGCTCATTGATGAGCTCGAATATCGCAAACAAGTGTTAATGCACATGGTTGAGCATAACATCCGCGACTACAGAAGCGTCAACAAAGTTCTAAGCAAATACTACAACAACCCCCAGCTTTTCCAAAAAGAGTTCCTAGAAAAACCCAAATGGTGAGAAACTTTGCAGATGCTAATTAAGAAGCCAAAGATACTCGGGTGGGTTCTGAACCTTTTCGCAAAGGAAGATTCAAGCCAAATTAACATTGAATTGCCCTTTGCTGCATTGCTTTTCACTTTGTTAGCTGCGAGTGGAGTAACAATTTATGAGAGCTGGAGAAAACTTTGCAAAATAGACTTGCTGCCCAATTTCCAGAAAGAAGCACGGGAAATTATTAGACAAGTAGAGGTTTTAGGCTACGATCCGTTGACTGTTATGTATAGGCGTGCTGAGAAAACTAGGTCGAAAAATTACCGAGAGTTTCTGTTGGGTTATGTTTCAGCTGTCAGAAGCGGCGGAAACATTGTGAGTTACCTTAAAAGTAAGTTGCGTTCAATTTTTGAAGTTCAAAGCGCCGCTGCAATCCGCTCAATTGAACGGCTTGGCACGCTTGTGGAGGCCTACGCAGTAATGCTAATCGTAACCTTATGCTCATACATTTTGTTCATTGTATTTGCAACCACAGCGGTCTTCGAGCCTATGAAAATAAGTGGAGCACCAGGCGTCGACACAACAACTGTTTGCATTCTCATTTTCTTTGTAACGCCTCTAATTTCAATACTGTTCATGATAATAGCAAACGCCGAACGAAAAAGCAACCTGATAGGAGTTACACAACCCTACCGTGCGGTCATAATACCGTTAATTATAGCTGCAGCAGTCATGGTAGCAGTTGCCTTATTTCCGCCGCTTGAAAGTCTAAAAAGCTTCACAATCTTCCCCGCAGTGGTCACTGCGTCACTTCTCATAATTTCGATTCCTCCGGCACTGGTTTACATTAGAATAGCCAAAGTAAATAACGATGCAGAAAACTCTATGCCAAGCTTCCTTAGAGATGTGACAGAAGCAAGAAAAACAGGCTTGTCGCCTGAAAAAAGCATAATTCATGCAACAAAACGCACAGGATATGGGCGGTTTTGCGAAACATTAAACCTTATAAGAAGTCAAATGGAATGGGGAGTATCTCTCAAAAAAATCTTTGTGAACATTAAAAACAAAATTCACAACTGGCCTGTTCTTGTCAATTTTCTGATACTTGTCGAAACCATCAAAATTGGGGGCGGTTCAGCCGCAGCACTGGAAATTTTGACGGACTACGGCGAGAAACAGAAGGATGTTGAAGTAAACAAGAAGTCTCTTCTTAAGCCTTATGTGATTTTGGCTTTCATTTGGAGCGTTCTCATAGCCTTAACAACAACTATGGTTGCCACTACTGTTTGGGCATTAACGCAGATATCGCTTCCGGGTTCAGTAG
This sequence comes from Candidatus Bathyarchaeota archaeon, assembly GCA_013388905.1. Classification (GTDB taxonomy): domain Archaea; phylum Thermoproteota; class Bathyarchaeia; order Bathyarchaeales; family Bathycorpusculaceae; genus JACAEI01. Next base: position 5,104 of record JACAEI010000025.1, on the reverse strand, counting down.
CCATGCCGCTTGCAGTGATGCAGAATCAAATAAACCTCTTCTCTACTGGCATAATTTTACAGTGTTGGCTTTCCGGTTTCTTCGTAGGCAAGGTAAATGAAGGCACGTTTGCGGCTGGCTTCAAATACTCTGCAATGCTTGTGATTACAGCCTATATTTCGCTTCTCATTTCGCAGAATTTCCTAGGGGGCATGTATGCGGCTGTCGTCTAGCTGGACAACACAGCAAATTGTGGTGATTAAGAAAAATGCCAGCAATATCCGTTGACACATTCTTTGCATGCGCCTTAATGGTGCTTCTAGTCCTTTCTGCTATGGCTACTACTTCAAAAATCCTTTACCCACACATAAACAACGATGTTGATGCCTTCGCCGCTGAAAGATACAGAGAGATTTCAAAATATCTGCTTCTAAACAGTGGAACACCATTAAATTGGGGACAGAATGGCAAAATAATTCCAGAAACGTTCGGTCTAGCCAAAACTGATGCGCATGGCTCTTACGAGTTGGACATAGACAAGGTTTCGAGGCTTAACAGTGAAAATGTTCATGCATTAAGCTACGCGCAAATATTCACTGCCTTGGGAATGCCCGACGTATCTTTCAGAATAGAAATAAAACCACTCTTCGAAGTTGTAATCAATCGAACTGCATCTTTCGAAGGGACAAACGAAACAATCTACCAATTTGAAATACTAACGAGAAGGCATGGAGTTCAAATTCAAACAGAACTGAAACATTATGTTATTGCAGAAAACTATATGGAAGAAAGCGTTGCTTACGCTTCTGATGGCGTGACTTATGTTAACGTAACACTTTCAGATAATGTTGGAGGACCAGCACTTTTCGTTGTTTTTGCAAAAGCCACTTCGAAAACAAATGTCTTGTCTTTTGGCACCTATGCCTTTGCGCATAATTCTGGAGAGCCCAAAACTAGAGGCACGTTTGTAAGGCTTAGCGCTTTAAATCACACTTTAAATGCGTCGCTAGTTTACTCTGAAGTAAACATGTTAAAAACATATGCATTAACTTATAATTACCACACGATTCTAACTGAGACATCAAGTAACAACCAATCCGTCAAATACAATATACTTCGCCTCCTAGACCCCAGCCCAATACTTCTTGTTGCAACTGGATGGAACTCTACAGACTTCTTTACTGAATGGATCGCATATCCGCAGATACCAATTCAAATTGGCGCAAACTTTGATGGTTTAACAACGCTTTCAAATGTTTACGCTAACACTTATGTTGTCACAGTAAATTCAGCCCTTTACGAATGCACAGTTTGGCTTGGAGGCCCAAGAAAATGAAAAACCGAAATAAAGGGCAAATTAGAATAATCGAAGCGTTTTTGGCTGTTTTAATTATTTTTTCATCTTTTGCCGTTTCTTCTAATCTTACTATACGGCAAAGCACTAAAAGAAGCGAATATTTGGCTTCAGTTGGTTTTCAGGCGCTTATGAAACTGGATTCCGATGGAAGTCTAGGCAAATACATAGATGATGGAAATTGGGCTGCTCTGCGAGATGCTTTTAGCATGGTTTTGCCAGCTGGCATATGCTTCAACTTGACAGTTTACAATGGCCAAATGCAGCAGCTAAATAATGTCACAATCTCTAATGTAGGTTTCAGTAGCCAACAGATAGCTTTTGTAGAATATCTTAGCGTAACTCGAGAACCGAGTTTCCGATGTTATATACTCCATTTGACCTTGGCTGTGGCAACATGAAAACATGCCAGAAAAAATTTAGAGCAAATAGCTCTGGACAACTTCTGATAGTTGCTGCTCTAGCCATCGCTATATTAATTTCCTCAACAACCATTTATGTGTACGAAGTCAGCAAAGAAACAAGCAGCCAAGACTATTCTTCAATTAGCAACTTTATTCTGGCTATAAAGCAGAGCGCAAGAAACGCCATGATCAGTGCGCTTTCAAATGTTTCTAACGGAGGCGAAAAAACAGTTTTGGCAGCAAATCTGAATGAATTTTCCCAAGTCTTACGGAGCCTAAGTTATTTTGGAACGTACCATTTAGTCTTCACACTATTTAATGGTTCGAATTATGATGAAGGGATACTGCTTTTTTGGAACACAAGTGATGCAGGTGTCTCAAGTGCATATGCTAATTTCAATTTGAAGATTTATAGCATGGCAGAGAATTTCACGTTCGACTATGATGCTAACGTAACAACGGCAATCACAATTAGTGGCTATTATACTAGACTTGCGGGGGACGAAAAACAGATAAATTTGACATGTAGCGTGTATAATGAAGGAAAGCCAGCTCTAGCCAGAAACCTTACGTTCTATTATGAAAGCCTTGGAAGCTGGATACCAGTTAACTCTTCAAATAATCTTTCAATCAAAGATTACGGCAACGGCACATATCGCATATCTTTCACTGTTTTGGTTCCTTCAGACTCTATTCAAGTTTCAGCCCGGGTTCATGATTTGCGAAACGTGTTTGTTAGGGCAAATACCACGTGCTATGAAGCTTAGAGTTTCAGCTTTTTCGAGCCGCTTAAATATGTTAGCGCTATTTTTAAGTGAATAATGAGCTAGTAGAAGCTTTAAATGAGTGAAAAGCATGAATGGCGTCATATTTTCACACTTTTAAAGTTAGCTGAAATGGGAGCTCATCGAAGAACAGCGAAAATCTCCACTGAATATCTTGCTGCAAAATTGGGGGCTTCTCAGCAAACAGCTTCTCGCTACCTAATTGAATTAGACAATCGAGGGTTGATTAAGCGCACTATTACGCCCGAAGGCTGTCTCATAAAAATCACCGATGTGGGCGTAAAAGAATTGAAAAGGCTTTATTCAACTCTGCGGTTTTTGATTGAAGCCGAATATCCGCCCTCAATAACTTTAGAAGGTATAGTTTTCACGGGTCTAGGCGAAGGCTCCTACTACATAACAAAAGAGCAATACAAGAAACAGTTTATAGAGCGGTTAGGCTTTGAGCCGTATCCGGGCACTCTTAATCTTAAGCTTACGACTGATTATGACATTAAAACGCGTTCAGAGCTTGAGGCTTATCCAGCTATTGAAATTGAAGGTTTCAGAAATGAGAATCGCACTTTTGGAGCAGTAAAGTGCTATCCGGCGACTATAGAGAATAAAGTGAAAGGCGCCTTGATTTTGGCTTTAAGAAGTCACTATGACGCTTCTGTAATCGAAATTATTGCACCCATCTTCCTGCGGAAACACCTTAAACTGAAAGACGGGCGTAAAGTAAAAGTGGAAGTTTTGACACTTCCATAGTTTCAATCTCAAACCGCGTAAGAATAGCGATACTTATATGTTATTCTAGGCTTCCTCACTGCCGCCAATCCATAACCAATCAATAATCCAACGAGTAAACCGCCCAGATGAGCCAAGAGATTCACATTTACGCCAGAACTAATGATGAATAAGAAAAAAGCGTACAATAATGCGCTCATTATTGATTGACCAATTGTGCGTCTAATATAAATGATGCATGCGCCGAACAATCCGAAGAGGGCGCCTGAAGCTCCAGCAGAAATCATGTATGGTCCAAAGAGCAGCGTAAGCAAGTTGCCAGTTAATCCACTTGCAAAGTAAATGAGCAGGTATTCTTGAATGAAAAATAGTTCTTCTGCGCGAAGCCCGAAAATCAACAGAAAAAACATATTGCCCAATATATGCACAATGTTAACATGGACGAACATAGCCGTGAATAACTGCCAATACCAACCGTTTAAAACACTATAGTTTACTTGACCATACTTCAAAAGCATGTCTATACTAGTTTCAAGAAAGTTTCTACCAGCAATTGAAGTGTAAGCATAGACGATGATGTTTAAGGCGATAAGAATGTAGGTTGGCATGAATTTCTTAGAGCTTCTAGTAATTGCGGTCATCTCTTGAAATCCTCAATTATCTTCTGTTTAATCTTTGAAGAACTATCCAGTTCGTCCTCTCCAAATTTGCCAATCCTAACAACCTTTATCTTTAGTTTCTTTTCCTTCAGGTAATTCAGTACATTTTGTTCCATGCCTGTTTGGTCGTATCCTAAGGCAATCACGTTGGGCTTAATTTTTTCAACAACTTTCCCAATATCAAAGTCTTCATATCCAAGAATTGCTTCATCAACAACCTTTAGCGACGCGACAAGAGCGCATCGTTGGCTTTCTGGCATAACGGGTTTTTCGCCCTTTCTTTTTTCCACGGTGCTATCTCGGGCAATTATAACTATTAGTTCAGCGTTTTGTCCGCCAGCCTTTTTCGCTTCTTCGAGAAACCTTACATGTCCCAGATGCAACAGGTCAAAAACGCCTGAAGCCAAGACTACTTTTCGTTTTTTCCTTTCAGCTTTACTGGCCATTCAAATCTTACTGCTCCCAACATTTTTAACGCGTCAAGTAAACCTTCGCAATAGCTGACAGAAGCTAAGCTTACCTCAAATTCCTTTTTATCCTTATAGTATTTGGCATCAGCTAAATAGGCTTTGGCAGACTCCACAACCTTTCCAACTTCGCTCTTACCGATGTTTGAAGTTTCAATTATTGTCAAATCGTGAAGCACCTGTTCAGCAGAAGCTATATACTTAGAAACAAGCGTCTCCAAACTCATAAGGCATCATCTCGCAGTTTTTCTGGGGCACCAGCCAAAACGATTAGTGCTTCTGCTTCCATGAAATGGAGTTTTCCAGGAAAAATGAGCGTGTAGGGCGGTCCCCCAAAGTCATAATTCATTAATTTCTTTACTGCATCAGCTTTGACTGTTGGGCTGTTGCTTCCGGCTCTAGCGATTCCCACGGCAAGCGTCTCTTCTGTAATTATTTTCCTTTTCTTTTTTTCTTCAATTTTCAACAGTAGTTTTAAGCTTTCACTTATGCTAAGATAACGTTTCTCCTCTGCAATAATATCTAGAAGACAAAGCGTGTGAAGCCCAAGCATCTGATTTTGTGCTATAACCTCGTATGGAGTTTCAGAGAATGTCTGTTCTGGAAAAGGGATTGTTACGCTTTTTCCAAACTTGTAATTGTGCAAACCAGACAAGCCCATAATGGCAGAGAGTATAGAAGCGCCATGAACTATGCGGGTTTTTATTCCGATTTTTTCAGCGGACACTCT
>JACAEI010000017.1 GCA_013388905.1 Candidatus Bathyarchaeota archaeon | reverse complement strand
GCGGAGGATTTGACGTAGTAGTTCATGGACACGCGCATACAGCTGGCGCCTATCGCAAGGGCAAAACCTTAGTTGTGAATCCAGGCGAAGTATGCGGATATTTAAGTGGCAAATCAACCATCGCAGTGCTTGACACAATTAAGCAAGAAGCAGAAATAGTAGAACTATGAACTTGAGAGTCAGCTGGGGCTGGGGCTGGTTGTGGAACAGTCTACCTCATCCCTTATATATAGATTGAACTAAGGTTTGACTAGCAAGTTGTTTTTAGCAGAATTGGTTAGAAGAAGTCGAGGCTCGTTAGGTAGAATTTTTCACCATACGTCTGCTTAAATGATTCCTTAGCATTTATGGGTTTTACCATTAGTGTAGAGTGGCTTCTTTTCTGAATCATGTAGCCGCGAGACTTGTAAACCTCGAGTAATGCGTCGTCGAAAACTGCACGGTCATAAATAAGGTCTTTCGATTTCTTTTCTACAAGCCTTAACAGTCTGCCCATTGCTCCAGCGTTTAATGCCACAAGCTCTCGAATCCACGTTCCCCTAATCCATGGTCCACCAAGGTTGGTTTTGAATATGGCATAACCATCCTTGTCAATAATGCAGTCTTTTGCCGATAGGCTTTCGGTTCTTCGCAGCGTATTCATATATGCTTTGTCACGTAAAACGAAGCCCGCTCTAGATTTCACATATTTGTCATAGATTTTCAGAATATCCTTTAAATCTAATTTCGAGGCTTTTTCTTTGTGTATGCACTTGTTTTTCTCCGCTTCTAACACTTTGTATGCTGTTGACCTTTCAAGCATATCTACATAACCTAGTTTTTCATACATTGCGTGAGCAACAAGCGCGCGACTTGTCCACAAAAACGAAAAACTATAGCCCTTTACCTTGAAATGCTGATGCGCAGCATTCATCAGAGCGGTGGAAACGCCTTTTCTTACATGGCTTGGTAAGGTGGCAACTCCATAGATGCCGCCAACATACTCTATGCTTCCATTCAAAGTGCGAGTAACCATATCCATAACTCCCACGCTGCCTATCACATTGCCTTTTTCCACTGCGAAAAAACCAACTGGGCTGTTTTTCAACCTCGGATCAATCTTTATAATGGTTTCAAAAGTCCTTGGATTAAACGTCCAGCCGAAGGCATGGTCTAATAATGGCAGAAGGCTGTTCTTTGATTCTAATTCTCTATAAGTTACAATCTTCATCTGCACTTTTCTCTCTTTCAAGTTTTAGTCAGTATTTTTGGTTGCTTTCAATTATCCCTTAATATACCGTAGAAGTCGCCGTCTGTCCATTTCCCTTTTGCGTTCCAAAGTGCCTTACGCAGTGTTCCTTCCTTTTTGAATCTAGCTTTTTCCAGTGTCCTTCGAGAGGCTATGTTTGCAGAATCTATGACTGCTTGAATTCTGACGATGTCTCTCGTAAGAAAGAGATAATCAACTAGAATTTGTATAGTTTCTGTTGCATATCCCTTGTTTCTCTCATTTGGAGCAATTGCATAGCCGATTTCTATCCAACCAAAATTAGGAGCACTTAGGTAATGGGCTGCCCAGCCGATTTTGTTTCCATCTTTTTTCTCTATTATGAAGTCGACCCATTCATTCTGATAAAGCCTATGTTCAACTATTCGCTTTTCAAGCATAGCCTTGGTGATTTGGTCAGGAAAATGCTGGTAATCCCCAGAAAAATTAACATCATTAAGCCACTGAGCTAACAAAGGCACATCTTCTTTCTCAGCAACTTTTAGGTTGACTCTTTTACCTACAAGCATGGAATACCAAAAGCTGAAATGTATAACACGTATTTAGTTTTTGTTATAGTATGGCTGTCTTCTCTGATTCGCCAACTTAAAAAGCTCTATCAATTCTTGATCGCTAGCTCCATTCCTGATAGGCGTCAAAATATCCAATAATCCATCGCTTCTCATTAAGCATGATTTAAGTTTTCCATCGCTTGTCACACGCAAACGGGTACATCGCAAACAGAAATCTGTGTTCTCAATTGGATGCACAACTTCAACAGTTACATCAGGCAAATGATATATATGACGGCTCTGCATGAACCGTCTAGTTTCAACCTTCAAAGCCTTCTGCCTTAGTACGCTTTCAAATTCGTTTAGTGCTTTATAATGCGTAGCAAAATAGGTTTTGCTTATGTTTATTGGCTCAAGCTCAATCAATTGAAGAATTGTTCCAGTTTCTCTTGCAAAATCAATCATTTCCAGAACATCATCGTCATTTACGCCTTTCAGAACAACCATGTTAAGCTTGACTGGACAAAATCCAGCATCAACAGCCGCTTTAACGCCTTTCCAAACATCTGCGAGTCTACCGCCAGTTAATTTGTTGTAAACCTCTTCATTCAATGTTGGAAAACTGATGTTCACCCGTCTTAAGCCATTTGCATATAACTCTTTAGCTAAAGAAGAAAGCATTACGCCATTTGTTGTCATTGAAAGGTCCATCAAGCTTGGAATAGCTGCAATGCCATTTACAATTTCCATGATGTCCTTGCGCATGAGAGGTTCTCCTCCTGTCAGCTTTACGTTAGAAATGCCAAGTCCAACGGCAATTCTCACGATGCGCACTATCTCGTTAACGCTCATTTCATCTGCAGAATCTTCGCTAAGCCTTTCTTCGCCTTCCCTATGGCAGTATTCACAACGTAAATTACAACGTTGTGTTATTGCTACCCGCAAATTAAGTAGGGGGCGTCCGCAACTATCCCTTAATACCATCGTTATTCCCGTGCATGCTTAACGATGTGTGGCGACTCCGGCAATATAAGCTTTTCAAAACAAACCCTAACAGCGTCGGGCGAACCTGGAATACAGAAAAAAGCTTTACCTTTTGCAACTCCGGCAATAGCACGTGACAAAACAGCAGCAGAACCAATCTTGTCAAAGCTTAAGCGTCTAAAAATTTCGCCGAATCCGGGTAGAACTTTCTCTAAGAATGGCATAACGGTTTCAATAGTCAAGTCAGAAGGTGTAATGCCCGTGCCGCCGCAGAAGACAGCAGCATCCAAGTCAGACATCAAAACTTTTCTAACACTTTCTTCAATCATCACTCTATCATCAGAAATAATCTTCTTGAAAACTACCGTATGACCAGCATTCCTTATGAAGCCCTCAATTGAATCTCCAGAAATATCCTCCACTTTTTCACCTCTCTGCAACTTCTCAAAACGCGAAGTGCTACACACAAAAACGCCAAACCTTAGCCGTTTAGGGGCTTCTGCCTTATGCTTTCTTGTGCTTTCGCTCAACTGAAATGCCTTCCTTAATCTTTTTTACGACTCGAATGTTCTCTATGACTGTGGAAGGATACTGCCCTTCGGCATCCTTCTCATACTGCTTGACCATGTCCCAAATGGTTAACAAGCTAACTGCAGTCGCTACCAAAGCCTCCATTTCTACACCCGTCTGCGCTTCTGTCTTGACGGTTGAAACAACTTCTATAGAGGATCGACTTAGGATTTTTGCTGCTATTTCCACGTTTGTCAATGGCAATGGATGGCAAAGCGGAACTAATGCACTTGTTTTCTTTGCAGCCAAAATCCCAGCAATTTTAGCCGCATATAGGGGGTCGCCTTTAGCAATTTTTCCTTTTCTGATTAAATCTACAGTTTGCGTTTTCAGTTTGATTATTCCTGTCGCTGTCGCCTTACGAAAAACCTTAGGCTTGCTTGAAACATCAACCATAGCCACACTATTCTCCTCCAGTCAACTTTGAATCAAGTTTCGATTATCTATACGTTACCCTACGCTTTTTACTATTGCTCCCATATTTCTATAAGGTTTTGAACAGCTTTGGCCTTAGGCGAGTTTTCCTTAATCCTGTATAGTCGAATTCTTCCAAACACTTTCTGTTGAAGAACGCCTTCTTCTTCTAAAACCTGCAAATGCTTGCTTGCTGCGTTGTGATTTATGCCTAATCTACGGGCGATTTCGGAAATGTTAAGTTCGCCCATCTGCATCAAAAGTTTCACAATCTTTATTCTCAGTTTCGAAGAAAAGACATCTTCCACATTCATCGCTGTCTCACGCTTCTTTCTCCAAAAGCGCATTCAATTCTTTTTCAAGCTCATGGGCAGAGATGCGGGACAAATAAATGATTGTTGTTCTTCCACGTGAACCAAATGATGCAACCTCAGTTTCTATAATACCAACAGATGAGAGGCTATGCAAATACTTCCACAGTTGTGTGTGGCTGTGCGGTTCAATATTAAACTCTTCACACACAATGTGGTAGGCTTTTTCTGCTTCAGAAAGCGAAATGTGAGCATTTTCACCTTCTTTGAAATGTCTCGCAATGCCCATCAAGAAAAGCTTTTCATGAAAACTTAACGATGCTAAATCACTTTTGCGCACTGTTGGAATTATGCTTGAAACTGCCTTCCGAACACATTCAAGCGTAACTGCATCCAGATTTTCCGCATCAGCGTATTTTCCAGCCCGCCACAACAATTCAATACCAAAGCGGGCGTTTCCTCCTTCAGAAGAAGCAAGCTCAGCGATTAAGCTTACGGTCTCTTCCGACACAGTTAAAGGTTTAAAAGCAAGCGAAACACGGTCATTAAGAATATCTCGTAACTGCTCTTTTGAGTATTTTTCTAAACTTATTAAATTAGACTGCAAAGTGCTTCGAGTACTAGCATCCAAGCGGCTGAGTGTCTTCAAGTCTCGTAAAATGCATATAAGCGAAAGCCTTTGAGACTTGTTCTGTCTCATCTCTTGCAACCGCGTAAGCTTGTAAACAGCTTCTGAACTCTCTCTTTCAACGAGACTGTCAAACTCGTCTAAACCCAAAATCAAATGCATGTTTTCTTCGTCCAAAATCTGCAATAGATTACGTAAAAGCTCCTCAGCAGCATAACCACGCTTCGGAAAATTTGGATGGAAAACAGAAATTATGTGATGCAATATTATGAATAAGCTTCCCCGGTATTCGCGGCAATTAACATGTACATAACGAAGATTCATTCCATTTTTGCTGGCTTCGCGAGTGATGTCAGTCCCGAAACGTTGAGAAAGCGCAGTTTTGCCAGTTCCAATATCTCCGGTTATGATTACTCTTTGCGACATCTTCGCTGGAAACTTCAGTAGAAAACTGAAAAACTCCACTAATAAACGCAGTTCACTGTCTCTGTGCGGAAGTTTGCTAGGGACATAGCTAATGTCAAGCTTTGTTTCGTCTTTGAATACACTTCGGTACTGTGGCACTTAGACCTCAACCTCTAATAACTATATGCAACACTTTGTTATTCTTTTCCCCGACTCGGCTAATTCCAGAATACCAAACCATATTGAGCGTAAAGTTTTTGTCTAAACAAAAGCCTAATAAGTGTATGTTTTTTATTTTATTGCGAAATGACAAATGATTCCCAAGTACTTCTTCCTAACGAAGGGCGTTGGCAAACATAAAGAACAATTACAGTCGTTTGAATTAGCCTTAAGAGACGCAGGAATTCAACATTGCAACATAGTGAATGTTTCAAGTATAATACCTCCAGGCTGCAAACTTGTCTCAAGAGAACAAGGCTTGAAAATGATACGGCCAGGCGAAATCACCTTCGTAGTCTTAGCTAGAAACTCGACGAATGAACCGCATAGACTGATTGCTTCATCAATAGGTGTTGCAATCCCCTCCGGCAAAAACAATTATGGTTATCTTTCTGAACATCATTCTTACGGACAAACTGATGAAGTAGCTGGAGATTACGCGGAAGACTTGGCTGCGACTATGCTTGCCACAACAATGGGCATTCAATTTGACCCAGAAATAGCTTGGCGCGAAAAAGAACAATTATTCAAAACTAGTGGGCTGATAATTAAAACCACTAACATAACGCAGTCGGCAACTGGAGACAAAAACGGTTTATGGACAACAGTCATCGCAGCAACAGTTTTCCTCCCAGAAAAACGGCGCTAATAGCATTAATCAATTCTCATCCACAAGCATCTTTTTTATTCTAAAACCATATTAACAATCAGAATTAATGATAAAATGGCAGTGAAAAAATTTGTCAGAGAAACTTCAAACACCTATGATAATAGTGAATTTTAAGACCTACCTAGAAGCTACGGGGCGAAGAGCTGTTGAGCTTGCAAAAAAAGCTGAAAAAGTGAGAAATGAAACGAAGGTTTCCATAGGGTTAGCTCCCCAATTTGCCGATATTGCTACCGTAGTAAAAGCTGTGACAATTCCAGTTTTCGCTCAGCATGTTGACCCGATCAAGTCTGGAAGTTTCACTGGTCATGTGTTAGCTGAATCTGTTAAGGAGGCTGGGGCAGTGGGCACGTTAATTAATCATTCGGAAAGACAACTGAGACTCTCGGATATTAGTGAAATAGTCAACCGGACACGTGAGTTAGGTTTAATTTCTCTAGTATGTGCTAATACTCCAAACATAAGTGCAGCTGTGGCTGCTCTTAAACCAGATATCATAGCCATAGAACCACCAGAGCTTATAGGCACCGGAATTCCGGTCTCAAAGGCAAAGCCCGAAGTTGTAACTGGAACAGTTAAGCTTGTCAAAGAAATAAACAATAAAGTTGCGATTCTATGCGGTGCTGGGATAAGCCGAGGCGACGATGTTGCAACAGCGCTGAAGCTTGGCACTGAGGGCGTTTTGGTTGCAAGCGGCATTGTGAAGGCGAAAGACCCATATAGTGTTTTACGAGAATTTGCAGAGGCAACAAAACGGTAAGGCGATTTGCTATTGAAAGTTGAGCCAGAATGCGCATCTTGTATTCTCTATCGTGCTGTAGCCGAAGCCACAGAAGCAACCACGAATCCCGCATTACGTTTTCGCGCAATGACCGAGCTTCTGCGTTTATTAAATAAAGAATTTCGTCCATCTGCGGTTCCAGCGGATTTGGGCACAAAAAGAGACCGTCTCATAAAGCGCATCACGGGCAACATTGACCCATACAAAAGAAGCAAAAGAATAAGCAATGAAAAAGCCTTAAAAATCTTGCCTTACGCAAGGAAACTGGTTGAAGAAGGCTATGCACAGCAGGACAGATTCAAAAAAGCCTGTTTGTGTGCCATAGTTGGCAACATAATGGAGTTTGACATTCCAAGCCATAAATTCAGTTTTAATGGTTTGAAGAAAACTTTTCGAGAAGCTGGAAAAGACTTAGCTATAGATGACACCGCCAAAGCTTATGAACTCGTCAAAAAAGCAAATACAATTCTTTATTTGACGGACAATGCTGGAGAAATAGTCTTCGACACGTTGCTTGTTGAACAAATGGAGAATATGGGTTTAAAGGTGATTGTTGCTGTTAAAGGCGGACCAATAATTAACGATGCCACATTGGAAGACGCAGAGTCATCAGGCATTAGCAAAGTTGCTGATAAAGTAATAACAACCGGCACTGATACAGTTGGCTTTACCCCTAATGAGCTTTCGAAAGAATTCTTCGAAGTTTACAATTCTGCGGATATAATTTTTGCGAAGGGCATGGGCTACGCAGAAACTTTGACAGAGCATAAACTAAAAAAGCCTCATTTTCTGCTTTTTAGAACAAAATGCAATCCTGTAGCAAATTTCTTCTTTGTAGCAAAAGAAAAGAATGTTGCGAAGCTGATGCCATAAATGATGTTGCCGTCCATAAGATTCAATAACGAAAAACTTGCGCAATTTGAAGATGCGATAAAAACAGAGTGGATTATAACTAACGGTTTGGGCGGATATGCCTCATCCACAGTTTTGGGCGTAAACACAAGGAAATATCATGGATTGCTTGTTGCCGCTTTTTATCCGCCTGGCGACCGCAGAATCTGTCTAGCAAAGCTGGAAGAAGAGATAGACATAATGAATAATATTTATCCGCTTGGTGCAAACGAATATCAAAATGGAATTTTTCCTCAAGGATATCTATTTCTAAAAGAGTTTTCAGTCTCTCCCTTTCCAAAATTCGTTTATAAAGTGCAAGATGTGGAAATTCAAAAAACTATTTTCATGCCTTACGAGAAAAACGCCATTGTAACAGTTTACAAAGTCTCAAATAAAAACGTAGCTGATGTTAGGATTCGGGTTTTTCCACTGATAAATTGGCGACATTTCCATTCTGTGACTGACCGATGGAATATTTCATGGAAATTTATCCAAAAAAAAGAAGGAAACGAAGTAGATGTGCAATTAAATGTCCCCAAATCTGTGCTCATAATGAAAACCACAAGCGGAAAATATTATCCAGCTGGAAAATGGCTTGAGAAACTATACTACCGCGAAGAAGCAATGCGCGGCGAAAGCTGCTTAGAAGATAGTTATCAATTGGGATATTTTGAGACAAGTGTGAAAGCAAGTAAGGCGGAAAATTTTGCGATAACGGCGGTTGCAGATAAAAACGAGGCTTATGCAGAAAAGATTTTAGCTGAAACTACAGATAGCATGTACGACATTGAAGCTTTATTAGAGCGAGAGAATCAGCGCCGCGAGAATTTGTTGAAGAGATTTTATGACCAGCATGAGAGCGTTTCAGTTGGCGACTGGCTGAACTGGATTGTTTTGGCTACTGACATATTTATTGTTAAGGGCATAGATGATACACAAAAGGCGGTTATTGCTGGTTATCATTGGTTTGATGTTTGGGGGAGAGACACTTTCGTTTCTTTACCTGGGTTGATGCTTGTCACTGGAAGATTTGATGACGCAAGAAAAGTCTTCTTGACATTTAAAAAACACTTTAAGGATGGTTTGATTCCTAATTATATTCCAGACCAATTGGAAACTCCAGCCTATAATTCTGTTGACGCATCATTGTGGTTTGTTAACGCAGTGTTGCAGTATCTTAAATATTCAAACGATTTCAAGTTTGTTCACGAACAGTTGTGGGAAACCCTAAAAGCAATTATTGACAACTACGTGAGAGGAACAATCTTCAACATACGCATGGACAACGATGGCTTACTTTCTCACGACGCTCAATTGACATGGATGGACGCCTCAGTTGATGGACAACCAATAACGCCTAGAGATGGAAAAGCTGTTGAAATCCAAGCTTTATGGTATAACGCATTGAAAACTATGGAGCTTTTGGCAAAACGGTTTATGGAAAATGCTGAGGCTGAAAGATACGGACAAATGGCTGCAAAAGCAAAAGAGAGTTTTGTTAGTAAATTCTGGAATACCAAAAAATATTGCTTGTTTGACGTCATAAGCGAAGCTGCCAATGACGATTCTTTACGTCCTAATCAGATTACCTCGGTTGCTTTGGATTTCACCATGCTTGATAATATAAAGAATGAGAAGATTGTTGATGTTGTGTTTCACGAGCTTTTAACGCCTTGTGGTTTAAGAACTCTCCCAAAGACCGACCCAAAATATGTAGGTGTTTATACTGGGGATAGGCGAAGCAGAGACAAAGCTTACCATAATGGCACAAGTTGGCCTTGGCTACTGGGACCTTTTACAACAGCTTTTCTAAAGGTTAAAGGTTATACAGAATATAGGCGTGAATATGCCTTGAGACATTTTCTTATGCCATTGTTTAGTGACCAGCTTTATAGAATTGGATTGGGCGTTTTAAGCGAAATTTTTGACGGTGAACCACCGCACACGCCGAGAGGCTGCATTGCCCAAGCATGGAGCATAGCCGAACCCTTAAGAGCCTATGTAGAAGATGTTATGCAAAACAGACCAAGGTATGAAAAGGAGATTTTACAGAGTTCAAGATGAAATTGTTTTTCTTAGGCTTTCTGCTGCGGTTTCTGGTGTGACAGTGTTTATGTATATGCCAGTGCTTTTCTCAAATCCAGCCCAAATAGCCAGTTTAGGATAAACTTCCAAATGCCAATGATAAAAATCGCATGTATCCTTCTTTATGGTTAAGTGAAAACCATAATTATAAGGCGGGTCATTTAACAATCGCTTCAGTCCGCTAAGACAAGTTTTCAATGTTTCAGCAAAAGTTTTCGCTTCACTTTGTGACAAATCAAGCAACGTAGCCTCATGTTTTTTGGGTAGTATCCAAAACTCCATTGGATGAACACTTGCGTAGGGCGCAAAAACCACAAACTTCGAATTTTCAAGAATAAGCCTGGGTCCCTTACGCTCTTTTTTCATAATATCACAAAAAACGCATTTTCTGGTTTTTTTCCAGAATCGTTTACTTGCTTTAAGCTCGTCGCTTACGATTCTTGGAGTAAAGGGAGTGGCTATTATTTGACTGTGGGCATGTGAAAGTGAAGCACCAGCTTCCAAACCATGATTGCGGAAAATTGACACATACTTCACATATGGCTTTGCTGCAAGCTCACGTAAACGGTTAATATAACTGTTAACAACAAGCATCAATTGGGGGATCTGTACGTCTGCAGGATGCTCATCATGATTTGGTGATTCAATCAAAACTTCATGATGCCCAACAGCCACCGCCAAATCATTACCTTTCCAAATCTGCCCGCTGTCAATCTTTTCTTTCGGTGGAGCAAAAGCCGGAAAAAGGTTAGGCACACATCGAATCAGCCAATTCTTATGCCTAAAACTATTCTCATCCTTGGATTTTTTTATGCCTCTGTTAGTTTTGAGGTAGACTAGAACTGCTGGAGGCGTCATGTGCTCATTGCCGGGGCACATGGGACAAATGCCACTTTTGGTTTTCTGTCTTTCTTGTTTGGCAAAATCAGTGGGTCGGCGTCCACGTTCTGTAGCGATAACAACCCATCGGTCTAACAGGTAATCTTTACGTAATTCGTTAAAGGACATGAACGAATCCTTCAACAATAGAATGTTGCATAGAGCATTTAGCATTTTCTAAACAATGCACCGCTATGCTCTTTTGGCTTTTGTTGCTCTCTAGTGACTAAGTCCTCCCTTATTTATAAATTGAACTTGTGAGAAGAAGGGCGATGGGCCACTGGGGTTCGACGTCTAGAATCCGCTTGACCCATCAAACCCTACACTCGTACCCGCACCCCTTGAGCGCCAAACGTCCAGACTTAGGTTGCTCCCTCCCGGGCCTGGCCGGATTCGCCTGGCAAACATTGGAGACGGCTTCCCTACGGAAGCTGCCCAACAACCGCTAGCCCCAAGGGACGGATAGTCAAGGCTTCGGAAATGAGGGTCTTAGCGGCCTTAAACGCCTCAGCCTCAGCTGTCAGCCCGTCATATAGAGGGTTTACGGTGCAAGGGACCCCTAGCCCCCCGCCTAAGACCCACCGCCAAAGAAGATTGAAAAAGCAAGACTATAAAACTTTACTCATTAACCTCTAACAGAAAATTAGCGAATACTTCTAAAATGTAGACATCACGTTTTCTAAAAAAGTGTCTTGTAAATCTCGATTGTTTCTTGTGCAGTTTTTTCCCAAGTAAAATAATCTAACGCTCTTTTGCGTCCATTTTGGCCCCAAATTTTTGCTCTTTGCGAATCTTTAAGTGTTTCTTTTATTCCCCACGCTATGTCGCTTGCATCTTGGCCATTGACGTGTAGTCCATTTTGGCTAGGTCCAGAAGATACTACTTGTTCTCGAAAGCCCACCACTCCTCTAGCCCCTACAATTACTGGTTTCTGCATTGCCATTGCTTCTAAACTTACAATTCCAAAAGGCTCGTAAACTGATGGGAAAATACAAATGTCTGCCGCTGCGTAATTAAGAATTCTTTCGTCTTCTGGCACAAAATCAAAGCGATATATCACGTTGTCTTTTATTCCAAGTCTACTAGCTGTTTCCACGATGTCTCTTTGTTCTTCTCCCTTACCCAAAATCACAAGTTTTGTCTTTGGGTACTCAGCTAAAACCATGGGCATGGCTTGCAGCAGATTTCTGACGTTTTTAACCCATGCGAGTCTGCCAATGAAAAGAAGCATGTTCCAATCGTTCGGAACGCCATATTTTTCTCGAATCAATTCTACCTCCCTCTGTCTGCATTTTTGTGGATTGTAACGTTCAGGGTCCACGCCATTCCAAACCACACTGATTTTTGATTGAGGCCACCCGTGTTTAATTAAATCCTCCTGCATAGCGTAGCTGACAGTGATGACTCGATCTGCGCTTTGGGCTGTTGCCCATTCGAGATGTGAAACAACTTCTGAGCCTTGTCCTCCGCTTCTTCCCCATTCTGTACTATGAACATGAAAAACAACAGGGATTTTTGTTTCATTCTTTATCATAAGACCAGCGATGCTACTTAACCAGTCATGTACGCAGACTATGTCGAAATGGTATCCCTCTTTCTTGATTAATCCGTTGACGAATTTTGTTGCACTCAATATGTTATAGATGAATATGTCATTAAATAAGCGAATGTTTGTTCCCCACTTTTTCAAGTCATCGATAACGAACATGGGGAAAACATTGCTGGCATTTCCAATCATTGGGCGGTGAACTTCCACTCCCTTTAGAATCTCTCGAGTCTTCAAATCGCCTGGATTGAGTGTGAAAACTGAGACGTCATGACCCAATTCTACAAATTCATGTGTGATATATTCGGCATACGTGCCTAAACCACCCACAAGTTTCGGAGGATATTCCCAAACGAAAAACCCAATTCTCAATAAAACACCTCAAACGTCATATTAACTGCTTCCACTTTAAAATGTTTAAGGCTACCTCGCATGTAAAATCCTGGTTGAGAACTTGCAAAAGTTTACTTAAGGTAACTGTCTAGCCAATCCATGTACTGTTTGGAACCTTTAACAATTGGCAATGCAATTATCTCTGGCACTTGATAACTATGCAAAGCCTTAACAGTTTCCGACAATTTTTCAAACAAATCTAAGCGGGTCTTCATTAAAACAACATTCTCCTCAGCGCTTTCAACTTTCTTGTTCCACCAGAAAAGCGATGAAACTGAACCAGCTATGTTGGCGCAAGCAATTAATTTCTCGTCAAGCAAACGTCTAACAATCATTTTTGCTTCCCTTCTGCTCGAAGTTGTCACTATGACAAGGATATAATTATAATCCAAAGTTTCGACGCTCCAAAACTTACTATAAGCAGTAGATTTATTTTTAATTAACCCAAACATGTGTCTAAATAGCATTAACAAAATTGGAGGAACATTAGTTGAAAATTATGGGGATACTTACTAGCGGCGGCGATGCCCCAGGCATGAACGCTGCTATCCGCGCTGTAGTCCGCATAGCATATTCAAAAGGCTATAACGTTTTAGGATTCGAAAAAGGCTGGGAAGGCTTAATAACGAACACTTTTAGGCAGTTAACTCCGCGTTCTGTTGGCGGAATAATTAATCTAGGTGGCACAATATTGCTAACTTCAAGATGTTCAAGATTTAGGGAAAAAGATGGAATAAGAGAAGCTGCTAAAACTCTCGCCTTAAATAAAGTTGATGGACTAGTCTTCATAGGTGGCAATGGCTCTGTTAAAGGAGCATTTGAATTAAGTAAAGAAACCGACACGTTGATAGTTGGTGTTCCCGCAACAATCGACAACGACGTCTATGGCACGGATGAAACTATAGGCTTTGACACAGCCGTAAACACTGCTGTTGCTGAAATTGACAAAATCCGAGATACTGCTATTTCTCATGAGAGAGTGTTCATAGTCGAAGTCATGGGACGAAAAAGAGGTTTCCTTGCGTTAACTATAGGCTTAACAGTAGGCGCTGAGGTGATTCTTGTGCCAGAAGAAAAACATGAAACACATGAGATTATTGAAACTATAAGAGAAAATGGTGCTAAAGGAAAGCGGTCTGGTATAATCGTGGCGGCAGAAGGCGTTGGAAACACGCATAAACTTGCAAGAAAAATCGAAAGAAAAACGGGGGCGGAGGTCAGGCTTAGCATTTTAGGCTATGCTCAAAGGGGTGGTAATCCCACTGCTCGCAGCCGGCTCTTAGCTAGCCTCTTCGCTGATGAAGCCGTTAGGCTACTGTTAGAAAAACATGGAAACAAAGTAGTAGGATTAGGAGATGGTAAAATTACAAGTGTAGACCTCAAGAAGTCATGTGAAACAGAAAAACCTTTAGACTTAAGCTTATTGAAATTGGCAAGAGTGCTTGCCACTTAGTCTTCAAATGGAGCTGCTTAACCGAAAAATACACTTGCTATATTATACAGCTCTAAATCCACAGTCTTTCTTTTGCCAACAACATCCTTCAATGGAACAGAAACAATTTTGTTTCCTCTGAGGGCAACCATGTGGCCAAATTTTTTCTGCTTAACCAAGTCTATTGCGGCTATTCCAAATCTAGTAGCTAATATTCTGTCATAAGCTGTTGGAGAACCGCCTCGTTGAAGATGTCCTAAAACCACAACTCGGGTTTCGATGCCTAGACTTTTTTCAATTTCTTTTCCCAGAAAATAGCCTACACCACCTAGGTGTATGTGTCCAAACTCGTCAATACTTTCGCTATATACAATTTCTTTTCCGCCTTTTGGCTTAGCGCCTTCGGCTACAACGATTATGCTAAAGTTTCTTCCTCTTTATTGTCTGCGTTTGACATATCTGCAGAGTTCGTTTATTTTGAAAGGCTTTTCGGGGATTAATATACAATCTGCGCCTCCTGCTAATCCAGCTTCTAACGCTATCCAGCCCGTGTATCTTCCCATGACTTCTAGAATCATAACTCTGTGATGCGTTTCGGCTGTGGTGTGAAGTCTGTCAAGTGCTTCGGTTGCTATGGCTACGGCTGTGTTGAAACCAAACGTAAAATCTGTACCAGCTAAATCGTTATCAATCGTTTTCGGCACACCTACACATTTAAGTTTATACTCACTCATCTTGTAAGCCACGCTTAAAGTGTCATCACCGCCAATAACCACAATCGCTCCAATTTTTGCTTTTTCAGCGTTTTTCATCATTTTTTCCGGTCCTTTTTCATGTTTGAAGGGATTTGTCCTCGAAGTACCTAGAATTGAGCCTCCACGTGGAAGAATTCCAGACACAGACCTCAAATCTAAGGATAAGAATTCGTTTTCAAGCAATCCATGCCATCCATCTTTTATACCGACAATTTCATAGTCATAATTTTGAATGCCCTTTCTAACAACCGCCCTTATGACCGCATTAATTCCGGGGGCATCTCCTCCACCACTTAGCACTCCAATTCTCATCTTTTCTCCCTCCTATGCTTTCCCAGAGCTTCCAAACAAGCGCATTTTACCCTTGACAACTTCTTTCATAACTTCTTTTGCTGGACCCAAAATCTTCCTCGGGTCAAATTCTTTTGGAGAATTTGTTAAAACTTCGCGCACTGTTGCTGTAAATGCTAAACGCAAATCTGTGTCAATGTTTATTTTTGCTATTCCTAATGAAATGGCTTTTTTGATATGTTCTTCAAGAATGCCCTTAGCCCCGGTCAGTTCAGCGCCGTATTTAGAGGCTTTTTCAATAATCCAATAAGGAACGCTAGAAGCTCCATGTAAAACAAGTGGTATGCTTAGTTTCTCTTTAATAAGCCTTAATCGTTCAAAGTCGAGTTTAGGTTCAGCTTTAAACTTGTAGGCGCCATGAGAAGTGCCAATGGCAACAGCCAACGCATCAACGCCTGTTTGTTCAACAAAATCTTTAGCATTATTTGGGTCGGTTAAAACAGCTTCCTTTTCCTCAACTGTTGATTCTTCTACTCCAGCGAGTCTGCCAAGCTCCGCTTCAACAGAAACCCCTTTTGAGTGCGCAAGATTCACAACCCGCTTTGTTAAAGCAACGTTTTCTTCAAACCTTAGAAATGAACCGTCAATCATAACCGACGTAAAACCAGCCTCAATACATTTTGAAACTACTTCAAAGTTTTCCCCATGGTCAAGATGTAAAGACATCGGCACAAGCGCCATTTCTGCCGCTGTTTTAACAATATTTGCGAGATAGACTAAGCCAGCATATTTTATAGCGCTTGGTGTAACTGCAACTATAACAGGTGATTTTTCTTCTGTAGCTGCTTCAACAACAGCCAATAGAGCTTCTAGATTGTTTATATTAAAGGCGCCAACTGCATATGCCTTTTTTCTTGCCGGTATTAACAAATCTTTATTTGCTACAAGCATGTTTTTCACTGCAGAAGGATATTAACTATTAATAAGTATAAATGATTTACACGAAACTACAATTGCTAATGTTGTTTCCCCATTAAAACAAATGCTGCCACGGCTGCTATGCAAACTAGCACTATGATTATAGTTAGGAAAAACATTTGAGGCATTCCAAAAATGTAGTGTTCAACTTCATAATCCAATGTTACAAGCTTGTCTTCAGAAGAACCTACATTAGAAAAATGCAAGACATATTCGCCTTCCAAGTTACAAACAAAAGAATAATAGGCGTCCCCTGTTTTGCCAAAATCCCACACAGTCCCATTAGGATAGGTCATAAAAAAATACAAAGTATGGTCAGACTGCCCAACAATAGTGAACCTTATTAAAACATGGTCATCAATTGCCAGATTAAGTGATTTAGTAACTTCTTCACCGCCATATACAGTAAAATTCGTGACTGTTGCTTCTACGAGCTGGATAAACGTGAAAAACATCACTATTAGCAAAAGGAAGCGAATTAACGATTTCTTGTAATGGATCATCAAAAATAGTCTTCTTAGCTAAAATGGATAACTCTTATGAATTGTCAATAGAGACTTACAATAAAGATTTATAGCGTATTTTTGGAAAATTACCATGACCTGCTATTTTAGGCATCTTGAGGAGATTTTCAGCAAAGCTGGAATCAAAGTTACAAAAGAAAAAAGACAAGAAATTAACAGGGTTATCCGCAAAATTGTAGACATGGAATATGAGGGCTGTCCAGACGTTTGGAGAGAAGTGAAAAAGAAAATAGTTAAAAATGAGGCAAGTTTTGTTTCTGCGCTGAAAATTGCATGGAAAAAAGAAAATAAGCTTTACTTTCTGGCTTTGGTTTTAGCTTTAGACTCCGTCTTTTGCTCTTTCATTGGAACTCCACAACATATCAAATCGCACGGAGCGCATCTACACGCCTCATCAATCACAACAACGAGTCCACATTCTTCGCACTTGTATTTTGCCCCTTTCTTTGTCATCTAATTTCACCTCCAAATCACTGATACAAAATAGTAATTTTCTTTAAATATGGGACTATTCAGAATTGCAGCAAAAAAGGTGATTTAAAAAAGTCGTACACAAAATTGTTTCTTTTGTGCAAAAATTTTATGACGTTTAACAGTTAACGTATTTTTGTGATAATATTGGATGAACTTAAAGAGTTTAGACGTTATCGCGAACGCATGAATAAACGCATACTTTCCGCTGATAATCTTGGAATCAAACGGTTTTTTGTATTGGACACGCGTGTATATGAAAAAGGTGCATTAAATGTTAAAACAAAGGAGCTGCTTGGGTTAGTTGCTTCTACCGTATTACGCTGTAACGATTGCATAACCTATCATGTGATTCGCTGCGTTCAAGAAGGTGTTTCCGACAAAGAGCTTCTTAGGCTTTAAACATAGCACTCGTTGTTGGAGGCTCAGTTACAATTCCACATTTGCACCACGCAATAGATATACTTGACCAATGCCGAGAAAAACAAGGAAAAGGACAAAAAGTTAAACTCTAGTAGATTCAAGTATGTCAAAAATCCAAATTTTAATCGCCTACGACACAGAGCGTAATGGTTTAGAGAGCTTTTGCAAAAACGTGATTGTTAATTTGTAGATAATAAAGTTTATTAAGTATTGCTATAACAGACACAATTAAGGTGAACATATTGGGTGGACCCTCTGAGCGCGAATACAAAGAAAAACTGGGCAAGATAAAACAGAAACTAGACAAAAGAGCAGTTGACATAAAAAACGAATTCGCGAAATTTGAAAAAGCTAAAGTGGAAATGCTTAAAAAAACCAAAGAAATGAAACACGAAGCCGAACACGAAGTAAGCAAGATCGAGGAAGAAATAACAAAATCAAAGGATTTGGCGCCTGAATCCAAACAAAGACTTCGCTTAGAAATAGATGCCATTAAGAGTGAAATCCATGAGTCATATTCTGAGCTAGAAATAAGAATTACTGAAGCCATCGTGCCAGCATAACTTGCCATCAAAAAATACAACTCGCCAAAATTAACTTGCTCCAGAGGTTCGAAATTTTAATGAGAACTCTCATTAGACAAAAATCAGCGCTTGCATTGAGTCTAATATTCTGCTTGCTTGGTATAGTCATCCTCTCCTTCGCGATATGGACGATATATCCACGGCTCTTTTCTGGAGATCCCTTCTCAACTTTCCTGTCTCTTCTCTGGACTGAAAACCTGAATCTCATTCCTGGGTTGGAATTCAAACTTGCATATTTTGTTATTTTAGGTATTGCTATGCTGATTTCAGGCGTAATCATAGGGGTTTTAAGCCGCCAATGGGTTGTTCTCCCTGGGAAAACTGTGTGGTTTCAATGTCCTTTCTGCAACAAAAAATGGAGAGCCATTGGAGATAAGGCATTAGTGCATTGTCCACATTGCAATCAGCTTGTCCATCCAAGAATGATTGAAAAATAACATGCTTAACGCTTTGCTTATCTATACAATCTGTAGCTCTATTTAGCTGGTTTCGATTTTACCTTTTTACCGATTAGTTCAATCCAGACGCCATCAGGATCTCTCACAAACGCAAGCGTAGTGCCACGTTCGTTCCAAGGCTCAATGGCTGAAGTCCCTCCACCAGCCAAAACCTTCTTATGGCTCGCTCGAACATCGTCACACCAAAAAGCAAGATGATCCAGCTCTGACCCTTCGACATACTCTTCATAGTACTTTTTGCCAGGAGGATAATAGTTCAATTCCAATTCCTGCTCAGAATCCTTGCTTTTCAACTGAACAAAGACTCCACCGTCCCGCATTCTTCCCTGATATACTTTCTTCATTTCCATTGTTTTAGTGTAGAATTCGATGGAACGTTTCAAGTCTCTGACTCGAATACCTGTATAGACAAACTTCATTCACAACCACTTCCAGAGCAAGATTTCTGTCCTACTTCTTTATAATTCTATGTTTGATCTACGTGACAATCTGAACAAGTAGAAACTGGACGAGCGCTACAGTATAGCGCGGGGTGTGGGATTTGAACCCACGCGGCCGTTTCCAGCCACAGACTTAGCAGGCCTGCCCCCTACCAGGCTAGGGCAACCCCGCATAGACTAACATTTGACTTTTGTCTGCCCCTTTATTTTTGTGTTTCCATGTTAACAAACATTTTTACTGCAGAAATAGCTATCTGTGAAACAGGAGGAAACTGCGTGAGTTTATCGCCGTTAAGCGACACAATAAAACGAACCAGCGACATGCTTAAACTTGGCGCTTCAAAGCAGGTTTTGGATTATGAACAGCGGTTCACGTCCATAAAAAATCTTTACGAAAGTTTGCTTTCAAACCTCATGCTGATGGATTTTGACTATAAAGAAGCTTGTAAAACTGCAAACGAACTTTTTGGTAGTTCTAGCGTTCGTTTTGCTGGTATAGACGGCACAATGTATTCGCGCCCGCTTTTCGATTTGGTGATTTTCTTTGGTGGCGCTTACGCTTCAACCGGCACTGTGACCTTTTCTGAAAAAGACAAGCCCATAGTTAAATGTGATGAAAAGCCTACGAAGCAAGGTGTGGGCATATCAAGCGTCGTGCCTGTTTACATCAACGAGATTCCTGATGTTGACCAGACGTTTTTTGGAGTTTCAGAACCTGAAGCAGTCAGTTTGGGAAAGCCACTAATGGATGAGGCGATAATAAGCAATGCTACCATTGCCAATTGGATAATGACATTCGCAGAATACTATCTTGCTTGCAAACTGGCTACAGACCCGAGCCAGAATATTCGCATTATCTTTTTAGACAGAAGTTTGTCCATTGAACGGGCGAGTCTTTTATACGACACTTCGAAAATTGATTTATGGAGAGACAAAAGTAGTATAATTGGCTACAAAATAGACAATGAATTCTTTGATATTAATGACTTAACTATTGCACGCCAATATGTTTACAATCAAGTTTTAGGTCTGCCACCTTCAAGAGCTGATTATCTGCGTTATGCAATAATCCATTTGGTCAGACAAAAAGGCGCTTTAACGGAAAAACAGATTTTGAAAGAATTTGGCATAACTGACGAAAAGAGAGCCAAACGAGTAAATCGATATCTTAAGCACTTAACCAAGAAAGGCGTTTTAAGCGTGAAGCATGAGACTTATGCGTTAATTCCAAAATATGTGACAACTTGGGAACGCATCAAAAAGCTTGTGACAAGTCTAGGCGACCGTTTCTTTTTTACAAAAACGCAAGATACAGAAACGGCCAGCTTAATGAAGATTCTGAAGGATGGAAAGGAATATTGGCTGACAACTCTTGACATTGCTTTCCTTACGCTTTTCACGTTGCATATGCTAATGGAGGAATGTTGGGACAGACGAATCTTATTGATAGGCATAACTAAGGACACTGCAGCACGGGATTTCAAACGCCAATTAATTCCAATAATGCATAATGAAGGCTTATTGAAAACAGCAATTTCGCATGAAGAGTTTGAGAAGTTGCCCAACACTGACCGAATGATACTTCAATCAACCAGTGTCTTCAACGCTGAAAAGATTAAGCCGCCGTGGAGTCTAATTGAATATGATTCAGTCTTCAGAACGATTGTTCCGGACAGACAGAATCGCAAAGGCTATGTTTCTGGAGCGATAAAAAATAAGATTGGCTTAGAGAAGACGTTTTTGAAGACTTATGTGCAGTTAAGCCAAGCCAAAACTGATCCCATGTTGCGGAGTAATGTGCTTTTAGTGGACCGTTTAGTCTATCCAGAATATGATTATAAGCCTGAGAATATTGTGGAATTTTGGAATGAGCTTAGCGATGGCACGAAAGAGCCTTTGGAAGTGATTTTGTTTATGGATAGAAACGTTCCAAACAAGCTTCAGAATTTGGCTATGACGGTTTTGGTTGCTATGGCGCCTTCCAGTATTCCTGAAGCCTTTGGGCATAACAGACCTCTATTCATTGCAGATAAAGTCGCCAAATGGAATTACAGTCAGTTCAAGTGTATAGTTGATACCACGGCGAGTTGGATACTCAATAACCATAAATTGAGGAGGTTCATATTTTATATGAGCACTTTTAGAGAGAGGAGGGCTTCGATTGAAGCAGCGAGGAGAGAACAGGTTTAACAGTATATGTTTCACAGATTTTGAAGGCAGGTTTCTTTCAAGATTAGCTGCTGTTATTCCACGATTTTTTGGCGGTGCTGAAGAGACTAAGCTTTCTGGCACTAGTGCTCGTTATCAATGTCGTGTTAAGGTTGAGTATCAGAAGGATTTAATGGGGCTTTTGGAGGAAGGCATGCTCTTGGCTGTTAGGAATTTTAGGCAAGCAGGACAAGAGGAAGAGCGTTTTACGCTTATGGAGATTAGCCGCGTGTGGCCTGAACATTTTGGTTTGCGTGGTTTGTCTGATCATGGCTACTATCCTATGCAATTTGAGATTATTGAGCAGTCTGAGGAGGATTGGCAGTCGGATGATAAATCTACTATGATGATTCAGATCGATGCTATTCCGATAAATTATGATTTAGTTTTGGATAAGAACTGTGATTTTGAGTTTGTGAAAGGTTTCTCTTATCCAGTTGTTGGAAGTCATGTTTACCTTTTGAACAGCGACATGATTAATCGCATGTATAACCAGAAAATAGCCAAAAAACTTGGCATTGACCCGTCTAAGACTGTTGACGATGCTAGGGCGGATCCGCGGCTTGGCTTGATTAAAATGTTTCAGGCGAGTAAAACGGTTATTCCAATTTATGTTGATTTTGAGAAACTTGTTCGTTATCACTTTGGCGTTTTTGCCTTCACTGGTGGCGGTAAAAGCAATTTGATGTCTAATGTTCTTAGAAGAATTTTGCTGCATACGGAAAACACAAAGGTCGTCATTTTTGATATAAGCTGTGAATACGTGTTCCTGCTATTAGATTTGCTGGCTGAGCCCACATTTCAAGCGACAGTTGTCTTAGAAAATAGGATAGATTCTTTGGAGCAGTTTTTCAATTCTGTTGTTAAGCCAAGAGAGTATGAGGTTGATGAAAGAATTAAGGTTGGTTTACAATGTATAATGGACCAAGGTAAGCTTGCTTATTACAAAAGACCGAGAGGTAAGGTTCCAACTTACAACCAGTTTATCGAAGAGCTTACTGACCAGAGAAGAGGCGTATCTGACAAACCCAACTACATGAATGCCATAGACGAGATTCACGACGTGATATTGGAATATATGGAAGAGCATGGGTTAATGGAGAATCAAGAGGTAAGCGAAGATTTTGTTAAGTATATCGATGAGATGGCGAAGGCGAAGGTGGAAGAGTTTAAAGTTCATGAGAAAAGTGGGTTGTATGGTTGGGCTACTACAAGGAACATGCTTATTGACAGAATAAGGAAAAGCAGAGAAAAAGATGAGAAGAAAGATGCTGGCGGACTGACAGTCGAAAAGATTCGCGAATTACTAGAGGACAAGAAGACAAGGCTTGTATGTATTTCGATTGCAGACCCTTATACAATAAAGGATTTGGTTCTAACTTTGACAAATGATTTGCTTGTTCGTAGAAAACGTAAATTCCAAGTTAAACCTTACGTCCTGCTTGTTTTTGATGAGGCTCAAGAGTTCATTCCAAGTGGTGCATCGGGAATTGATGCTAAATGTTCTGGGCATGTTGAAACTTTGCTTAGGCAGGGGAGAAAGTATGGTTTGGGCGTTTGCATAGCTACACAGCGTATTGCTTATTTGAATACAAATGCTTTGCAGCAGTTGCACACGTATTTTGTAGGCACTTTGCCGCGTCCATATGACCGTGCACTTGTTAGTGATACGTTTATGATTGATAAGGGTATACTGGAGAAGACTTTGGAGTTTGCGCCGGGTGAATGGCTTTTATCAAGCTACATAGCTACTGGTATAGAAAACGTGCCCATATTCATAAAGGCAGACAACGCAGAAAACGAAATAGAAAAACACCTTTCAATCACCAAATCAGAAAGCTGAAAAACGCATAAGTTCAATCTAGTTTTTATATAGATTGTCGCTCTTACTATCTGAACATTCACGTACTGTTTTCATGTGTCAAAAAGCGAATTTCAGACTGCAGGGAAGATATTTTAAAGAAATTTCAAACCCGTCTAAAAGCTATTTCCTTGCGTATCTTCTCTCTGAAAGGTGCAATCATCGGTATCAGCATGTTTCTAATATCTTCAGTTTCTTCTTCCAGTTAGTTCAGCTTTTATGTGTCTGCCACCTTTTGCTCTCCTTTCTTCAAATCTTCTATTGTGTTCTTTCAGTTCTCTCTCAGCTCTTTCTTTTCCAAAGATTTTTTCCATTCTCTCCCTATACTGCTTCTCTAATTTCGCACTCAATTTTTCACGACTTGCGACATTATCAGTAATATTCATTAATGAACCCATAAAATAGCAGAGCTAAGTCTTCTTGGGACTTTACTTGGTCATCTTTCTCAAGAACCCAGTTTATAGTCTCTAAAACGTTTTGTTTCTCAAAAACATAGTTGATTATTCCAGAAATTAGACCTCTCGTTCTTATATAAGTTTTATCACCTTTTTCATAATTTTAACTAGTTCTTTCGGTCCTGCTATAAGTTTTGCTTTTTGGTAAGTTTACGGCTTTAGAATTAGAAACCTCTAATATACCCTCTTAGTGCATCGACAATAGCCATCAATTTTTTCCATCTGCATTTATTCCATTATGCCAAGTCTGGGCTTTTTCATCAATATATGTAAAAATGGCGTTGAGACGGGTAAAGGGTGAAATTGTTTCCTTTCTAATCTGCCAATAGCCTTTAGGAAAATAATTCTCAGGAAACCAGCTAATAGTGTTCTCCCAAATAATTTTTATATCTGTAAGCAACAAAGAGAAGGCTTTATTATATTTCAACCAATGGTCTGTCTCAAGAGCTCTTTCAATAGTCTCTGAACCTCTCTGTAGTCTCTCTCTAAGATAGACAGCTCTGCCAAATTCCTCAATGGCAAACTCTATAGAAGCAACAGCATTATCAAGAAGGTTATTACTAATCAAGACTTCTGCGGCATCTAAATGCTTTGTAGATTTTTCCAGAGAAATCCTTATGCCTTCTTCAATTTTTATTTTAGAAATTTTCTTCTCGTTGCTCATTTCTCTCGCTCTTTCTCTTATTCTTTTGTATTGAAAGTTGAATCTTCCACAATCCAAAAGCATCTCTCCTAAAAATCTATTTGGATAGTAAGAGCGGCACTCTTGTAACCTATATATAAAGGGGCTAGTCTTTCCGAGAGCAACAGTACTACTCGTGAATTGCTAAATGTGCATCTAGCTTCTTATTGATAGGTATGTTTTGTAGGGTTTGAAGCCGACCTTAGAGTATGCTCGCACTGCGGGAATATTATCTGCTATGACATGAATCAACGCAATCGGAGACCTCTTCAAAATCTCTTCTACAAGTGCAGACACAATCGACGTAGCGTAACCTCTACTCCTGTAACG
>JACAEI010000029.1 GCA_013388905.1 Candidatus Bathyarchaeota archaeon | reverse complement strand
TTCTGCCTCGCTCATCCACTCTATCACCCAGAGAGTCTGGAAATCAAAGAAATATTTGAAAAATGCTGAACAAGGCTAGCAAGTCAAACTGTGGAGGAGACACGCTTGGTTCAAATCCCACCCTACCACATCAAAATGAAAGCCCAATAGAACAAGGCAAATTCCGAGAATTTAAACCGATGTTTAAACCTAACCCTCCGCACCAAAATTAGGGCTTATTTCAACCAGAAAAGCTTGATTTAGGATTTTGTGAATAGGGGCTAAAATTTCGAACACAAGTTTACCGGTAAAAAATGCCAATCCTTTCGAGAAATATTGCAAAGCGCGCGCAAAATTTAAAACACTTAGTTTTTGTAAACTTCTTTTTACTTTCACTTTTTTCGGTTGTAATAGCCTTCGCGATACCATTTTAATAAATAGTGGATAGGTATATTTATGACAGCAGCGAAGACTACCATAATCACGCCTAACATTACTCCAAGGTCAGGGGATTCTCCTAGTTGCGGTTCTGTATGCAGGGTAAAAACGAGGATAAATGTGACTAAGCCATAAATGCCACTCAGAAAGAAAGAATACTTTAATGTTC
This sequence comes from Candidatus Bathyarchaeota archaeon, assembly GCA_013388905.1. Lineage (GTDB taxonomy): Archaea > Thermoproteota > Bathyarchaeia > Bathyarchaeales > Bathycorpusculaceae > JACAEI01. Next base: position 94,452 of record JACAEI010000029.1, on the reverse strand, counting down.
TACTCAATTTGTGCTTCCGAAAGTAGTTATAAATTACAGGAAAACAAATTCCAAACGAAAAGAAACCGAAAAATGCGCCTAAACTAAGCGATTCGATAATCGACATTTCAGACAACAAAATTTTTAATATTCCAACAGAAATAAATTATTTTCGGTTGTTATTATGAAAAGAGTGTTTGCAGCGATATTAATTGCTTTTGCTGTGGCTTGTTAAGCAAAATACCATCAGTGAGGGCTTCTCCTTTCTATTTTTATAGTTCAAATATTGACGATGGCTGGTCTAACGGAGGAGCAACTGGGACAGCTTGGCAAACAAACGGCATAAACAAAGACTATGGATGGATACTTGTGTATTCTCAATCTATATACCTTGGATCCTCTTGGGCGGAAGGAAAAGTGTGGAAGGATTTTGTTTACACAGACCCAAGTGCAAACAATGTGATACGAGTAGAATACTATTTAACAGGGGCTATGATGATCGCTGCTATTGGAGTTGCCGGATTCGATGTTGAGATTTGGGTTCGCGTATACGATGTTACTGGCGGATATACAGCTGCAGAGATCAAGGACTTTGAGAGACACAAATCTGGAATTGCATGGTATAGTACATTGATGAAACTCGCTCCCGTGATTTCTTTCTATATCTTTATCAAGGTCACACATACAGAGTCATTTTGCACGCTAGTGTGAGTTCATGGAGTGTCTCCGGAGGAGGTGCCTTTGCCGACTTTGGGACGGTGGAATTTGGTGGAAAACAAAGGCGAGTCGATTGGAGCTACGTTAAAGTATGGACACCTAGTGGCGGTGGCGGATGCCCGATTCTATACGTTTACGACGGCTCGGAATATATCCACGAAGGTCTGCTTGACATACATGATCCCGACGGCATAGACGTCACAACAAATCACACTTTGGTAACTACGCCGATGAGAGTACAGAGTGCCTATCGTCTTCGCCTGATTGAGCACCCTCAAACCATCTCGCACATTGATCAAGTGAAACTCTATGCTATTCTTCCAGACGAAACGCTGATAGAATTGCAGCTTATTGGAGCCTGGCATTCCGAATACGGAAACGTGCTACCACAACTGCTGTTCAGCGACGGCTGGAAAACAGAGACGCTGGGTGCAGACCACAACAACGGAGTGAGCCAGTCAATAGAACTCAGGTTTGCGGCGTTATCGCCGAAGTTGAACGCCATAAGCTTTGTCTTCCAGATCGAAGGAAACAACAGATACTACAAATACTAAATCCCCCAAAATTCCCCTTTTTCTATTTTTGAAGTGCTCCCAGAATCGTTTTGCGAAGTACTCCAGTATGGCCCTGCTCACGCCTTTTACCGGTAAATTGCTGTTGAAATCCCACGCCCCGCACCACAATCAAAGAACCAGAGTTAAAGAAAAGGAGGAAATTAGCCATGAGTGAAGGTGAAGTCAAAAAGTGTCCAAAGTGTTGTGGAGAAATGGAGGAAGGAGAACGTTTTCTATTCCCCTTTTTCCTGATTGCTGAAGAACTTGGCGAAAAGACCATTCTTTTTTCCTGTAAAAACTGCGGTTACATAGAGCTATACAAGGAGATTAAGGAAAAGAAGGAATGAGCATATGCAATGGGTTCAAATTCCACCTCCCTCCATCAAACTTTTTAATTCGATAGCTGGTCAAGCATGTCTTAGAATGCTTTTTAATTGGCAAGGAAGAAAACCCTAGATGCCCAGCTCCGATGTGTGAGTTGAAATGAAAAAAACTCTGAGATTGAAATCCTAGACATTATTGAAAACGATGAGTATGAGAAATATCTCTATAAATGCCTTGCACCGATGTCCTTCAGAAAATACTGGAAAAGACGCGAATATTTGAGAGCCGCCGTTCCTAAAGGTTTTCACAAAAAACTCTTAATTCTGGATACAGATGTGGTTGGTCAAATCGAGTATGCTCCTGCAGAGGTCTCATATTACCCCATTACAGCCGAGAATGTCATTGTGATGAACTGTATCTGGGTTCTCAGAAAAGCGAAAGGTCACAATTTTGGAAAAATACTCATTGAAGACATGGTAAAAAGTGAGAGAGACGCTGTTGGCTTTGCCACAATAGCCTTAGAAAATCATTGGAGTCCTTGGTTCCAGAAGTGGCAGTTAGAAAAGCTGGGTTTCAAGCATTTAGACAAAATGGAAGTTTCACATAAAAAGAAGTATAAAGAACAGATTTTTAGCATTTACCTAATGTGGATGCTTGTGAAGAAAAATGCAAAACCACCTAGGCTAGATAAAGAAAAGATGCTGAAAGGAGAAGTCTTTTGTATGGCGCATCCGCTATATCGCCCTCAAACATGTGAAGAAAACGTATTTGAAGCAAAATAGTGACTGCGCGAATCTTTTAGAAAATACAGAATAACGGAAAAATGTTTCTGTTAAAGGAAAACCATATAAATCGCTATTACGCTGTTCAATTGCACAGTTGGAGTGAATATAAAAGTGCCAAAATGGGGATACTCGATAACAGAAGAACTGGATCCGGAAAAAACCGTGAAAGCAAGCACACGAGAGGCTAGAGTATCCCATAAACATGCAAGAGAAGTATGCAAAACAATCAAGGGAATGATGCTTACTCAAGCAAAGCGATACCTAAGAGACGTTATAGCCAAAAAAAAGGCTGTTCCCCTTACAAGATTCAAAAAGAAGGCTGGACATCGACATGGACTAGTGAAGGCTTATGCAGGCAGATATCCAGTAAAGACAGCGAAAATCATTCTAAAATTGTTGGAAAGTGCAGAATCAAACGGCGAATATAAGGGCTTGGATACGGAAAGACTCCGAATTATTCACGCTTCTGCATATCCCGGAGTGAAGATGAAGCGATTCACCCCAAGAGCACAAGGCAGAGCCACACCAAAAATCCAAACTTTATGCCACATCGAACTGGCGCTAGAAGAAAAGCCAGAAGCAAGGGGCGAAACATGATGGCAGTCGTCAAACATTTTATAACAGAATCCATAAAACGGACAGAAATAGACGAATTTTTACAGACAAAACTTGAAAGAGCCGGATACGGCGGAGTATCAATATCAAAAACTCCACTTGGAACACATATAGTCATCTACGCCATGCGTCCAGGATTAGTGATAGGACGTGGTGGAGAAACTATTAAAGAGCTTGCAACTATTTTAGAACAAAAATTCAAAGTTTCAAACCCACAAATTTCTGTTTCTGAAATTGAAATCCCAGAATTAAACGCCTATGTTGTAGCTTCACGAGTTGCATCAGCTTTACAAAAAGGCATCCATTTTAGACGTGCAGGATTTTGGGCTTTAAACCAAGTTATGGATGCTGGAGCCCTAGGCGTAGAAATAATCATAAGCGGAAAACTAAGAACCGAAAGAGCAAGATTCGAAAAATTCCACACTGGATATTTACCAAGATGCGGCGACCCCGCGCTAAAGTACATGCGAAAAGCCGAGGTTCACGTTCAACTAAAACCAGGCATATTTGGCGTACGAGTTAGAATAATTCCTCCAGACGCAGTTTTTCCAGATAAAATCGAAATAATTAAAGCTGTTCCGCCACTGGCAGAAGAAAAACTCGAAGAAACAGTAAAACCAGAAGAAACAATGGAAGAAGTGATTGAAACAGAGCAAGAAACTGCTGAAACCGCTGAAACTGAAGAAAAATCCGTTGAAAAGCTGGATGAAGAGGAGGAGGAAGCCGAATAATGCCGATACTGCGGGTGAAAGAAATACGAAGTATGTCGCATGAGGACCGAATGAAGCGGCTTAGCGAATTCCGAACAGAGCTTCTACGACTAAAGACCATGGTTAAGGCAGGAGGCACAGTCGAAAACCCGGCAAGAATAAAAGAACTACGCAAAACGGTTGCACGTATACTAACAATAGATAATGAACCAGCACTCGAGCCTAAAAAGAAGCCAAAACCAGAGACCGAGAAAACGAAAGCAAAGACAAAGACCGCTAAGGAGAAGAAAAAGAAATGAAAGTGACGCCGGACATAATCCGACAAGAATTCATCGGCACAAAACTTAAAGTTTCTAAAAGCAACGACCCCAGCTATGTTGGAATGTCAGGCAAAGTGATTGATGAAACTCGGGACACTTTTGCAATTTTACACAAGGGAAAAAAGAAGACAGTTGTAAAAGATTTAGCGGTTTTTCATTTCAAGCTTTCTGATGGAACAGTTGTCGAAATTGATGGCAAGCTTCTCGTTGGGAGACCCGAAGATCGTCTAAAAAGACATATTAGGAGACTTTGGTGATGACGCTTACATTAAAGAAACCTAAGAAATCCTGCGATGACAGAAATTGTCCTTTTCACGGCAGTCTTCCAATAAGAGGTCGCATATTCGAAGGTTTAGTGGCAAGCGCCAAAATGGATAAAACAGTCATAGTAAAACGTGATTATCTTCATTATGTTCCAAAGTTTATGAGATATGAAAGAAGGCAGAGTCGAATCCCATCCCATAACCCACCTTGCATTAATGCCACCGAAGGCGACCGCGTAGTAATAGCTGAATGCAGACCACTAAGCAAAACCGTGTCTTTCGTTGTTGTCGAAAAACTGGAGGAGAAGTAAAATGGCGGCTAAAGCAAAACAAAGAGCTCTAATCGCTAAAGGAATGATTGGACATGGACCAAAAATTTCAAGAGGATTACTTGCTGGCTCAATGCTAAAATGCGCAGACAACACAGGAGCCAGAGAACTACGCCTAGTTCAAGCTATGGGTTACAAGGGACGGTTGCGACGTTACCCCTCTGCTTCATTAGGCGATAGAGTAACTGTTTCTATCAGGCAAGGAACACCAGACATGCGTAAAAAAATTTTCCAAGCTGTAATCGTGAGACAGAGAAAACCCTTCAGAAGAGTTGACGGCATGTGGGTTCAATTTGAAGATAATGCGGCTGTAATAATAACCCCAGATGGAGAAATGAAAGGCTCAGAAATTCGAGGACCCGTTGCAAAAGAGGCTGCAGAAAGATGGCCAAGAATCGCAAGCGCCGCCAGCATAATAATCTGAGGTGAAAAACATGCAAGCAATAAGGCCCGTAACAAAACCTTCGAAGCAAAGGAAAATGGTCTTCCAAGCACCAACTCACATGAGGTATAAACTTTTTGCTGCGCCTCTTTCGCCAGAACTGAAAACTTCACACGGAGTCAACAGTCTTCCCGTTAGAAGCGGTGACACAGTTCGTGTTATGCGCGGTGACAACAAAGGATTTGAAGGAAAAATTACGCGCGTTGACAGAAGAAAATACAAGATTTACGTTGAAGGTTTGACACGTGAAAAAGTTGACGGAACTACAATATTTATTCCAGTACACCCGTCGAAAGTTATGATTACACGCCTTAATCTGGACGATAAATGGCGAAAGAAAATTCTGGAACGCAAGAAAGCAGTTCCAAAGAAATTAGAGGAAGTCGAGGCTAAACCGCCAAAGAGGGAAGTTACAGAGCTAAAAGAGGAAGTTGTCGAGGAAAAACCAAAAAGAACAAAGAGAAAAGTAACTAGAAAGCCAGCAGTCAGAAAGGTCAAAGAAAAAACTGAAGAAGCCAAAAAAGAGGCTAAATCAAAGAAAACAAGAGCGAAGCGCAAGACTAGCGTCAAGAAATCGGAGGAAGGAATGTAGACTTGGGTAAAAAAGGAGGTTCCACAGGCTTAAAACGCAAACCGGCGCCAAGATTCTGGCCAATTCCAAGAAAAAAGTTCACTTGGATCGTTAAGCCTTCTCCCGGACCGCATTCTCTTCAGGAAAGTCTTCCTTTGGCTGTTGTTTTGCGGGCTATTCTTGGATTCGCTCAAACAGAGAAAGAGGCTAAAAAAATAGTTTCGCAGGGAAAAATCTACGTTGATGGCAAAATAAGGCGCAGAGACGATTTTCCAGTTTCTCTAATGGATGTTATTGCAATTCTTGATGTTGATAAGAGCTTCCGCATATTACCTTCTACGAAAGGTTTAATTCTCCTCCCAATAAGCAAAGAAGAAGCGTCATTCAAACTTTGCAGAATAGAAAATAAAACAGTTACGAAAAATGGTCATGTGCAACTAAACCTTAACGACGGTTCAAACCTTTTAGTGAAAGTTACCGATGCAAAAAATCCACAAGAGGATGTTTATACAACTCTTGATACTTTAAAAATGAGTCTGCCAGACAAACAAATTAGCGAACATGTGAAGATGAAGGAAAACTGCTTTGGAATAATAACTGGTGGAAAAAACATCGGAAAACACGGCAAAATAGTTGAAATAGAAAAAACGAAAGCAAAGAAACGCAGAAACGCCTTTGTAACAATTGAAGACGCGAAGGGGAACCATTACCAAACAATCTTAGATTTCGTCTTTGCCATAGGCGAAGCAAAGCCATTGATATCATTGCCGGAGGTTGCCTAAGTTGGCTGAGGAAGAGATTCGCAAAAAATGGGAACAACAGCCAATGCTTAGACCAAAAATTGCCAAAGTTGTCATTAACATTAGCGTTGGAAAATCTGGCGAACCACTCGAGAAAGCCACAAAAGTTTTGAAAGAAATTACTGGCCAAAATCCTAGCAAAAGAAAGGCCAAGAAAACCATAAGAGATTTCAGCATTAGAAAAGGCGAGCCAATAGCATGTATCGTAACCCTAAGAAACGAGAAAGCCCTAGATTTCCTAAAGAAAGTTTTACCCATAATCGACAATAAACTTTCTAAAGAAAGCTTCGATGAACATGGTAACTTCTCATTTGGCATCAAAGAACACATTGAAATTCCAGGCGTAAAATATGACCCTGACATTGGCATATTCGGCATGGACATTTGTGTCTCAGTAAGCCGCCCCGGATACTGCGTTAAAAATAGATGTAGAAAGGAAACAAGCATAGGTTCAAAACATGTCTTGACACCGGAGGAATCCATGATGTTTGTGAAAGACGCTTTAGGAGTTGAAATCGTATAGATTAGGTGTGGCAAGTATGGGCAAGCAAAAACCTAAGAAAGAAAGGAAATATGGAAAAGGTGCAAGACCTTGCAGCAGATGTGGCTCTTATGGTCCTGTAATTCGACGTTACAATTTATATTTATGTCGTCATTGTTTTAGAGAAGTAGCCAAAAAACTTGGGTTCCAGAAATATGAGTAAAGAGGAAAAATGTAATGGACACCTTGGCAAACGGCTTGACAACCATCATTAACAACGAAATGCGTAACAAACATGAGTGTGTAATTAGTCCTGCCTCTAAACTTTTGGGCAAAATTTTGAGGATTATCCAATTAAATGGCTACATTGGAGAGTTCGAGTTCATAGATGATGGTCGCTCTGGGAAGTTCAAAGTGCAACTTTTAGGTAGAATAAACAAATGTGGAGCCATCAAACCGCGTTTCTCAGTTAGAACAGACGAATTTGAGGAGTGGGAGAGGAAATTTCTTCCATCAAGAGACGTAGGCATACTGATTGTTTCAACATCAAAGGGAGTTGTATCCCACAAAGAGGCAAAAGAAAAACGCGTCGGAGGAAGACTTCTAGCTTTTGTCTACTAAGGAAAAGTGACTTATATGCGGGCTGTTGAAATCTCAAAAACCATTCAAGTTCCAGATGACGTAGAAGTCACCCTAAATGGACGAAAGCTAACAGTTAAAGGTGCAAACGGAACCTTGACCCGCGACTTTTCCTACGCGCCCATATCCATAGAATATAAAGAAAAAACCATTCATGTTTGGGCTGAATGGCCACGGAAAAAAGAATCAGCCCTAGTAGGCACAATACATTCCCACATTCAAAACATGATTACAGGAGTTAGAAAAGGATTCACGTATAAACTTAAAATAGTTTTTTCCCACTTTCCAATTTCGGTCAAAGTCAAGGATAAAACTGTTCTGATTGAAAATTTCACTGGTGAACGCAATCCACGAAAAGCTAAGATAATTGGCAATGCTCAAGTGAAGATTCAAAGTGAAGATATAATTGTTCAAGGCATAAATTTGGAAGAGGTAAGCCAAACTGCCGCAAACATTGAACAAGCCACTAAAGTGAAAAGAAAAGATCCTCGGGTTTTCTTGGACGGTTTGTATGTATATGAACGAGCGGAAGGGATGGAATAATGGAAAAGCCGTCAGCCTCTGCAGAAAAAGTATTAAAGTTGAGGAAACGTGTGAAAAAGCGGAAACCCAGTTTTGCCAGGTTTGAGAGCTGGCGATATACACGCCTTAAGAAAAGCTGGCGTAAACCACGTGGCTTAGACAACAAAATGCGAAGAAAAATCAAGGGATGGCCACGAACAGTAGAGGTTGGATACAGAGGACCTAAAATTGCCAGAGGGCTTCATCCATCTGGTTACAAGGAAGTTTTAGTACATAACGTGGAAGAACTTAAAGGAATTAACCCAAAAACACAAGCTGCAAAAATAGCACATACTGTGGGTAAACGAAAAAGGGCTAGAATTATAGTCGAAGCGAAAAAACGAAAAATAACCATTCTAAACTTCAAAGAACCTAAGGAAGCTATTGAAGAAGAAAAAGAACTAGCAGAAGAAACTGAAAAAAAAGAGGCGCCTAAAGAAGAAAAAGTGAAAGAGCCTACAGAAGGGACAGAAACAGAAAAAGAAAAGCCAAAACCTGAAAGGAAACGTAAAAGGAGGAGCAAAGAAAAACAATGACAAGTCTGAAGAATCAGCGGCGCTTGGCGTCTCAAATACTAAAAATTGGACAAAATCGTGTTTGGATAAATCCCGAAAGAATTGAAGATGTAGAGGCGTCGATGACTCGCGAGGAGATCAAAAAGCTAATCCATGAAGGTGCCATTAAAGCGTTGCCGGAAAAAGGCGTAAGTCGTGCAAGAGCGCGAGTTATACATGCAAAGAAAAAGCAAAAGCGGCGGTCTGGACTTGGCTCCAGAACTGGGTCAAGCCGGGCAAAAATCTCTAAAAAAGAGGCTTGGATGAGTAGGATTCGAGCTCTAAGAAAGAGACTTCGTGTGTTAAAAGCAAACAAGACTATTACTGAGAATACTTATCGAAAACTGTACAAGTTGGCAAGCAGCGGAAGATTCGTGTCAGTTGCAGATTTAGAACGCTACTTGAAAGCGCATGATTTGTGGAGGAAACGTTAATGGCTAAAGGCTCACGCTACCGCCTTCCACAGCATCGACGAATCGAGGGAAAAACAGACTACCATGCAAGAAAGGCTTTGGTGCTTTCTGGCAAACCCCGCCTTGTAGCACGCATCACTCTCAAAAACGTAATCGCCCAGATAATCATAGCCAAGCCTCAAGGCGACGAAGTTTTAGTTTCAGCCCACAGCAAAGAATTGAAAGATTATGCTTGGAAAGCACCTATGGGTAATCTTCCAACTGCTTATTTAACTGGGCTTCTGTGCGGATTGAAAGCCAAAGCTAAGGGTGTAGCAGAAGCCATTTTTGACATAGGGTTACATTCGCCTTCTAAGGGTGGAAGAATATTTGCTGTGCTTAAAGGAGCGTTAGACGCTGGAATTTCTGTGCCCCACAGCAAAGAGAAACTGCCGGAGGAGAAAAGAATCGAAGGCGAGCACATCGCAAAATATGCAGAAACCTTTGCTTCAAGCGCTGAAGAATACCAATCCAAATTTGCCAAATATCTTGAACAGAAACTTTCACCGGAAACCCTTCCTAAACATTTCACAGAAGTCAGAACTGAAATTTTAGCAGCATTTAAAAGCGGAGGTAAAAAGAAGTGAAATCCGGAAGCAGACCGACTGAAAAATTGGAACAATGGGTTCCCAAAACTCGTCTTGGAAAAATGATTCAAGAAGGCAGAATCACGTCCATGGAAGAAGTGTTTATTGGCGGTTTACAGTTACGAGAACCACAAATTGTTGATGCTCTACTTCCTGATTTGCAAGAAGAAGTCATAAACATAAACCTAGTTCAAAAACAAACAGACGCAGGCGAAAAATCACGATTCAAAGCAATAGTAGCTGTTGGAAACAGAGATGGCTACATAGGCTTAGGCGCTGGGAAAGCAAGCCAAGTGCGAACAGCTATAGAAAAAGCCGCGGCAGAAGCGCGACTACACATAGTCCCTGTAAGACGTGGATGTGGAAGCTGGGAATGTGGCTGCGGCAAACCTCATTCAGTGCCCTTCCAAATTGAAGGGAAATGTGGAGGCGTGAAAATAGTGATAGTCCCTGGGCCTCGCGGTTTAGGTTTAGTAGCAAGCGAAGTCGCTAAAGTGATTTTAGGCTTAGCTGGCATCAAGGACTGTTGGACAAGAAGTTATGGCGCAACAAGAACAATACCCTCTTTCGCATACGCCATTTTTGACGCGTTAAAGAAAGGCTACAGCCTCATAACACCGGTCGACTGGGTGAAATAAGTGACAGAAGTCAAGAAATCCAAATGCATATGCGCTGTAAGAATCCGCGGAACAATAAGTGCTCCAATAGAAGTCAGAGAAACCCTCAAAATGCTCCACCTAACAAGAAATAACTATGCCATATTGATTGACGACCGCCCATCGCTTGCTGGAATGTTAAAAACAGCCCGAAATTTCATTACGTGGGGTGAAGCCTCTAAGGAAACAGTGAACAAGCTAATAAAGAAAAGAGGAAGACTTGTCGGAAACAAGAAGTTAACAGATGAATACGCCCAGACTATAGGCTTCAAATCATTGGATGAGCTTGCAGACGCCATCTTTGACGGACGCGCCGAACATTGGAAGCTTCCTAAAATGCAGCCAGTTTTTAAGTTGCACCCGCCAACGAAAGGTTTCAAGAGAAAAATAAAACGGAGCTATGGTGCTGGTGGCGAGTCAGGCTACCGCGGAGATAATATTAACGAGTTAATAAAACGAATGATCTAAGCCCTTGATTTGACATTTTTGTTTGCGATACGTTTTATAATCACTTTGGAAATGCCATTGTAAGGGAGAAGGCTACATTGAGCGCAAAGTGGCGGAGAAATAAAAAACGTTCAAACTGGTTCAAAGTGTTCAGAACCGCGAAAAGAATTGAAAATAGCAAAGCCCCCCGCGCATTTCGAATCAAAAATTATGAGCCTAAGAAGCACACATATCCTAACCGACTTCGATTTGTGAAAATCCATAAAGACAAAAACTGGAAGGAACCTGAACCATTAATTGATGTCCTTCAAGAGAAAAACGAAGTAGTAGTCATCGCTGAAGTCGCAGGATTCAAAAAAGAAAACCTAAAAATTCAAGTGAAAAATCAGCGCTTAATTTTATCCGCTGAGACTTCGGAGCGAAAATACTATAAAAGTTTAAATCTTCCTATAGGAGTGATTCCAAACAAAATACGTACTGTATGCAAAAATGGGGTCCTTGAAATCAGATTGAAAAAAGCTATTGAAGAAAAAGCTATAGACAGCGTAGCTGGTTAAAAATGCCACACAAGCTTAGGAAAATCAGAAAAAAACGCGGTTCAAGAACTCATGGTTACGGGAGAGTAGGGCAACACAGAAAATCTGGATCCAAAGGAATGCGAAAAGCTGGACGGCATAAACATTTATGGTCATATGTCCTAAGATACGAACCAGAGTATTTTAGTAAAAAAGGATTTGTCTCACCCAAAAGCCTGAAGCGCAAGAAAAAAATCATAAATCTCGGAAAGCTCGACCAAATAGCCGAAAAAATTGCGTTAGAAGAGAAAAAAGGCAAGTTTTTTGTCGACTTGAAAAAACTTGGTTACACTAAGCTTCTTGGCACTGGAAAAGTCACGAAGCCACTCATTGTGAAAGTAGCTTCATGCTCAAGTTCTGCTGCTGAGAAAATTAAGGAAGCTGGCGGAGAATTAGTGATGGAATCTGGAGAAACTGGAGAGTAGCCGTTAAATTATGGCTGGCAGATTTTTAAGCTTATTCAAACCTATTGCAAGGATTATTCCAGAAATAAAAGCCCCAGAACGCAGAGTGCGATTCAACGAGAAAATCTTCTGGACAGCCCTTGTTCTAGTCATTTATTTAGTAATGTCAGAAGTTCGCTTATATGGTGTTCCAGCAACTGTAGAAGAAAGACTTAGCGCCCTAAGAGTAATTTTTGCCTCTAACCGCGGCACACTTATGGAGCTTGGAATAGGCCCTATAGTCACGGCTGGGTTGATATTGCAGCTTTTGGTCGGTTCTGCTATGGTACAAGCTGACATGTCTAATCCAGAAGACAGGAGCCTCTTCACAACGGCAAGTAAAGTTTTCGCAATAATCCTTACAGGTGTTCAAGCAATGGCTTACATAATCGGCGGAATGTACAATGTACCTGGAGGCGAATCATTGCCAGGCACAGCTGCCGTAATCATTTTTCTACAGCTTTTAGCGTCTGGAATCGTTGTTTTGCTACTAGATGAGCTTGTTCAAAAAGGATGGGGCTTGGGTAGCGGCATAAGCCTCTTCATTATGGCTGGTGTTGCCCAACAAATTTTCTGGCAGATGTTTTCTCCTGGAACTGGTTTATTTGTTGGGGCTCTCACAATTGTGTTGAGTGGCAACGAACCGGTAACTTCGTGGATATTCGGATTCGGCGCGTATCCATCTTTGATTGGGTTCATAGCCACAATTGTTGCTTTTCTAATTATAATCTACATGGAGGGTGTCAGAGTTGAGTTGCCAATATCCTATGCTGGCTACAAGGGTTTCAGAAGTCGATACCCGATAAAACTTTTGTACGTTTCTAACCTTCCAGTAATTTTTGCCTCGGCACTTTTTGCTAATGTATATCTGTTTTCGCAGCTTTTCTGGAACATGAACGGGCAACCCCCATCTGGACAAAACCCTTGGCTTGATCTTTTGGGGCAATTCCGGTGGATTTCGACTGATGGAGGTACTGAGAGACAACTTGAACCTATCGGCGGGCTTGTATACTATGTGACAGCACCTCACAGTTTAACAGATGTTGTAGCACGTCCAGACAGAGCCTTAGGCTATCTTGGGATTCTTGTTGCTTTTTGTATTATCTTTTCGCTTACGTGGCTTGAGGTTGGCGGTTTGGGACCATCGACTGTAGGTAAACAGCTTGTTGATGCTGGCATGCAGATTCCGGGATACAGACGCTCTGGAAAGGCTTTGGAATCTATTCTTAAGCGGTACATCCCAACAGTTACAATTCTCGGCGGAATAATAGTAGCCCTAGTAGCAGGCGTTTCAGATTTCTTCGGAGTCTTTGGTTCAGGAATGGGTATTCTACTTTCTGTAGGCATACTCTATCAATACTACGAAATTATAATGCGCGAAAGGGCCACAGAAATGTTTCCAGCCTTCAGAAGAATATTTGGTGAATAACGGAATCCATCGCTTCCTATATTTAGTAGACAAAGAATAAAAATAGTTATTAATCCCAATAAAGAAGAAGCAACAACAAAAATGGAATAATGGAGGATAATGATGAGCTTCGTTGAAATACCAATAGCCACAATCGTTATAATGCTAATTTGCATAGGGGTCTCATTCTTCAACTCGTCACTCAATCGTTTTTTAGTGAGTCATTTCGTTGGGTGGAAAGAATACCGGGAAATGCAGAAGGAAATCGCTGAATATCGCAAGCAGACAACTCAAGCCATGCGTTCAAAAGATAAGAAATCCCTTGAAAAATTGAAGAGGAAAGAGTCACAAATTCTCAACATGCAGAAAAAAATGGCTAAGCCTCAACTGGCTTTGTTTGCAATTTCTTTTAGCTACATATTCATCTGGTGGTTTGTGTTGACACCATTATATGGAAATAATATTGTGGCCTACATTCCAGGTTTTGGATCAATAACTGTGTTCTTATGGTATTTCATATGCTCCTTCCTTTTCGGAACACTTGCATCACGTTTACTAGGTATAATGCCTATAGAATAAAGAAAGGTGAAAAAATGCCCCAACCACATCTCCGAACAAGAAGCAGAAAACGTTCGAAAACGCCCTTACCTGGTGGCAGAAAGCAGATTCACTACAAAAAGGAAAAAACATCCGCATCTTCATGCGCTATGTGCGGTCAACCCCTTTCTGGCATGCCACGCCTTACACCATCGAAAGTTCGTAAACTTAATCTAACCAAACGAAAAATCTGGAGACTCTACGGAGGAAATTTATGCTACAACTGCCTCAAAAACGCTTTGAAACAAGCTGCCAGAACTTTGTGAGCGCCTTTTTGAGGTAAGCTAATGGCAAAAAGTGTAAAGATGAAAAAGAAAACAAAAAAATCTATAGTTATCTGCATCTGCGGACTTGCTGGAAGCGGAAAAAGCACTTTAGCAAAGAAGCTTGCTGAAAAATATGGGCTTAAATATTTTTCAGGCGGCAATGCATTAAAAGCCTTAGCCATAGAAGAAGGCTACAAATCCCTCAATCGTGGATGGTGGGAACGCGAAGAAGGAATGCGTTTCTTAGAAGAGCGAACCGAAGACTCAAAATTTGACGAGACTGTTGACCGAAAGCTTTTGGAATTGGCAAAACAAGGAAATGCCGTTTTAGACAGTTGGACCATGCCATGGCTTTTCAAAAAAGGCTTTAAAATATGGTTAGAGGCGTCACCAGAAAAAAGGGCTGAAAGAATAGCCAAAAGAGACGGAATAAGCGTGAAAGAAGCCTTAAATGCCTTAAAAATCAAGGAGAAGCGCACAAAATCCATTTATGAGAAGCTTTATGGGTTTAGTTTAGGTGAAGACTTCAAACCTTTTCATTTGATTTTGGACACAGAAAATTTAGGGGCTGAAGAAGTATTTCAAGTTCTTTGCGAAGTAATCGATAAAATGATTGCCGGTTCTTGTCCATTACTGTAGATTGAGTTTACTATTTTTTGCATTTTTCGGTTTTTGCCCGTGTTTTTGCGAAAATTTTAAAATTCCTCTATAACTACTATTCTTCTATAGGTAGCCTCCAAAATTTCATTGAAGAGGGAAATGAGAGATGAAAGAGCGAACAACAAACATCCAGTATTCATTTTTGTTTTGCTCCATGCTGTGCATTGCTCTCTGTCTATTGCTTTCCTTTGTGTTTATTAATCCAGAATCAGTCTTAATGCTCATAGTTTTCAACTTTCTATTCGCTTCTCTCATGTTTCCGTTGAAAGGAAGTCTCGCAAGAAAAACCTGTTTGCTCTTAATAGGCAATGTTATTGATTTATTTTGGAATTACCTCTTTTTCTTATTCGCTTTTTTAGGCGTAAATCTTTTTGGAGAAGGCTTTAACGGTCTATATCTGATTCTTAATCCTTTTGCGAATCTTGTATGGATTATTTCTTTCTGGTCCATAAGCCTAACAGCACTGGCTGAGTCTGAAAGCAGAAAGACAGGGGTTAGAATTGGTAACTGAAATCTTGGAAGCGTTGTTTCTCATTCTGGCAGTTTTGATGGCGGCTTATCTCGTGAGACATTACATTTTCACTTTGACAGTTCTCAAGAACGCCTCAAAACGTAAAGAGACGAATGTTCTAACGGAAAGCGCAGTTTTTCAGCCTACAGTGTCAATTTTAATTCCTGCACATAATGAGGAAAGAGTCGTCGGAAGATTACTTCAAAGAATTAGTGAACTAACTTATCCTAAAGACAAAATGCTGATAATCGTTATTAACGATGCTTCAACTGATGGCACAGGAAAAATTGCAGAGCAATACTCAGCGATGTATGCCCACATTAAAGTTATACATCGAACCAAGAAAGAAGGCGGACGAGGAAAAGCGTCAGCCTTAAACGCTGGACTTAAACATGCAAATGGCGAAATTATTCTGTGCTTTGATGCAGACTATTACCCTTCAGCCGATATTGTAGAAAAAATAACAAAAGAATTTGCTGACCCGAAAGTCGGAGCGGTGCAAGGCAGAATCACCGTTTTGAACGAACCGCAAAACATAGTCACTAGGCTTGTAGCCTTGGAAAGAATCGGCGGATACAGAGTTGACCAACAAGCACGCTACAGTTTGGGACTGATAACGCAGTTCGGCGGAACTGTTGGTGGTGTTCGGCATAGCCTATTAGAGCGTTTAGGCGGATGGGATGAATCAATTTTAGCTGAAGATACGGACTTGACTTTTCGTGTTTATTTGGCTGGTTATAAAGTTGCATACGTGTCTAATGCAGAATGTTATGAGGAAGCAGTTGAAAGTTGGCGGGATTATTGGAAGCAGAGATGGCGATGGGCAAAAGGACATATGCAATGCGCCTTTAAACATTGGCTTAAAGTTTTAAAAAGTAACAAGCTGACGCTTAAAGAGAAGATTGACGGGCTACTTTTGTTAAACACATATTTTATGCCAGTTCTTGCACTGTTTTCTTGGGTTGTAGGTGTTCCATTATTTTTCATCAAATCTCCACAATGGTTCAGCATTGCTTGGGCTTCTGTGCCAATTTCACTTTACAGCTTTGTTGGAAATTTTGCCCCATTTTTTGAGGTTGGAATTGGCACATACTTGGATGGCAGAAAAAGAGCTCAGTGGCTTATTCCACTGCTGATTTTCGCTTTCCTATATAACATATTAATTTGCACAAAGGCGCTTACGGATTTGGCGATATCAAAGCTACTTAGAAAAAACAGTAACCATTGGGCAAAGACTGCGCATTCTGGAAATGGAAACTGTTATATTATGAATTAGTGCATAGGTTTTCAAAAGATAAGGATGATTCCGAATCCGACATTGACAACATTTATCTTACTAATTTTCGGAGTTGCCGCATTCGTCATTCTCATGCTTTTACCTGCTCTTTACGAAATAAAAAAGCCTAAAGACGCCGGACCGAGAAGATTCATGAATGAAATACCCATATTGTATGCAAAAATGGTAAAAACAATACCAATAGTTAACATGGAAGAAGATCTCAAATTCAGTCAACCGCCAATTCCCAAAATATTAGATATTATTGCTGTTTTGCCAAACTTAGAGGCTTAAAGTCTAATCTTCTCTTCCAAAACAATCTTGCACTTTTCCAGTTATCTTGAACTATTTGAAAATTGCCTCTTACGCTTCCATGGAGAGAATAGACAATGTAGCAAAGGTAGATGCAGCGGTCGCACTTTCTGTAAACCTTGCGCAAATCCTCAAAATTTTCGCTATTCCAGACGTTTGGTAGGTCAAAGATTGACGCTACTGGCTTGCGAAGGTGGCAGCCGGCAACTCTGCCTAAGTGGTCTATCATGAAAAAGTTTTGGAGTGCACGACATTTCCACAATCTTTCCCCATCTAAATACAAGCGTTTTATGGTGTTCAAAGTTTTAGTGGTTATAAGGATGTTGCTGTTTTTCTTTTTCATTTCTAGAAGTGTATCACAGAGCTTAACCATTGCTTCTCTGTCTGTTATTTCGAACTTGTCATCTAATTTTCCTATTTTGAAAAGTTGATCAGAATCCGCTGCAGTGTCATGCGAGTATAGACAGTACCAGACTGGAATTTCTTTTTTTGCAAAATATTCTGTTAAACTGGCAATTTCATCCATATTAGACTGTGAAATCGTCGGAGATATACCAACACGAATTCCTTCTTCATGAAGGCTTTCAATGGTTTGCATGGCTTTTTTCCATGAACCTTTAACGCCTTTAAAGTTGTCATTTTTTTCTTGATTCAGCGTATCTAATGATATGGCAACAAAATCCGCTTTGCGCAAAGCGTCAATTTTCTTTAAAGCCATACTGCCATTATCATAAACTGTTGTTACAAAGAAACGTGAAGCATATCCCAAAATCTCATCAATATCGTCTCTTAAGAGGGGGTTTCCGCCTGAGAATACTATGTCTATAACGCCAAGCTCTCTGAGAACGTCCAATCCTCTTATCATTTCTTCAGTGGACAATTCTTTTGTGTCTTGTTCTCGCCAAACATTACATCCCTTGCAACGATAATTGCATTTTCTTGTGACAAGCCACTGCACATGGTATGGTCTATTAGAAGCCAAAGAACACCTTGCGATGCGTGCAGCTTTCTGGAAAGTAAGCGACAACCGGCTTAACCACTTGAGTAATATTCTATTTTGTTTAAAATGTTTTTACCCACAAGTATTTTAAAGTAGCGCAAACCGCTCTTGGTGAATAGGCTTAAAATTGCGCACAGAATAATTTTTAAACGTTCTAGACGAATGTAAGTCTTGAAATGTGGCACAGCAACTGCAGCGTTTCAGTGCTTATACGGACGAGAAACATAGAAATTCGTCTTGAAGAGCTATTGTGTAGACTATCTCATCAAACATTGCAACTATCAGAACTAGTGATTGTGGATAATTTTTCATCAAAGAAAAAACTGGATGACATGAGCCGTTTCTTAACGCTAGCCAAAGAAAAAATCTTCAATAATAATGTTAAGGTGAAACTTGTCCCAATAAAGGATGAAGAATTTTCTTATGCCTACTCCGCAAACGTAGGAGTTGCCGTTACACATAGCGAACTTGTCTGCATAACAAATGGACATTCGTTGCCGCGTTCAGATACGTGGCTGGAAAGCGGAGTTGCCTATTTCAAAAATCCAAAAGTTGCAGGCGTAGGTGGCTACTCCACCCCCCATAAAAATGGCACATTATGGGAAAAACTCGCATACAATTGGTGGAGCAAACTCAACGAAATAAGCAAAGCATACACAAAAGACACCTATTTCTCAACCATAAACTGCATCCTAAGAAAATCAGCATGGGAAAAATATCCGTTCGACGAGAAACTACCTAACGAGATTCCCAATGCAGAAAAATTTGGAGGAGAAGACTACGACTGGTCTGAGGAAATGATATGCCGAGGTTATCAAATAGTTGTAGAACCGAAGCTTAATGTTTACCATTCTCATAAGGAAACTTTTTCGCAGCTTGTCTCTAAATACATTGCTTGGCGGAGAATTCGAAAAAAAATCAGAACACTGAAAAGGCCAAGAGAATCTTACACCAAACTTGAGACAGTGAAACCGTTTTATTATAACCTTTAATGCGATTTTGATTTGTCTTCCATCTTTTGATAGTATTCTAACGTTTTCTTTAATCCATCTTTCACTGATACTTTCCAGTTCCATCCTAGCCGCTTGATTTTAGCGTTGTCGATTACTATGTTTCCAACATCAACTCGTTTATGGTAATCAGGCGATTTAACGTAAACCACTTTTCCTGACGTTAATTCTTCAATCCATTTTCCAATGTCGTAAAACCATGTAGGCGTGTTTGTTCCTATGAAATAAAGCTCTCCACATTTGCCTTTTTCTATAAGAATTTTTGCAGCGGAGACAATGTCTGAAACGTAAATGTAGTCTCTGAAGAATTTTCCTTCATCATATATTGGCACGTTTTCGCCTTTAAAACCTCTGTAAAGCAGATAGTTTAGCGCAGCTTTTCTTGGATTGTTATATTGTTCTCTTGGACCAAAGGTGTTGGTAAGCCGCATTACGAGTGTGTCTAAATCATAAACTCGATTGTAGATTCTACAGTAGTGTTCGCTTGCAAGTCTGTCTGCAGCATAAATATTCAGTGGATTGCATGATGTTTTTTCGTTTATTGGCAGAGAATCGGGTTTTCCAACAACCCAGAAAGTGCTACCTAAAATAAATTTGCAGGCTTTTCCTAGTTTCCTAATAGTTTCTAGTATGACTATTGTAGTTTTCGAGTTTACATCGATGTCATAAAGTGGATTTTCAAACGCCTCATAATGGGTTAGTTGGCCTGCGAGATGAAAGATTACGTCCGGTTTATGTTTGAGTATTTTTGTTTCTAGCCATCCAAAATTAGTAATGTCTCCATACTCGATTTGCACTTTGTCCATGATATTAGCGATATTTTGTATTTTCCTTTGACTTTTGGATATGATGATAACATCATGACCGTTGTTAACTAGCTCTTCAGAGAGATGGCTCCCAACAAAGCCCATGCCGCCTAAAATCAATATTTTCAAAAAGATTCCTCTTTGCATTACTTCACTGATTATTTGACCTTTCTTATGAACTCTTCAAAGGTTTCAATCATGTAGTTTAACATTTCTTCTGTTAGTCCCGGGTGTACTCCAATAAAGAAAGAAGATTTCATTACTCTGTCGCTGTTCTCCAATTTTCCTACTACTCGGCAGTCCATGTCTTTGTAGGCGGGTTGCCGCAAAATGTTTCCGGCAAAAAGCGGTCTTGTGGCTATGCGATGCTCTTCTAGGAAATTGACTATGTCCTTTCTTTTGAAAGGCACTTTTTCTTTAACTGTTATTGGAAATGCAAACCAGCATGGGTCAGCCTTTGGCAATGATTCTGGAAGAACAAAGTAGTCTTCAAATCTCAATAATTCGCTGTACAACTTTTTGAAGTTTTCTTTTCTCTTTTGCATAAATTGTGGAAATCGTCGCAGTTGTTGCAGTCCCATGGCAGCTTGCAAATCTAAGGGTTTCAAATTATATCCTACTGTAATGTAGGTGAAGCGCTTGTCATAATCTGGAAGTGGCGTCTTCATGAATCTCAGAGGGCAATAAGCGTTTGGGTCTAATGCAATTGTGCAAACTGGACATACGCAAGCTCTTCCCCAGTCTCTAAAGGACCTGACATTCAAGGAAAGTTCTTCATTGTTCGTTACTACGGCTCCACCTTCACCCATTGTAATGTGATGTGCCGGATAAAAACTAAAAGTGCCCATATCACCAAATGTTGAAACATATCTTCCATCATATCGCGAGCCTAAAGCATCACATGCGTCCTCTATTACATGTAAGTCGCGTTCTTCTGCAAACTCCATTATTTGATCTATTTCATTTGGGTTACCCAATGTGTGCGGAAGCATCAGAAGCTTAACCTTCTTTGAAAAAGCCTTCTTCAATTCTGATGCGTTAATGTTGTAGGTGGTAGGATTAATATCCATTAAGACGGGTTTGATGCCTTTTTGAATCAGAGGATTTATAGTTGTAGGAAAAGTCGTTGCAGGCGTAATCGCTTCGGCTCCTTTTGGAAGCTGAAGGGCTTCAACTGCTAGCAAGTTTGCTGAGGAACCGCTGTTTGCCAATATGCATTGTTTTATTCCTAAAAATTTTGAAAACTCTTTTTCAAACTCGCTCGCATATTTTCCTATTCCAAACCATCCGGAAAGCAGAGATTTTACGGCTTCAAAAATCTCATTATGGTCATAAACGGCTAATGCGTATTGAACGGTTGTCTTGCCTGGAATGAATTGTTCTTTTTTTTCCTTGAAGATTCGCTCTAAAAGAGTATAGAGTTCTTTATCATTAGCGTTTACAGTCATCTTCCCCTCATCCTTTCTTTGATGAATAAGCCAGCTTCTAAGATGTTTTCGAAACTGCCACAGTCAAACCATTGTCCTTCGTAGATGTGATGCTCTACTTTGTACTTTGGTGAGGTCACCATTTTGTGCAAAGTGTCAGTGATTTCTAGCTCTCCTCTCCAAGAAGGTTTCAACTCTTCTATTATCCTAAATACTGACGGTTTAAGGCAATAAACTCCTGCGATTATAAGGTTGCTTTTCGGTTTTTTTGGTTTTTCTTCTAACCCAACAAGCTTGTTGTTTTTTATTTCGGCAACGCCGTAACCTTCTGGGTTTTTCACTTTAACTAAAAGAATTCTTGCATCACAGTTAGATTCGTCAAAATTCCTAACCAAATCTGAAATTCCATCAGGAAAAATGTTGTCAGCTAAATGAACAACGAAGGCATTTTCCTTAACGAAGTCTTTAGTGCAGAGAATTGCGTGGGCAATGCCTTTTGGTTCGCCCTGCCACTTATAAGAGAGGTCCACGCCATACTTGTACCCGTTGCCCAAATATTTTATTACGTCTTCAGGTTTGGCGCCTCCTAAAACGACGCAGATATCTTTGATTCCTGCCAGATAAAGTGCTTCTAAGCCATATTCAATCATGGGTTTATCGTATACGGGCAGCAAATGCTTGTTAGTTATATAGGTTAGTGGTCTAAGGCGAGTTCCATATCCTCCAGCCAGCAAGATTCCCTTCATTCTGAATAACTCCGTGCTGTCAATTGGTTTTCTCAACAACGGCATATGTAATAATTAAACGTATATTTAGCTTACCAAATCCTCGGCGAAAACTAAAAATCCATGCAAATAGAATAGGCAGGCATTAGAAAGGATGACCATCATGAAGGTTCTTGTGACTGGTGGGGCTGGCTACATCGGTTCTGTAATGATACCCATATTTCTAGAAAAAGGATACAAAATTATATGCCTAGACAGGTTCTTTTTTGGCAAAGAGAGTTTAAAGGATGTTAGCTCAGACTCGAACCTTGAACTGGTTAAAGATGATGTCCGCTGGTTTGATGCGAATTTGCTGAAGAGCGTTGACGCTGTCATAGATTTAGCCTCTTTATCCAATGACCCATCTGGCGAGCTTGACCCTTTGAAGACTTTGGATATAAATTATCTTGGAAGAGTGAGAGTTGCAAAACTGAGCAAGGAACATGGCGTGAAAAGATATGTTCTCGCCTCAACATGTAGTGTATACGGTTTTCAAGAAGGCATCCTAGATGAGGCTTCGCCGACAAATCCTCTTACAACCTATGCAAAAAGCAACGTCTTAGCTGAAAAAGATGTACTGACTCTAGCTGATGACAGATTCACTGTGACTGTTTTGAGACAAGCAACTGTTTATGGCTTGTCGCCTCGAATGAGGTTTGACTTGGCAATAAACGGCATGGTTTTAGGTGTTTACAAGAATAGAAAGATTCCTGTTATGCGTGATGGAACCCAATGGCGACCCTTCGTCCATGTGAGAGACACATCAAAAGCTTTTTTGATGGTACTTGAAAGCCCAGAAAATAAAGTGAACAAACAAATTTTCAATGTGGGCGCAAATGATCAAAATGTGCAAATTTTTCCTTTGGCTGAGCTGATAAAGGAAACGCTCTCGGTGCCTTTCGAAATTGAATGGTATGGAAGCCCAGACAAGAGGTCATACCGTGTAAACTTTGATAAGATAAAAAATATTCTTGGATTTGTTCCCAATTACACGCCGAAGGAAGGAGCAAAAGAAGTTTACGAAGCATTAGAAAACAATAAGGTCACAGATTCACTGAAAACTAAAACTGTGGAATGGTATAAGCATCTCCTAGAAGCCAACAAACTCTTAGAAGAGGTTATCCTTAAGGACACCCTCCTATAAATTCACGACCTTAGTAACTGATATATCGTTCCAAACATGAAAGCCGTCATTCTGGCAATATCTATGAATGGATAAACCAATATTGTATAGTATTTTCCGTGTCGTTTCATTGTCTGATAAGCATAAAATATCATTAGTCCAGCTGGTGGAAGCAGAAGCATAAAAATCAACACTGCTAAAGACACCAATGAGAACGCAAGCAATGTGTAAACAATTAAGGTTAACATTAGCGCGCTCCAAAACATGAAACCTGCAAGGCATAAAACTGCCCACTTTGAAAACGTGCTTTTCAATCCTATTTTTTTCAGCACATTGCCAAGTCCACGTCCATAAGAAAAGTTCTGTTTTAAAAGACTCTGCATGGTTGCGCGATGCTTGTGCATGACTAGAACTTCGGGGTCTAAAGCCATTTTGTATCCTGCTCTGCATATTCTTTCCACAAGCTCGTCTTCGTCAAAGCCATATTTCATGCCTTCATTGAATGTTCCCGCCTTTTCTATGGCTTCACGTTTAAATGCCATATTGCAACCAGCAGGATAACCCAAAGGAGGCTTAACAAAATCCAACTCTTCTCGCTTTTTAAATATCCTCATTGCCGGCATGAAGCTTTCATCAGCATATCGAGATAGAAAATCCTCGTAGTATCCCAAGACGTTTCCTCCTACGCAGCCTACGTTAGCGTTTTGAAAGTTTTCAACAATTTTCTTCACCCAGTTTTTTGGTATGACACAGTCAAAATCTGTGAAGGCTATGATCTCTCCATTGCTGTGCCTTAAGCCAGTGTTTCTTGCACCATTCAGCCCTGGTTGTTCCTCTGTGAAAAGCTTAACTGGATATTTTGAGGCTATCTCTCTCGTTTTATCAGTGGAGTTTCCGTCTACCACTATGATTTCTAATTTGTCTTTTTCATAGTCAACTTGCATTAGCGAGTCCAAAAGCTCTTGAATATGGGATTCCCCGTTTTTCACAGGAATTACTACTGAAATTCTCGGGTAACCTCTGCTTTTTTCTTGCAAACCTCATTCCTTTTACTTCAATAGAGCTTTTGCAGTCTTTTCAACTGCTTCAAGACTGTTCAGAGTAGGCTTCCATCCAAGAGCCTTAATCTTTTCAATGCTTAGCAACATTATTTTGACATCTCCTTTCCATCCTCTTCCACAGTCCACGCCACCTGAATAGACGTAATCAACGTTCTTTAAGCCCATTTCTTTGCAGACGATGTTTGCTATTTCTTTCACGTTGATTTGGTCTTCTGAGCCTATGTTATATATTTTCACTCCGTTGTTAAGATGGTTCATCCCTGTAAGCATCGCATTTACGCAGTCTTCAACGTCTAAATATGATTTTGTTTGAGTGCCATCTCCAAGAATTTCCAGCTTTTTCGAATCCTTCCTTAGCTTGTTTATGAAGTCGTATATAACACCATGTTGGGTTCTCGGTCCTATAATGTTGGCTAGGCGATAGATTATGGCTTTGAATCCATAGGTGTAAGCATAGCTTGTGATTAATGCCTCTGAAGCGAGTTTGGAAGCGCCATAAACAGATATGGGCTTGAGAGGTGCATAATCCTCTGGGGTTGGAATCTTTTCAGCTTCTCCGTAAACAGTCGATGAGGAAGTGAAAACGAAATTCCTAATGTTTCCATTTTTGCGAGCTGCCTCAAGAAGATTAAAGGTTGCCGTTATATTCTGCTCGTAATGCACTTTAGGGTCTGTTGAGCCAACTCTGACTTCGGGATTAGCAGCTAAGTGAAAAACAGTTTCACATCCAGACAAGTGTTTTTGAATTTTTTCTAACTTTAATAAGTCAACTCGCTCAAAATTGAAGTTTGGCATATCCAACCATTGCTTTATGTTTTCAAGTTTTCCAGAGCTAAGATTGTCAAATATAACAACTTCCATCTTATTTCTGCATAATGCGTCTACAAGGTGGCTTCCTATAAATCCAGCTCCACCAGTTACGAGGGTTTTTCTTAAATGTGGAGTTTGTAGCATAGTTTTTCCCTTTTATCAAGCAAATCAAGTTTCTTATTGATTGTTATGAACCATTTTTATTTGAGTTTTTTCTGTAAAGCGCGCCACAAGTGGTCATATTTTGGGCGAATTAGTGTTGTTTCTTTGCCATCTCTACGTTTTAGTAAACGTTTATCTCTTGCGTCAAGAAATTCACCGACCACAGAAGCCTCTATTTTTTCTTTCCTTAAACCTTTGAGAATTTTCTCCTCGTAGTTGTGTTTTGCAGCAATTAGTAGCGCTCCAGAGCTTATTAGCTGTAACGGGTCTATTTTAAAAAACTTGCAGATTTCCACTGTTTCTTTCGCTATTGGGATTTTTTCTTCAAAGACTTTTACGCCGGTTTTTGAGGCGTCAGCCATTTCATGTATTCCTCCAAGTATGCCACCTTCTGTTGGATCGTGCATGGCAGTTACGCCTCCTGTCTTAAAGGCTGTGATTGCGTCTTTGACGACGCTTACACAGTTATAGAAATCTATTGCGTTTTGCAATATGGTCAGGTTAAGCACTTTTTTTAAGTATTTTTCTCTGTCTGCAGCAAGAATTGCGGTTCCTTCAATCCCTGCGCTCTTTGTCAGTATTAGCTTGTCTCCAGGTTTGGCGTCGCCAGCTGTTACGTAATTCCCCTTTTCCGTTATGCTTATGGTGCAGCCAACAATTACGGGATTTGCCAATTCAGGGGTTACTTCGCAGTGTCCTCCGACAATAGCTATTTTTAATTCTTTAGCGGCTTTGTCCATCTGTGTGCATATTGTCTCAACAATTCTTCGGTCTGCTTTCTCTGGAAGCAAAATACAAGACAAAAAGAACATGGGTTCAACGCCGAACGTTGCAACATCATTAGCGTTAATGTTTACAGCAAGCCAGCCAACTCGCTCTATCGCGCCTGTTATAGGGTCCATAGCAGTAATCAAAGATTTATTGCCTAAGTCTATGACAGCACCGTCGATTCCTGCGGAAGGACCCAAAACAACTTCCTTACGTTTGATGCCAAGATTTTTGAAGACCACTTCCTCTAAGATTTTTTTAGGAATTTTGCCAAGCGGTAGTTTCATTTTTAATCCTCTTGGAATAATTGCGCTTTTCAGCTTTTAAGTTGCGGTAAGCTGCGCAACACAATCTTTACAATTGGAATTGCAATAATTAATCCAATTAGCATCTGTCCAATGTTTATGGGAATCTCTACAATTGCAGCTTTGTTAAGCGCTAGTTGTTCGTAGAGAAAATATCCTGCAACCATTTCTAAACCTCCCACGATTACGGAGAAAATAGAACGCCCCAGTTCTGGTTCCATTTTGAAGCCGATAAGAATGATAAGTAACGCAGCGATTCCTCCTAGTAAATACCATGTTTCGGGCGGGATGTAGCCCGTTAAAGTTGGATTTTCCTGTGGGGGAATGCCCCAGTATAGCTCCACATATCCGCTGATAGTAACAGAACCAGTTACCGCGAGCAACACGCCTATAACCACTCCTAACAGTATGGTGTAGATTCTCCAGTTAGATTTTGGAGCGCTTGGGAACATTTTCTTGTTCAAAAACCCTACAATGGCACCTTCGCAACCTTTCACTACTAACGTGGCGGGTGCAAAAACAGGCGCGACTATTATATCGGCAATGGCTGCGCCTACACCGCCAGCGAACGCGCCTACATATGGACCGAAGAGCAAAGCTGCCACGTAAATAACTGTTTCACCTATGTTGAAGTATCCGGTTGTTGCAGGGACACTTATAACAAAAATTATGGTTGCGATGCATACAAGAGCAGCGAAAACAGATGCAATTGCAAGCCTAACAGTTATCTTTGTAGAATCTTTTTTAGCATTCACTTATGGCCTCTCCGAATAGGATTGGTGGCATCTACTTTTTAGGCTTTTTCAAGCGTTTGGGCAAATTTGAATGGTACTCTGGACCCGCAATACTTCTACCAGCTTTTCTCATTTTGCTTTTCTTTGGTTAAACATTTTTTGAAAGTTATCATAGAAGATTTTCCTTTTGGTCTTTTGGGAAATCTCGGCTGATTCAACTATAGCTATTTGGACTAGGTAGCGATAATAGGGCACATCAGAACCGAATAATATACGGTCTTCATCTATATCAGCTGAAAGTTCAATGAAATCTGGTAGAGTGCCAGAAGTCTCTACGTAAATATTCTCGCATTCTTTGAGAGCACTAACAGCTGGTTCTCGTAGATGCGCAAGAATTATGGGCAGTTTTGGATACTTTTTAGCAATTTTCAAAATAAGTCCTGGCGAGGAAAAGCCATCACCAGAATGAAACAACACTGGAAGCTCTAATTTGTTGACTTGCTTGAAAAACTTGGCAAAAAATGGGTGGTCAGGTCTGAAGCATTCGACGAATGGATGTAGCTTAAGCCCAGTCAAGCCTAAACGGTTTTTTATACGGTTCAACTCTTTTATGGCGTCGTCTCTTCTTGGGTCAATACGTCCAAAACCGATTAAACGTTTTGGATATTTCTTGACAGACTCGGCAATGTAATTGTTCATTTCTGGATATTTGTCGCACACATTAGGGTTCGGAAACACAACGGCTTTTTCAACATCATATTTGTCGAATAGCCGCAAGAGCTCATCTACATATATTGTTGGATTAATGTAGGGTTGCCAAGGTCCTGATTTTCCCAAGTGCACATGCGCATCACAGATTTTCATGCGACTTTTCTCCACATTTTAATGCTCATATTCTTGTAGAATCCTTTTTAACGTTAGCCTTCAAGATTTTTAGAATGGGAAAGTCTAAATGGGAGTTAGATGCAGATACATAGCAATTCGGAGTTGGCTATTATGGCTGAAAAAGTGAAAGAAGACCCAGTTAAGCTGCATAAGGAAGCTAATACTCTCTACGAAATTGGCAAATATAAAGAAGCTGAAGAAAAAGCACTGCGCGCATCTGAATTGTATCATAAAGCGAACAATTTCTTTGACTCTGCCTCTATGCTCTATAAGGCTGGCGAAAGCGCATTAATGCTTAAGGACTATGAAAAAGCGGTTGAGCATTTCATGAAATCCGCTGAACTTTCCTTCGATAAAGGCTTTGACAGATACGGCGTTAGTGCATTGGAATACGCTAGAGACTGCTACAATGCCATGAAAAACAAGGAAAAAGTCAAGGGAATCGAGAAGAAAATAAAAGAAGTGAAAGCGAAGCTGGAGGAAGCTTCATTCTAAAACATAGAAACTCTAATTAACAATTTCTTTTTTCCAATATTCGCAAAAATTCTTCACGCTCATTCCTGATATGCCTAAAAATAATAGGTTGAAGTATACATTATTTAAAGGTTAACGTCATGGCAACGTCTTTCAAGGCTCTGGCTGAGCTGTGCGAAAAATTGGGAGCAACACGTAAGCGTCTTCTTATGATAGACATGGTTGCAGACTTTTTGAAGAATTTAGAAGCACAGGAAGTTGAGCCAGCAGTTTCTATGATTCTTGGAAGGGCTTTTCCAAAATGGAGTCAACAAACTCTCGAAGTTAGTTGGGCAACCTTAAGCGACATAATAAAACGTATAACAGGCATCGATTGGAAAGTCTTCTTAGATGCTTTCGGCAAAACTGGCGACGTTGGTTCAGCCACAAAAACAGTTTTTGAAGAAGCCAAGGTCAAAAGGCAAGTAACGCTTTTTGAGAGAACATTAACAATAGCGGAAGTTAGGCGCAGTCTAGAGGCGATAGCTGAAACAATTGGGGCTGGCTCCAGAGAAAAGAAGGAACGCTTAATAGAAGCCTTGCTAAGCCTTGCTTCGCCTTTAGAAGCCAAGTACCTGATTAAGATTTTCATAGGTGAAATGCGGACTGGCTTTCACGAAGGGTTAATGGAGCAGGCGGTTTCTGAAGCTTTCCAGATTCCACTGAATACTGTGCAGAAGGCAAGCATGACCATTGGCGATATAGGCGAAGTTGCTGTTATTGCCAAAACACAAGGCAAAGAAGGATTGGCAAAAATTAAGTTTAAGGTTTTTAGGCCTGTTGGGCTTATGCTGGCTCAGATGGCTGATGGCATTGCTGAAGCTTTGAAGGAGCATGAGGGAAAAACCTCTTTTGAGCATAAATTGGATGGGGCTAGAGTTCAAATTCACAAGCTCAATAATGAAGTGCGAATTTTCAGTAGGAGACTGACTGATGTCACTGAAAGTTTGCCAGAAATTGTCGAAACAGCTAGAAAAAACATTACAGCGAAGGAAGTAATATTGGAAGGCGAAGTTATAGCGGTTGACAGTCATGGTTATCCTATTCCTTTTCAGCATTTGATGCGTAGATTCCGAAGAGTCCATGCCATAGAAGATGCGGCTGAAAGAATACCTGCCAAGTTGTATCTGTTTGACATTTTATATCTCAATAGTGAAAGTCTAATTTCCCTTCCTTATACACGCCGAAGACAAATATTGGCAGAAAATGTTGGCGGAATACCATTAACGAAGCAGTTGGTAACGGATAAACTTGAAGAGGCAGAACGTTTTCTTAAAGAGGCTATCGACGCTGGACATGAAGGGCTGATGGCGAAAAAACCTGATAGTCCCTATACGCCGGGAGTTCGTGGAAAACGATGGCTTAAGATAAAACCTGTTCTTGAACCCTTAGATTTGGTAATTATCGCAGCGGAATACGGTTACGGTCGTAGGCATGAGTGGCTTTCAGACTATTATCTGGCGGCGCGTGATGTGGAATCTGGCGAATTCTTAGCGGTAGGTAAGACCTTTAAAGGGTTGACTGATGCCGAAATTATCGAGATGACTAAGCGTCTTAAGGAATCAGCCATAAAAGAGGAGCATAGAAGAGTGTTTGTGACTCCGAAAACAGTTGTTGAAGTGACGTACAACGAGATTCAGAAAAGTCCAAAATACAAATGTGGAATGGCTTTGCGGTTTGCGAGAATAAGTCGCATAAGAGATGATAAAATGCCTGAAGAAGCTGACACCATTCAGAGGGTTAGGGAAATCTATGAAAAGCAGTTTTTGAAAAAAGGTAGATATAAGGCTGAATAAAGCATGTTAGAATAGGAGATTGTTTAGAATGTCGAAAGCTAAGAAAAAGTCGCTTTATAACGAATTTTACAGCCGCCAAATCGTCATGAAAGAGCTTGGCAGAAAGGGGCAGAAGAAGCTTGCCGAGTCGAAGATTGCAGTTATTGGGCTTGGCGGCTTAGGAACAGTTTCATCGCTTTATCTAGCGCTCGCTGGAGTTGGCTACTTGCGTTTGATAGATCAAGACACTGTGGAGATTCAGAATTTACATAGGCAAGTTCTGTACAGCCCAGCTGATTTGCATTATCCAAAGGTTGAGGTTTCTGCTAAACGATTAAGCGAAACTAACCCTCTGGTAAAGGTTGAGGCTGTTCCTGAAAACTTGAATGCTGATAACGTGGAGAAGCTTCTTTCTGGAATGGACTGTGTTGTTGACGGTTTAGATAACATGCGTACACGTTACTTGGTTAACCGTACATGCGCAAGGCTTGGTATCCCATATATCTTTGGGGCAGCCATAGGGATTGAAGGCAATCTTTCAGTTTTTGCTTCGCCGGAAACGCCATGTTTGGAATGTGTCCTTCCAAGCATCACAGACGATTATTTATTGACATGTGATGTTCGCGGCGTGCTTGGAGTTACTCCAGGCATAATTGGAACTATGCAAGCGATGGAAACCATAAAAATTCTGACCGGCATTGGTTCAGCTTTGAAAGGCAAGTTTATGATATGTGATTTCAGCGACATGTACTTCACAACTATAGATATTTTTAAAAGGGAAAACTGTCCTGCATGTCAAGCTACAGTGGCTATACCAGAACAGCAAAGCAAACTTGTTTGGTTATGTGGACGGGACACTGTTAACATTAACCCGGAAAAACCATTAAGCATAAGCCTTAATGAACTATATGAAACTATCAAACAACATTTTAGGATTCGCATTAAATCTTCGCTGGCGATAATTTTTAACTACAAAAATTTCGAAATTAGCCTATTCAACGGCGGACGTATGCTCATAAAAAACGTTAAAGACGAAAACTCTGCTTTGAAGGTTTACGGAGAAATTACAAAGAAGCTTGGAATAGACTAAAAAATATTTATTACAGCCTACTGCGCAAGTTTCTTTTGGCTAAGTGCTGGGGTGGCCGAACGGTTCAGGCGGCGGCCTGCAGAGCCGCTATATGTGGGTTCAACTCCCATCCCCAGCTTCCTTCTTTCATGAAAAACGGTTTGATGTAGGCTCTTTTATTGCTATAAAATTCTGTAACTCTGAAGCCTTCCGATGGTGTTTTTAAAGAAAAATTATAGTGCGCGTCTCTTGCTTTGCTCTTCTTCAACAACCTGTAGAAAAGCGTTCCAACGTGACATAAAACGTTCATATTGGTCTTGTTGAAGTTGTTTCTTAATTTTATTCTTTCGATAGTAAGCGTATACTCCTGGGCATCCAACAGTAACTCCCAGTGCCAGGCTAAAGTAGCCAAAAGTGATGAATAGACTGAAATCTCTTTGCACATCCAAAAATGCAATCTCGCTTATCGATTGTGAATATTCTGTGGCGCCGTTGAAAAGTGCTCTTACCTGGAACGTTCCAATTCTCGGAGGCGTGTAACTAATTGACACGGCGCCATTAGAATCAGTAAAAGCAGAACCTATCTGTGTCCAACTAGGCCAACCTAATATCTGGAACTCTACTTTTACGCCTCTAACTGGGTTCCCGTATATATCTTTCAAGTATGCCTTTAGAATAACAGGTTTTCCTTGAACAGCAGAGGAGATTTCAGCTTTTAAGGTGGTCACTGCCTGAGCAAACTCTACATTTTTGGTTATTGCTCTGTTTGAAATATAAATGAAAACTGGTAGCCAACGTTGAATTACCTTTTCGATATCGCGGGGGTCGGGGTTATAAAACTGGAAGACTCCTCTTAGGCGTGACAATCCCGAAGACTCAGTTTGCAATTTAAATGCGTTGGGGTTTACGTAGATTTCACATGTAAGAGCCAAAACGCTTCTGTTTCCGTACATCCAATCGTCCCAAGATCCAGACGCTGTGTAGAGACCTTGAGCGGCTTGAACAGCTGTTGCACCTGTAAGTGCGGACAAGTTTCCTGCTATTTGTTTGAATATTGGTTCATGCAATGTGGGGGTGGTTGTATATCCCCATGGATAAATTATGCATTCGGAACCGGAATGGAAGCTTATTGCATATTTGAAGTTGTGCTGTAATGCTAAGTCTCTTATTGCTTGCGTTTCTGGTTCGGAGAATGGTGCTGATCCTCCGTAAACTTCTGAATCTGGGTCCGAGCTGCCGCTGATAACTGGTGCATCCCACTTGTATCCATAATTTCTGTTTAGATCCACGCCTCCAATCCAGTCTTCATTTGCCATGCTGTCCCCATCTTCGTTCACGCCTTCCATGGATGCTGGTGCAGATGACTTCCACAACCATTCTACGTAGCCATCGCCATTCTCGTCTTCCGGCGGATCTTCGTCCAATAGTCCATCACCATCATCATCGTAGGGGTGAGCGTTTTTACGCTGCCAGGGATTTCGTCTCACTGCGTCGAAACCGTCAACATTTGTTGCTGCAATAATGTAAATTTCGCTGTTGTCTAGGATGAAGGTGACAGTTGCGTTTGTACCATACTGAGTTGCTGCTTCAACTGCGAAGTATAGAGGCAGTTCAGCACTTATCAATTCGCGGGCATGATGATAACCTACAAAAAGCACTTTGGGTTTTGTTTTTTGTATGTTTTCGTTTGTTAATCTTATACAATATATTGTCCGGTTTTGCCAACTTTTTCCTATTGGAAAAACATCAACAATGCTTGGGTATGTTTTATTTAGGTAAATAAGAGTATTGACAATTTCTGTGTAGTTGTGGTAATGCTTCCAATCGCTCCAGGGTATAATGCCTTGAATTGGCTCAGATTTCGCAGTTGTCGGCTGAACCGCAGGCGTCAATCCTATGATGCCAATTAACATAACGGATAGGACTGCAATGAGAAAAACAGGCTTCTTCAAGATTCTTCAAAATGAATATAGGTGATAGCCGCTACTTAAGATTTAACACAAGTTACAGCTATCTTTCCGAGTTTTCTTCTGACTTTCTGTGGCAACTAGACCACCCTTATATATAGATTGGACTTTGATTTCTGACTCGCTTGACGACGACCGGCGGCTGCAATACTCTTATATTCGCTCATGGCAAACTTCATGGTGATAGGTGAAAGTCTTGGCTAAGATTATTGTGGCTTATGAGTCGAAGTATGGCAATACTAAACGTGTGGCAGAAACCATTGCCGAAGGTGCACGTGAAGTTTCAGGAATAGAAACAGTTGTTAAGGAGCTTAAAGAAGTTGACCTTGAAAATGTTGTCAATTATGATTTGATTTTGCTTGGTTCTCCAAACCATTTTGGCGGACCAACCAGAGGCGTCAAAAAGTTCATTGACAAGCTTGGCAAACTACGGTTAGAAGGGAAGTATGTTGCTGTTTTTGACACGTATATTGGAAGGGATATTGAAAAAGCAGTTAGAAAGATGAAGCAGAAAATAGGTGAGGATGCTTCACAATCGAGGATTCTACATTCTGGATTGTCAATGCTTGTTCAAGGCATGAAGGGACCAGTGTCGGAGCAGGAACTTGCCAAAAGCAAAGAATACGGCACAAAAATTGCAAATGAAATCAAAAACAAATTCTAAAAGTATGTTTTTCTAAACGTTTACGGTGGAATAGCTATGGCAAAAATTCTCATTTTGTATTATAGTCGCACTGGAAACACTGAGAAGATGGCTAAAGTCGTGGAAGAAGGCGCCAAAACAGTTCAAGGAGTGGAAGTAAAATTAGACTATCATGTTCTACCTGAAACGCTAAGCACCTTCGACGCCATAGCTGTTGGAATTCCAACGTATCACCATGACATGACTATCGACATGAAAAACTTATTCGAAGAAGCAGCTGCCAAAAACGTCAATTTGAAAGGCAAGATTGGCGCGGCTTTTGGGTCTTATGGATGGAGCGGTGAAGCTCCGCGGCTAATACTGGAAATTATGAAAAACAAATTTGAAATGCAAGTCGTTGAACCGCCGCTTCTAATTAAATATACGCCTGACCAAACTGCTTTAGAAAAATGCAGAGAATTTGGAAGGCACATTGCCGAAAGACTTATGCATAAAGCCTAACATGTTCTAAGCAAGAAAGGAGGCAAAAAACAGTTGAAATCAAAAAGTGACCTAATAAAATTTCTGAAAGCTCAAATTCTTGTCGAAAATGAAATTGTGGACTCGTTAAACAATGCTTTGGTTGACGTGAAGAATCCACCTGTAAAAGGTGTTTTAAAAGGAATATCTTTAGATTCTGTTAAGCATGCTGAAATGTATGCTGCAGCTACCGAGTTGTTAACAACGGTTTCGCGAGCTCTTACACAAGAGCATTTAGACAAGCAAAAGGCTCTTGTGGAAAAGCATATTCGTATGGAAGCAGAACTCATCAAAAAAATCAGCAAGATACTGCCAACAGTTGAAAATGACAAGGTTAAGCTCCTGTTAAACGCTATTTTGGCTGATGAAAAAAGGCATCACGAGCTTCTGAAAATGGTGCTCGAAATTCTCGTGCGTGGAGAAACTATAACAGAAGAAGATTGGTGGGAACTTCTCTGGAAGAACGTTCCATTCCATGGCGCCCCTGGGGGATAAAACCCTTCTAGTAGCGGAAAATTTAATCTTCTATTATTCTATGTTTTTCAACTAAGCATTAATGACTAAACTAAGCATTAATGACTATAATGGCAGTCAAAATTGACAAACAAAGAAACAAGTAAATGAGAAGAATGTGAAATGCAACACAATCATCATGGTCATGCACAGTACATGCAACAATTCAAAAACAGGTTCTTTGTCTCGGTAGCACTTACTATCCCAATTCTATTACTATCTGAAATGATTCAGGCATGGTTTAATCTTACATGGATACAAGTGCCCTTCCCAAAACAAGTTTTGTTCGTTCTTTCATTAATTGTCTACATTTATGGCGGATGTCCCTTTCTGAGAGGCTTGGTCCAAGAAGTAAAAATGCGCCAGCCAGGAATGATGACACTTATCTCTACTGCAATATCAGTGGCTTTTTTCTACTCCACCGCAACTGTTTTTCTGATAGCTGGAAAAGATTTCTTTTGGGAACTTGCCACGTTGATCGATGTGATGCTTCTTGGACATTGGATAGAAGCAAAAAGGGTTCTTGGTGCTTCCCAAGCATTAGAAGAACTTGTTAAAATCATGCCCATAACAGCCCATCTAGTAGAAAATGGTAGAATCACAGACGTTCCAGTCTCGCAACTGAAAAAAGGCGACACTGTTCTTGTCCGCCCAGGTGAGAAAATACCTTCAGACGGCTGTGTTCTTGAAGGCAAATCCTCAGTCAACGAGGCACTATTAACTGGAGAATCAAAGCCTGTTCTGAAGGAAGAAAACCACAGAGTCATTGGTGGAGCCATCAACGGCGAAGGAGTCTTGAAAGTAAAAATAGAAAAAATTGGCGAAGAGACCTATTTATCGCAAGTAATTAAGCTTGTGAGACAAGCGCAAGAAAGCAAATCAAGAACTCAAGATTTGGCAAATAGAGCAGCCGCTCTCCTCTTCTATGTGGCTATCGCTGTCGGGATAATCACATACGCTGTGTGGTTCTTTTCAGGGCTTCCTGATGTTGCCTTAGAAAGGTCTGTTACGGTTCTAGTCATTGCATGTCCCCACGCCCTTGGCTTAGCTGTTCCCTTAGTGGTTGCGCTCTCAACATCCATAACTGCAAAAAGCGGAATCCTCATCAGAGACAGAAAAGCCTTTGAAATGGTAAAAGACGTGAACGCCGTGGTTTTCGACAAAACCGGCACTCTGACTCTAGGCAAATTCGGCGTCAGCGACGTGATCTCATTCATTCCAGAAGACAAACTTTTAAGACTAACTGCGAGCATTGAACTCAATTCGGAACATATAATTGCCAAAGCCATAGTGGAACATGCAAAAGAAAAAGGCATAGAAATTCCACAAACTAATGATTTCAAAGCTTTGCCCGGCAAAGGCGCCTATGGAAAAATTAGTAAAAAAGAAGTCTATGTTGGAAGCCCCAATCTTCTTGAAGAAATGAAAATAGAAGTAGACGACAAAAGAATAAAAGAGTTGCAGGAACAAGGCAAAACAGTCGTTTTCACAATATCTGAGGGAAAACTTGCAGGCGCTTTTGCTCTCTCAGACATTATAAGAGCAGAATCCCGTGAAGCAGTTAAGCAACTTAAAGAGAATGGAAAAGCTGTTTATATGCTAACTGGAGATTCTGAAGAAGTAGCCCATTGGGTAGCCAAAGAACTCGACATAGACTATTATTTTGCTCAAGTTTTGCCAGATAAAAAAGCAGAAAAAATCAAACTTCTGATGGAGAAAGGCTATAAAGTTGCCATGGTGGGTGACGGTGTTAATGATGCTCCAGCCCTTGTTACCGCGGATGTTGGCATCGCCATAGGTGCTGGAACAGATGTAGCCATAGAAAGTGCAGACATAATCCTAGTAAGGAATGACCCCAGAGATGTACCAAAAATCGTAGATCTTTCGCAGAAAACATATTCGAAATTGGTTCAGAATTTATGGTGGGCATCTGGCTACAACATAATCGCTATTCCACTGGCAGCTGGCATCCTATATAACATTGGAATAATTCTAAGCCCAGCAGTAGGTGCATTAATCATGTCATTAAGCACAGTCATAGTTGCCTTTAACAGCCAGACTTTGAGAAAATACGAACCCAAAATTGCAGAGTTCAAGGAAAAAAAGCATGTGATGACAGACCCAGTTTGCGGAATGAAACTGGAACTTGAGAGTGTCTACAGCAAACTGCAGTATGGAAACTATGTCCTCTACTTCTGTTCACAACATTGTGAAGAAGAATTTAAGAAAAATCCCAAAAAATACATGGACAAGATTGAAAAAGAAAAGCCTAGAGAACATGGACATCACCACTGAACATAAGCGAAAAATAAATTCTGGATAGAAAGAGAGTTACAGCTAAAATGAGAAGGTTTAATAGTTTCAGAAAACTATTTCCTAAAAATGGTCAAAAACATGGTTAGAATAGTAATAGACTACGCCAAATGTGTCGAAGACATTGATAGAATCTGCGTGGAAATTTGCCCTGTTTCGATTTTTCGTGATAGCAAATCAGAAAAGCCAAAAATTGTAAGCGAAGAAAATTGTATTCAATGCAGAACATGCGAAGTTAACTGTCCAGGTCAAGCCATAAAAATTCTAACTTAAGCGCTAAGAACTTTTAGAAGTTTGCCTTTACTGTTTATTATTTCCACCCTTAAATTTTCGTTAACTTGTCTTGTGGCGCATTTTATGCATGGATCGTAAGCTCTTATCACCATCTCTATTCGATTCAAAAGCCCCGGCTTTACGTCGCCTTGCTGAATAAATTCTGCGGCTGCATCTTTAACATTCAGATTTATTGCCGCGCTATTCACTTGGGTTGGTATTATCAACCTCATATTGCGTAAACGTCCATTTCGGTTTATGGTGTACTCGTGGGCAAGTGTGCCTCTAGGCGCTTCAATGACTCCGATCCCTCTACCACTTTTAGGAATAACCTTAACTCTCGTATCAGCTTGTGTTATGTCTTCGTCTTCTAACAACTCCCTAGCTCTTTCACATGAGTATATTAGGTCTATGAGGCGGGCATAATCAAAAAGCAAAGTAGCAAAGGCTGGGCTTCCAAATTTTCGCTTAAACTCTTCCAACTCTTTATTAGCAATCTCTGTAGTTGCTCTTTTGTTTACGTTAATCCTCGCAGTGGGACCAACTTGCACTATTCCCTTTGGCAATCCTAAAGTCTTCAAGTAGGCAAACTTGGCATACGTCCATTCATAGCGTTTTTCTTCAACATGTTCCATGTACTCTTGTGCGTCAAATTCAGATAACGCTTCACAACTGGGACCTATGATGCGAATTTTGCCGTCATAAAACTCTATGGCGTCGTCTTTTGTTAGAGCCATATAGTTGGTTTTGTAATCGCCTGCCTTGCGAAAGTCTGGCCAGTTCTTTTCAAAAAGTTCTTTTCCGAGTGTAAGCGCTTCTCTTGTTATTGCGCAGGCGTTTTCTGCTAATTTGAGCAGTTCTTCGCGTTCTCTTTTTTTAAGTGGATTTATTAAACCGCCAGGTATTACGGAAACCACGTGTACTTCGCGTTTTCCGATTGCATCTAAGATTTGGGTGCCAAAGTTTCTCAATTTGATGGCTTTTCTGCCTATTTCAGGCTTCTCTCGAGCGATTTGGAAGATGTTTCTTTTCGAAGGATTTTCTTCTGGCGAGAACCAGAAATCTGGCAACGTCAAGAAGAAGAATACGAGAGACTGGTTGATGATAATCTGTCCCATAAGCAAAAGCTCTCTAAGTTTTCTTGCTGTTTCTGTTATTTCCGTTTTAAATATGCGTTCTATGGCTTTAACAGAAGCTAATATATGGGCTGTCGAGCAGACGCCGCAAATTCTTGAAATTATGAATGGTAATCTCTCTGCATCCATCCCCCTTAGAAAGTAATCAAAGCCACGGATTTCTGTAGCATAAAAATAGGCGTCTGAAACATTTCCAGCCTCATCAAGTATTATTGTGACTTTTCCATGTCCCTCAATCCTAGTAGTCGGTGAAATAGTTATCTCTCTATTGTCGCTCAAATTACTCTCTCCCTCGCTTTTGACCGTTCAAACTTTGAAAAAATAAAAGTGTGAAAGATGAATGGATTGCGATAAAGCTCCCCTCTAATTGTTTCTTCTGGGATACTGGTTCTTCTTGATATAACCTTGATTAAAAATGCATACATGTCTCTTGACCTATACATCAACGAGTCCGGTGGGCCTCTGCATCCGAAACATGTGAATCCAGCTCTTGGACATGGGGCACCACATCCTTCACGTGTCATTGAACCTAAACAAATGAAGCCTTGACTTACTAGGCATAGCACTGGGTCTGCTTCTTTCTCATATATGCCATAAAGCCTATCAAGTTTTGCAGCTATTATTTTTCTGTGGCATTCTGTGCAGACTACGCTTTGATGGCGGACTGGTGGTTTTCCACTCACTATGCTCTTTAATGTATGGACGATTAAGAAAGGCATGGGCGGGCATCCTGGAATGTAATAGTCTATGTCGACAAAATTGCATATGGGATACATTAAATCCTCTAATTCTGGGAGCTTACTTGTATCGAGGAGGAAGTACTCTTTTTCCAAAAGCTTCTTTAGGGAAGTTACGTTGCCCAAGCTTGTCACTCCTCCATGGGTTGCGCAGATTCCCAAAGCAACAAGAATTTTAGATTTAGCTCGAACTTCGCGGATTAACTTCTCATCTGCTTCTGTTCTGACGCCGCCTTCAACTATTGCCAAATCAACTTCCGGAACCTCTTTCAAATCTACAAATGTTGGCGAGTAAACAATCTCAAAATCTCCGAAAAGAACCTCAAATAAAGCGTCACTAGCATTCAAAAGAGAAGACACACATCCAGCGCAACAAGTTAAAGAAACTATACTAACTTTCAAAGCTTATCCTCTTTTGAATATTCAAGACGGATTTAAGAAAATATAATCTTAACTTTTCCTTATAAAAGTCTGCATAAAAAATTACTTTGGCTTAGAACTTTAGATTTCAAGGCATGCAAAAGGAAGAAATGAAACATCACAATATTGGAGACAATAGTCCAATACGCTTATAAAATCAGTCTATAAACTTTGATTCTATTCAGCATATCGCATGATTGTTGATGGAGTTGTTTTCTTTTCCTTCATTCGATTTCCTGCGCCATTGTTCAGCATCAGTGTTTCGTATTTTTGGTTTTGTTGATAGTTTGGGCAGTAATCTTAAACGCTTCTAAAGCTAAGTCATGCAGTTCTCTAAGCATACTAGCCAATTGAATACCTTTAGCAGTTAGTTTGTAG
Source organism: Candidatus Bathyarchaeota archaeon (assembly GCA_013388905.1). Classification (GTDB taxonomy): domain Archaea; phylum Thermoproteota; class Bathyarchaeia; order Bathyarchaeales; family Bathycorpusculaceae; genus JACAEI01. The sequence goes on along the minus strand of JACAEI010000029.1, from coordinate 54,507 downwards.
GTTTTTGGTTTTTTTCTCGTAAATACGAGTTTTTTCCCTTTAAGCCTTCGCAGATACTTGTACGTCCTTCTCAGAGAAATTTTCGTTTTTTCACATAATTTACGTGCAGAAATGCCTTCCTCTGAAATGTTTTGGTAAATTCTTTCTTCTGTCGGCGAAAATCTTGCTTTATGTGAATCTCTTCGTGTTCGGAAAAAGAAGACGTAGTCATTCTCCTTTGTCGTTTCAATTAAGTTAACTTTCTGAAGTCGATTCAAGATTCGTGCGATGCTTTTTGTTGGAATTATGCCTTCAAAATCCTCATAGGTTTTGGGTTTGTTTAGCATCATGTCTAAAACAATTTCTTCGTAACATTCAGAATGCGCAGGCAAAGTATTGCCTATATCGTGGTTATTCTTTATTATTTCGTTAAGTTGACAACCAAAAAGTGTTGCCGAATATAAGTTCTGGTTTTCTTTAGCTAAGCCAACATCAATTAGCGGCTTAATGTATTCTTGAGCTATTGTTTGTTGACTGTGATAATATCCTAAGGCTTTCAATTCTTTTTGAAGTCTTAGCATGGATTGTTTACTTTTAGAGATTAGGTCCAATATTTGTAGGCGTCTTTTGTTCTTTAATGTGTTCAGTAGGTTTGTCATGAAATTGGGAGTTTTCATTTTTTCGTATAAGTCTCTCATCTCATTTTTTTGTTCCCAGATTTTGCAGTTTGTTACGCATGTGAGAGGGGTTAGAGTGTGACAATTCTTACAGTTTTGTTCTAATTGTTTTATGATGCTTGTTAGACTTGCTGTTTCTTCTGTCCCTTCGAGTGTTGTTTCGTGGTTTTCTATCGTCATGGTTGGGTTCTTCTGACGTTGTCATGACGGTTCTGAGGAGGAAAGGAGAGGGGTTCAAAAGTTAGTGTATTCGACCCTCCGTCATGACATACGTCATAATTTATATGACATACGTCATGTTTATATACTTTTCCACAAGAATACAATACCGTGATTCTCACTTGATAATTCCCTGCGAAATAGCAGTAAAATCCGTTGTGCCAGCCATAAAAGCTCTAATGGCAAAAGAACTCGTGGAAAAACATGGCATGAAACAAGACGAAGTAGCTGAACTACTAGAAATCTCTCAGTCTGCAGTAAGCAAATACACACGAAAAGTCAGAGGCTATGTAATAAAAATCGACGAAATAGATGAATTAAAACCATCAATTCAAAAAATGGTAAATTTACTTCTAAATGGTTCCTACAAAAGAACAGAATTTCTCGAAGTTTTCTGTCAAGCATGTATCACAATACGGAAAACAAGCCTCATGTGCCAATTCTGCCAGCTAGCCGACTCAAACATAAAAATTGAAGAATGCAATTTCTGCAAGTCAATCTGCCCGAAAGATAATTAGTGTTTTATTGGACGTTTTTCGTTTGTCTCTTCATTCTTGTCGTCTGCCAAATATTTAAGGTCTAAAGGCTTCATTTTGAACCCAGGACCTAGGCTAACAAGAAACGTTTCAAATGTGGCTATCATGTGACCCCATTCCAAGGCGTATTTCCGCATGAAATTTGTGTATTTAATGAAGTCTTTGTGAATTGATATCATTATGACGTCTTTTCCTCCAAGTCCTTCACCGTCTGAAGCGAAAATTACGTTGGGGTATCTGTTTACCCATTCTGTGGCTTGTTCCACTATTTTTATAGCGTCTTCTGGCGTCGGATAAGATTTCAATTTGCTGAAAGTGAATGCCAAAATTTGATAGCCGAGTTTTGTAAAATCTGGAATGATTGTGTAAGTTTTTATGTACCTTTCTTTTTCAAGTTTAGTCCTTAATCTGGTGATGGTGGGTTGGGAAAATCCTAGACTTTTTGCCAGTTCTCTGTCACTTTTTCTGGAGTTTTTCAGCAATTGCCTTAACAGCATGAGAGGCTTTTGGTTTGGCATGGCTTTATTGTTCAAGAGATGTCTTTTAAAAGCTTTCTGCATATATTGGCAGTATTAAAATTGGTCACTTTTCTTTTTTAACAATTTTTCTATCAGTTTTAGACTAAAACAGTAATTAGACAAGAAAAAATTGAATAATGAGAATACAATTAACAGACTGTAAATTTAAACTGCAAAATTATGGGTGAGAATTTGTCCTCGTTTGACGAAAAAACAGTATTAGATATTTTGGAGAAAGTGAGCAAGAGCGTGGTTAACATAAGCACGATTAAAATTGTTCACCACATGTTTTATCAAGCAGTTCCAGTGAAAGGCATGGGTTCTGGAACAATAATTGATCAAACCGGCTACATTTTAACAAATAATCACGTAGTTGGCGGAGCTGAGAAAATAGATGTAACATTATGGACGGGTGAAATCATAGAAGGACGCCTTATTGGCACATGCCCAGTTCACGATACAGCTGTTATAAGAGTAAGCAAAAAAGGATTAATAGCCACAGAACTTGGTGATTCCGACAAGTTGCGGGTTGGTCAAAGAGTCTATGCAATTGGGAACCCCTTCGGATTAGCCGGAGGTCCAACCGTCACGTCTGGCGTTATAAGCGCTGTGAATAGAACAATAGAATCAGAAAGAGGGCTTATAGAAAATCTTGTTCAGACTGATGCTGCGATAAACCCTGGAAACAGTGGAGGTCCCCTTGTGGATTTGGAGGGAAAGGTTGTTGCGATAAATACTGCGATTATTCCGTATGCGCAAGGTATCGGATTTGCAATTCCAATAAATTCAGCTAAAGAATGCACTGGGGACATGATTAAAACTGGGGTTTTTGTTAGACCTTGGCTTGGCATAGTCGGTTTAAGCATTACTGAAGAAATAGCAAGCTATTACGATTTGCCAGTCGACAGCGGAGTCCTTGTAACTAAGGTTGCAGAAAACAGCCCCGCAGAACATGCAGGAATCGCTACTGGCGACATAATTCTGAGAATGGATAGCGGCGCGATAGACAACATTGAAGATTTACTCAGCGAGATTCATAACAGAAAAATCGGCGGCAGAGTGCGAATCGCAGTGCTTCGTAGAGGACGCCAACAAACATTCGAAGCAACATTGAGCAAAATGCCTTAAACAATGTCGCCTCTGGCGCACGCCACAAACTACATGGGTGTGCTCAGCAAAAATGGCTTCAAAAGAAGAAATTAAGCAGAAACCCAACCTTTCAATTCTGGCTTTATTCTCTTTTATAGGGTCCTTCATAATAGCCAGAACCTTCGCCATCTTGAACCCAACTGTTGTTCTGATAAGCGGAGAATACCATGTTCACCATTTTTGGTATGGAATAGCTTTGCTTGCCATAGGCGGTTGGTTAGGCATAAGCTATCAAAGTGAAAAAATTGATCGTTTAGCCGCGATTCTTTTTGGTGCTGGTGGCGGCTTGATAGGAGATGAAGTTGGGATTCTACTTACGCTAAGTGCTTATGCCTATTGGGCGGATACTACTTACACTCTAGTAATAATATTCCTAGCATTTGCATCGATGATTATTCTGTTGAACAAGTATCAACAACTCGTTAGAACAGAATTCACCCAATTCTTGCTTAGTAACGCAAGTCTTTATTTTGGTGTTTTCTTAGCAGTTATTTCAATAGCTTTTATCTCAGGAACTGATAACGTAATAATAATTGTTGTTTCAAGCGTGCTTACAATAGCTGCTTGTATAATTGTTCTGGCTTACTTTGTTCAGCGCATTGGCTTCAGCCTAAAGAAGAGATTTAATAAAGCCGCCGTCAACTTGCATCACTGCTCCCGTTATGTAGCTTGCTTTCTCAGAGGCTAAGAAAACTACTAAATTGGCAATTTCTTCTGGTTTAGCTAGACGCTTCAAAGGTATGCTATTTGCCCATTCAGCAATTACTTCCTCGTAGTTTTTCCCGGTTTTTTCAGCTGTTGATTTGGTTAATTCTTCAACTCTTTTTGTAAGAGTCCAGCCGGGGCAAACCGCATTAACTAATATACCATATTCTGCCAATTCGTTTGACATGGTTTTAGTCAAGCCCAGCACTGCGGCTCTAATAGAATTAGATAAAATTAGCCTCTCTGCTGGCTGTTTAACAGCGAAAGATGTCATGTTAATGATGCGCCCCCACTTGTGTTCTTTCATGAAGGGTATGACTTCTCTGCAGCAGTTTATGACGCTCATTAACAGGGAATCTACTGTCCAGCGCCAATCCTTCTCAGATGTTTCTACAAAAAGAGCCGTGGGAGGACCTCCAGTGTTATTGACTAATATGTCAACTTCACCGAATCTTTCCATGGTGGTTTTTACCATTAACTTAATATCCTCTTTACTTGTAAGGTCGGCGGGTACAGGTAAAATCTCTGAGCCTGTTGAAGACGCGATTTCTTTGGCTGTTTTTTTCAGAACATCTTCGTTTCTGGCGCAGATAGTAACTCTAGCGCCTTCCTTAGCCAAGCCAATTGCAATTGCTTTTCCTATTCCCTGACTCGAGCCGGTCACTAAAGCAACTCGATTAGCAATTCCTAAATCCATGTTCTCACCATCAGCACTAATCTTCCAACTATGCTTTTAAACTATAATCAGGCTTATAGGATTTAGTGAAAAATAGACTTTTCAAGGGTTTACTGCATACAAATCTTGTTTCGTGCAAGTTTTTGAGAAAAAATAAAATTCTAGGCTTATACGTTATAATGAGGATCCAAATTGGCTGAAAATAGTATTAAAAGCCCAAAAGTCGTTATAGTGGGCGCAGGTTTTGTAGGCTCAACTTTTGCCTATTCTCTTCTGATCCATGGAACAGTCTCGCAAATTGCGATTATAGACATTAACAGGGATCGTGCCGAAGGTGAAGCCATGGATTTGAATTATGGTTTACCTTTTGCCTATCCAGTGAAGATTTGGGCTGGTGATTATTCGGACTGCAAAGACGCAGACATTGTAGTCATTGCAGTAGATAAAGGTTAGAAAATTGAAAAGTCACGTTTGGAGTTGGCTAAAGTAAATTTTGAAATTATGAAACAAATAATCCCCAAAATTACAGAATACAACAAGAAATGCATATTTTTGGTGGTTTCTAACCCATCAGACGTTATGACTTATGCTGCATTGAAGTTGTCGGGTTTCCCCAAAAACAAAGTTATCGGTTCGGGGACAATCTTGGACAGTGCGCGACTTCGTTACTTGCTTGGTGAACACCTTCAAATTGACCCGAGAAATGTTCACGCTTACATTATTGGCGAACATGGCGACAGTGAGGTGCCTGTTTGGAGTCTCGCAAACGTTGCAGGTATACGGCTTAAAGATTACTGTCCAATCTGTAGAGTTCCATATGACCCCAAGCATTTCAATGGCTTGTTTTTGAAGGTAAGAGATGCTGCGTATGAAATAATAAAAAGAAAGGGCAGGACGCACTATGCTGTTGCTTTAGGCATGACTAGAATTGTAGAAAGCATTGTTCGAGATGAAAACGCCGTTTTGACTGTTTCTTGTTTTCTCGAAGATTATCACGGTGTAAGCAACATATGCCTAAGTGTTCCAGTAATTCTCAACAGAAGTGGCATAAAAGAGATAATTAAACTTCCATTAGACCAGAAGGAGATGGAAGAGTTTCAAAAATCGGCAGCTATTATAAGAGAAGTTAATGAGTCGCTTGAATTCTAAACGCAAGTAGATCCATTCTGCGCTCTCTGTATTGATTATGATTTAACATGAAAGAAGGCATAAAAATTCGCAATTCACATTTATAAGTTGGTGATGATGTGCACTCTTTTAAAGAAGCCGTCTTAAAGGCTATTGGAGAGTATAACCATTATAGAAGTCCAGAAGCCACGGTGAAGCTGATAGAAATTGGAAAAGACAAACTTGTAATGGATTTCGAAGGTTCATTTTGTAAAACTTGCGGTGCATATGACTACCTAGAAGATTTCATATACGAACTTCAAAGGTTCATAGAGGTAGAAATGGAAATTCTACGTTTTGAAAATTATGCTCCAGAAAAAATTAGAGTCGAATATGTCGTGAAGCATAAAACCAATCAAAGGTAAAAAGACCGCTTTATTCCTCCATCAATCTTTTCGTCCAGTCAATTAGGCTTTCCAGCAGCTCTTTTACTCTTTTCTTTGTTTCTACGTCTACTAAATTGCCGTTTTCATCGAATTTTTCAACCGCATGTGCCACCATGACTTCTGGCCAGTTTAATGCATGCATGTCAAGGGTTACAAGAACTTGGCGAAGATGGTATTGTGCCCTCGCTCCGCCTAGCATTCCAATTGAAGCGCTCATTATAGCAACTGGTTTACCCTCAAACGCATTATCGCCATAAGGTCTTGAAGCCCAATCAATTGCATTCTTTAGGATGCCAGAAAAAGAATAGTTATACTCAGGCGTAACAATCAATAGCGCATCTGCGGCTTTAATTTTTTCCTTAAATTCCTTAACTTTCTCTGGTGGTCGCCTCTCAGAATCCTGATTAAACAGGGGAATTCCTTCAAGGTCAAAAATCTCAAGTTTTGCATCTTTAGGCATTAGAATCGCTGCGGCACGTAGTAATCCTTTGTTATAGGAGCCTTTGCGGAGACTACCGGCGAAACCTAGAATGGTTAGAGGCTTGTTCATAAACCTCATTATCTTCATCCTTAAAATTTATCAGTTTCTACATTAGAGGCAGCTCGCAATTTGAATTCTGAGCCTAGGTAGCAGTATTGCGCTATCTCCATATGCCGTCAATTTTTGCTCCACAATGAGGGCATTCTGAATCTTTTACGCTGTATTTTAACACTATGTAGCCGCTTCTTTTAATCAACACTTTTCCGCAGCTAGGACAGAGCGTATTCTCTCCCTCGCCTGGCACATTCCCTTGGTAAACATACTTCAATCCAGTTTCCAAACCGATTCTCCTTGCCTTGTCCAGAGTTTCAATTTGTGTTGGCGGTAGATCTGTAAGCTTGTAGGCTGGATAGAAGGCTGATACATGCCATGGAATGTTCTCGTCCAGGTTTTTGATGAACTCGGCGATTTTTCTGAAATTTTCTTCAGAATCGTTGAGTGAGGGAATTACCAAGGTTGTTATTTCAATCCAGATGTTGAACTCTCTATGCAAGCGTATAGAATTTAAAACGGGCTCTAGCCGAGCTCTGCACACTTTTCGATAAAATTCATCGCTGAAACTTTTCAAGTCAATATTATTCGCATCTAAGTAAGGCGCTATTTCCCTTAAGGCTTCTTCTGTAATGTATCCGTTGGAAACGAATATGTTTTTTATTCCCTCTTTTTTTGCAAGTTTGGCTATGTCGTATGCATATTCAAAGAATATTGTGGGTTCCGTATAGGTGTAAGCGATGCTTTCACATTTGTAGCGTTTAGCGGCTTCCACCACCTCTTCGGGGGATACTTCTTCACCATAGATAGGCTTATTTGGTTTTGGCATCTGCGAAATGTCATAGTTCTGACAGTTCAGGCAGCTGAAATTGCAGCCTACAGTAGCTATGGAATAGGCGCTTGAGCCTGGAAGAAAATGGAACAAGGGCTTTTTCTCTACAGGGTCAACAGCACTAGCTATTAGCTTACCGTAAACAAGTGAGTAAAGTGTTCCATTAATATTTTCGCGGACGCCGCAAATTCCTCTTTTACCCTCGCTGATTCTGCAATGATGACTACATAAGTAGCAGCGAACCATGTTCCTTTCAAGTTTTTCGTAAAACATAGCTTCTTTGATAGCTGTCTCCTCCAACAAGAATACTATGTTTCAACGCATTATAAAGCGCTTCAGTATACTGCCTATTTCACGTTAATTTAGTCTAGACTTTGTTCAAAATTAAGTCCAAAAAATTTATAAGCACAAAGCTAGGAGTGTTGGTGTGGGTCTTGGAGACCCAAATTAGTGAGATTAGAAAAATTTCTGAAAACAATATAGCAATGAGCTTTGCCCTTCTTAGAAATACGACAGACAGATACAAATTGCTCTCCACACCGGCAATGCACGCCGTTATAAAGATTGAATCAAGCCTTTTGCGAGGAGCTAGAAAATACTTCGAAGAAAACAATTTCATTGAAGTTGCAGTTCCGCATATAACTAAGGCGACAGGCTCGTGTGAAAACGTTGCGACAATGTTTGAATTGGACTATTTCGAACTAAAAGGATACTTAAGCCAGACTGCACAGCTTTACCTCGAAGTTCTGACGCCTTTTCTGGGGAGAGTTTGGTGTATTGGACCAAGCTTCAGAGCCGAACCACGTGCTGACGAACGGCACTTAACAGAATTTACCTTGGTTGAATTGGAATTTGCAGGTGATTTTGCTGAACTGTTAGCGCATATAGAAGGAACACTATGTTCAATGATAAACACTGTGCTTAAAGAGCGCGAAGGAGAACTTCTGCTTTTTGGCGTAGACGTAGAGCGACTTAGAAAAATCAAGAAACCTTTTGAGAAAATAACATATACAGAGGCAGTAGGGTTGCTTACAGAATATGGAGTCAAATGGGGCGACGACTTAAAAAGCCATGAGGAAAAGACAATTATTCAAATGATGGGCAATCAACCAATTTTCGTAACACATTTTCCAAAAGCCATAAAGTTCTTCAACATGCGAGAAAACGACGAAAATCCAGCAATTGTAAACAGTGCAGATTTACTTCTGCCAATAGGTGGAGAAGCCGTCGGCGCCGCTGAAAGAGAATACAAATACGATAAGCTTCGAGAGCGACTAGTAAGTTCCACCATGTTCCATCAGTTGATTAAAAAAGGAGGAAGCATAAAAGACTTTGATTGGTACCTTGATTTCTACAAGACACATGGAAGCTTGCATTCAGGCTGCGGCATTGGACTGAATAGAGTTACACAGTTCGTGTTAGGAACCGATGACATCAGAGCAACAACGGCTTTTCCATTGAACAGAGAATCAATACTGTAAAGACCCATCCATCTCTTCCTTTTTTCTATAAAACCTCCACCTTATAAAAAACGGTATAGTTTTATACTTCTCTCTTTTTAAAGGCTGATTAAGCGGACTAGAAGGATAGCGTTTACATGTCTGTGTCTCCAAGTGTGCGTGAAGTTCTGGCGAGAAGAATTGCTGGTGAGATAATTCTTTCAAGTAAGCCGGGAGCGACAATGCGAAAGTGGCGTGAACTTTTTGCCGTTTCGCAGACAAACCTCTCTGATAAGATGATAGTTTCGTCATCCGTTATAAGCGACTACGAAAGTGGGAGGAGGCAAAGCCCGGGAACAAGATTTGTGCGCAGGTTTGTGTGGGCTTTGTTGAAAATTGATGAAGAACGCGGAAGTCGCTTTATCCGAGAATTCGCAAAGCTGACGAGTTCGCCGAGCACTGCTGTTGTGGATCTTCGCGAGTTTCCAATCCCTGTTCGTGTGGAGTATTTGTGCAAAGCCATTAGAGGCGAAATTGTAGCGTGTTCAAGCACTTATGTTAAGGAGGTTTATGGCTATACTATTGCAGATGCAACAAAGGCTGTTGAAACTTTTTCTGGGTTAGAGTATTCTCAGCTTTTTGGCGCTACAACCGAGCGGGCGTTGATTTTCACCAATATAAAGAATGAGAACTCACCAATGATGATTGTGCGCATAAACAGTCTAAAACCTCGAGTGGTGGTTTTTCATGGCGCTAAGCCAGACGAGTATTCGATTAGGTTGGCGGAATACGATCGCATCCCTCTCATATACTCCAGCATGCCCAGCCTCGAGCAGCTGGTTAAGTCTTTAAGAAAACTTTATCGCATTGCTTTGCGCAGAAAACTTGGCAGACCGGTTCGACCACCCCCGAAAATAAGCGCATAATAGGCGGCTAGAATGATTAGGGTTGGATGTTGCGGCTTTCCAACATCCATGCAAAAATATTTCGAGAATTTTAGCCTAGTGGAATTGAACAGCACTTTTTATCAGTATCCACGTTTCGAAACTGTTGAAGGCTGGCGCATGAAAGCTCCAGAAAACTTCGAGTTCACTGTTAAAGCACATCAGGACATTAGCCACAAGGCAAAGATGAAAACTAACGATGTAAATCTTCAAGCATTTGCACGTATGAAGCAAATCTGCAAGACATTAAACTCGAGGATATTGCTTATCCAAACGCCAGGCTCATTTGGTCCCGATAGACTTAACGATGTAGAAGATTTTTTCAGAAAAGTGAATCGAGAAGGTTTGATTCTGGTTTGGGAGGCTCGCGGACCAGCTTGGGAAGCATCAGAGGCTTGCAGAAAGCTTGAACGTGTATTAGGCGAGTTGGATGTCACGCATGTTACCGACCCGTTTAGAATTTTGCCAGCATATACTGGCGAAATAGCCTATTTTCGTCTCCATGGTTTAGGCAAACAAATGTACTATTATCAATATAGTAATGTGGAACTGCAGAGGTTGAAAAAGCTTGTTATGCCATATGAAGAAGCTGGAAAGACAGTGTATATTCTCTTTAACAATCTTTCTATGTTTGAAGATGCAAAGCGTTTTGCTGAATACTTGTCGAAGGGAATCTTTCCAAAACTAACAAGCGCAAGTGGATTAGCTTCTATAAAGGAAGTTGTGGAGAAAACGCGGTATCCAACTTCCAAAAGTATGCTGGTTAAAAAGGTTGGCTGGAGACTTGTGGAAACTGCTAAAGGAAAACAGGTTAGGCTTGATGCGTTTTTGAGTGATTTGCCCAGCAAAACCTATGAGAACGCTAGAGAACTCCTTAAAGCCATAAAATCTGCTAAGAAAATTAGGACTTAACAATTTCTCTTTTTGCGAGTTCACCTCTTAGAAGCTGAAAATCCCTTGTTATTTGTTCTTTATATTTTGCGCTGTAAAGGGCTGCTGCTGGATGAAATGTTGGAAAAATCACTATGTTCATGCCTAAGATGGATGTCTCGTAGAATTTTCCACGTGCCTGCGTTATGCCACTAAAGAATAGATTAGCCTTGGAAAAAACATAAGCTGTTGAATTATTTCCAAGCGTGACAATGATCTTTGGCTGAATCAGCTTAAATTGCCTGTTCAGATAGGGTGTACAAGTTTCAATCTCGTCTGGTAAAGGTTCACGATTTCGCGGTGGTCTACACTTCACGATGTTAGTGATGAAAACATCACTTCTGGAAAAACCAATTTCACCAATTAAAATTGTGAGAAACTTTCCAGCGGCGCCAACAAAGGGCTTGCCCTTTACATCTTCCCAGTAGCCGGGTGCTTCACCGATAAACACTATTAGGCTTTCTGGGTTGCCTTCACCTGGAACAGCGTTTTTGCGAGTTTTTGAAAGCCTACATTTTGGACAAACTACAATCTCTGCAGCGACGGCATCCAAACGCTCCTTTATAGACAATGTCACATACCAACCTAATTCTGTATGTGCTTTCCTAGCTGAATGAATTAAGAGTTCAATCTATTTATAAGGGAGGGGCTAGTCTCCGAGAGAGCTACTTCTTAGGACATGCATTTTAAGGCTTCTAAGCCTTTAATTCCTACTTCAACGCTAAGACTTTTCGCTTTATCCGTCACTGCTTTAACCTGTGCATTAAGTACATCCTCAAATGTCTTTACTCCACTGACCATTGCAGCCGCCACGCCGAGCCTTTCAGCAGCTTCCACATTTAAAAACCCGCACATGACAAATCCTTTTTCAGCGATAATCAGCAGAAGCGGCGGCGAATCCGGAAGCTCAACCTTCACTCCCAAACAAGTTTTGCCATCAACTTTCAAAGATGATATATCAATCATGCCGAAACACCTCAACTAGCGGAATTATCTTTGCATAGTCAACTTAAATAAGAATTGTGAATATAGAAAATGAGACGAAACATCCATGCTAACAAAACTGAAAGAAAAAGTTCAAAAGATGCTCACAGCCGAAGCGCGAGTAGCTTACAGAATAGGATTAACGCCAAACGCCATAAGCATCATAGGCATAATTCTGGCTTTTCTCTCAGCCCTAGCTTATGCGAACTGGCAACTTACTGCTTTTAATCTTCTACTTGCAACTGTCCTTCTTTTGTTTTCAGGATTTTGCGATGCCATAGACGGCGTATTAGCTAGGCTCTACAAAGAGGCAACAGTTTTCGGCGGTTTCTTAGATTCTATGCTGGATAGATATGCAGACGCAGCGGTGTATGTGGGTATAATAATAGGCGGACTATGTAATGTTCTATGGGGCTTAATAGCCCTAATAGGCTCTTTACTCGTAAGCTACAGCCGAGCCAGAGCCGAAGCCGCAAACCTAAAAATGGAATCCATAGGCTTAGCGGAACGTGCAGAACGCATAATTATACTTGCCATTGCAAGCCTAGCCGCATATTTTTGGCAGCCACAAACCGCTATGAATGCGGGTATAATCTTACTTGCAATACTCTCAAACCTAACTATACTGCAACGAAGCATACACGTGTACAGAAAACTAGAGAAAACAGGAAGTTTGGCTGAAAAAGGCTAAAATCTTCGTCTCGGACGCATGCGCCTTTCGTCTCGGGCTCTAACCTTCACGATGCCACGGTGCACAGCACATGAAACACAATAGTATTTCGTGTCAACCCAAGAAGCCAAATACGTGCCTTTCTGGCGAAGCTCCTTAGCTAATTGTGGATCAACAAGAGACCGCCTAGTAGTAACCTTTTTAGCTTTATCACGCGGCACTACTTGTCCACACATGGCACATTGAACCGGTCCGCTCATGCCCTTACTGCCCTTAGACCTTCCCCGACTTTTTCGCTTAAACGGCAATACCGTTAACCTCTTTCATCATCAAATACTGCAAACGCATCCTTATATATCTGTCCTCAATTTCAGGATGGAAGCAATGTTTGCTTTTACGTTAATCTTCGGAATGATTTTTCCATTATGAGACGTGAATAGAGTTGTAACTCCTGGACCATGCCCAGACGTTATACAGTTAGTGTGAACCACAATGCCTATGGAGACAGCACCTTTACGGTAAATCCGCCCATAAGAATGGTCTGCATCAAGAATCGCCACTAAATCGCCTAGCCTCAAATCATCAAGCCCATATTCTTTGCGAGTGCTCTCATCAAAAAGCTGAATATCATAATCACCAGAATATGTTTGGTTTGCTCCTAAACCCGAGCCCATAATCGCCGCCGGGATCACATGCGTAACTGGAACCTCCAGTTTATCACCTTTAGTCTTAGAATTCAAAGCTTCAAGAAACCGCGGATCAAGGTTCATAACTTTTATCTCTGGATAATCCAAGAGCTTCAATCCAACGCCGAAGGCTTTCACAAGCACCTTGTCGCCTAGCATAAGCTTCTCAAGAGTTTCATTTGGAAAATCCACGAGCACATGTTCTATGCCGCCGTGCTTTCCAGTTACAACCCCTTTTGCTCCCTTTGCATCTCCAGCAACGACAACAGCTTCATTGCCTACGCATGAAAGCACGTTTAAGGCTGTGTTTGCGCCTTGTGCGAAACGGGGGTCGTTCTCCTTGTTTTCTAAGCTTACACCTGGCTCAACATGATCTGCTTCCCATCCACATGCTAGGTCACCAACCCTTAAGTTGTAGGTGATTCCGCCTACTCCTGGCAAAACCATAGGCGCACCCTCGGCAGAAATGTTGTATACGCTTCTTCCAAAGACTGGACTTGCGACTTCGCCGACAACTGATATTTTTATTAATTTATCTACGTTTGTCTTTAACATCTGACAGTTCCTCGCTTGGAATTATATGCTTAAAATTGAGAGACTTAATAAGATTTCACTTATTTTTCATCACAGACCTTGTCTCAGCGCAGGTTATAACAAGTTTTAAATGTGGGATTATTATTTTGAGTTGAATGAAGTTAAAGTCTCTATAAGGCAATTAGCGTGTGGCTGAAAACAATGTCGGACATAGGACTAAGATCATCAAGACTACTAGTTAAAGACGTTATGAGCAGCCCAGTTATAACCATCAAAGAAGATGCACCAGCAAACGAAGTTGCAGAACTCATGGGCAAGCACGGATTGGGCTGCATAATAGTAACAAGCAAAAATACAAAACCTCTCGGAATAATAACGGAAAGAGACTTAGTTGAAAGAGTTCTAGCAAAAAACGTTAGACCAGACGCTGTTAACGCCGAGGAAGTTATGACAGCACCGCTAATCACGATAGAAGCAGACGAAACAATAAGCAAAGCCGCCAGAACAATGAGCAGACTAAACATAAGAAGATTAGGCGTTATGTACAAGGGACAGCTTGTCGGCTTACTTTCAAGTAAAGATATTCTTGCGGTCATGCCAGAACTCTTAGAGACCATTCAAGAAAGGGCGCTTATGGAAGGTGAAAACAGAGCTCAAGAAGAAATGGTAGAAGAAGAGAAACCTCTCGCAGGTTATTGCGACCACTGCGGAGTATGGTCTGACAGCCTAAAAGAAGTTAACGGTGAATTTCTCTGCGAAGATTGCAGAGCTGAGATGTTAAGCGAAAGCGAGGAAGAATGAGAGGGCGATTCATTGCGTGTTAAAGAAATCATGGATACGAAACATCCTTCCATTCAAAAACACGAGCTGGCCACGAAAGCCCGCGCCTTAATACGCAACCTAGGCCTACGAATTCTCCCGGTAACAGATGAAAACGTAAAACTTTTGGGCAAAGTTTCTCGCCGAGACGTAATGGCTGTTTCCTCTTCCGTCTCGCCAATCAGAGTAGAAGGAATAATGACCCCTGTAAAGCACATAGCAACAGTTGAGGACGAAGTCTATTCAACAATCAAACAGATGCTTCAAGCAGACGTATGGTATGCGCCTGTTGTATCAAATAGCAACGAAAAAATTTACACGGGCGTTTTAGGTCTAGAACACTTTATTGAACAATTGATAAAAACAAACCCGGAAAAATTCTTGAAAGAAGTTTCTGAAGTCATGACAAAGAATGTTTTGTCCTGCTCGCCAGACGATGAAGTTGACAACATTTGGCGGTTAATGCGCGAAAGACGTCTTGCAGGCTTGCCAGTTACCAAGAATGGTAAGCTAGTAGGTATTGTTACTCAAAAAGACCTTCTCGAAAGCGGTGCAATTATGCCGACATTTGAATCGTCAAAAGGGCGTTTCAGAGATTCTTCTAAAATTCTTTCTGTTATGGAAACAAATACTTTAGCTGTGAAACTTCCCGTGAAAATAATCAAAGTTGCCAAACTTATGGTTTCAAAGAATATAGGAAGGGTTCCTGTAATAGACGAAGACGGCAAATTAATAGGTATAGTTGACCGCGAAGATGTCGCGCGATTGCTTATTAAATGAGAGGGAATGGGTTGAGCAGAGAAACTTTTAGAAGGACGTTGAAAGAGAAAAGTAAGCCCTCCTCAAAAAAGCCTCCTTCAAGAAGCCACGCAGGTGAAATAATTCAAGTTGCAAAAAGTCCAGTCGTGACAGTAGCCTCTACAACCCCAATTTATGACGCAATTCAAAAAATGGCAAAGGAAGGTTTTCGCCGAATACCCATAGCCAATCCTGGAACAAAAGCCTTAGAAGGAATCATAACTGCCACAGACATTGTAGATTATCTCGGTGGCGGAAAGAAATTTGAGATAATTGAACAGAGATTTGGTGGGAACTTTTTCAAAGCCTTAAACCAGTCTATTGGCATTATAATGACCAAAAATGTTGTTTCGGTCAAGATTTCTGCAAAAATAAGCGAAGCAATCGAGCTAATGAAAGAGAAGAACCTCGGCGGCTTGCCAGTTGTCGACGATGAAAACAGCGTTAGAGCAATAATCACCGAGAGGGACATTGCAAGCCTATTTGCTGACAGAATAAGTGACATCAGAGTCTCCCAAATAATGTCAGAAAAAGTACTCACAGCGCTACCAAAAACAACAATATTCGAAGTGGAAAAAACAATGGCAACACATGGCTTCAGACGACTGCCAATTGTTTCAGATGGCAAGGTAATGGCCATAATAACCACCATGGACATTATACGATTTTTCGGCTCTGGCGAAGTCTTCAAACATTTGAGATCTGGAACCATAATACAAATTCTGAACACGCCTGCGCTTCAGATAGCAACAAAGGAAATTTCAACTATTGAACCAAACGCCAACGTTGGAAAGGCAGCAAAAATAATGCGCGACAAAAACATAGGCGCCATACCTGTAGTTGAAAAAGAAAAGCTTGTTGGAATAGTAACAGAAAGAGATTTCTTCAAAATAATAGAATAACGTATCCACTTAGTAAAGATTATATATGCAATCAACATGGTCAACATACCAGTGAACATGCGTGAAAACCAACTTGATTAAAAATTGGCTATCACAAGAGCGGATTCCACAAAAGCAAGCGACTTTTTCAAGTCTCGAACCAATCTGCCTCTAAGTTTTAGGGAGCAAAATGCCGCAATCAAGCATCTATTCGGAAGACAAATCTAAACTTCTTCGGCCCCAAAAATCGAGCTTCCCCCTAAGGGGTTCGTTATTCAAAATTGCAATACGCAGAATTATCTTCTGGTATAAACTTGTAAGAGCCTGCCGGGGTCTGGACAAAGGCAGCATCTTAAATCTTTACACATCAGCATTCTTTGATGTTCAAGGCTTGTTTGTTAACAAGAAACTAACAAACCCAACATTTCGCAAGTCAGGCTTTTACCAAATAAGACCATTTGGATTCAAAGTTTTTGCACGAGGAGGCACAGAAGACTTGTATTATGCGTCACCTAAGAGGGAAAGAATTGTAACCAATTTTGTGCGTGCTAATCTGAAAAAAGGTGACATTTTTGTGGACGTTGGTGCAAATATTGGATACTATGCGCTTCTTGGAAGTTTGCTTGTTGGAGCTACTGGCACAGTGATTGCTGTAGAGCCAGTACCTGAAACAGTGAAAGTCCTTAGACTCAATCTGAAACTGAACAATGCCAGAAACATAAAGGTAATAGACAAAGCTGCATGGAACAAAAAGGAAAAGCTCCTGATTGAAATGCCGCAAGGATTTTTTGGATTAGCCTCTGGAGTGATAAACTATACCGAGGCTAAATCCATGTTCCAAGTGGCAGGTGTTCCCATGGACGAAGTGCTCGAACCTTATTCACTTGTGAAAATAATAAAAATTGACGTGGAAGGAGCTGAACTGTATGTGCTGCGCGGTCTCCGTAAGACTCTGCCTAAAACAGCTAACGTCGTGCTTGAAGCATCCACAGAGAGAGAAAAAATTGTTGAAATGCTGACTTCGTTTGGTTTCACGTGTCAACGTGTCGGTGTCACTGATTACCTGATATGCTCAAACAAATCTCTTAACTAAATTCTCGCATTTGATTTCGCAGTGGTCATGTTGCCATTGCCATAGGATGGAATAAACTTTTAACATTCGGCTCCTACTACTTTATTTTAACAGTAAGAGAGCGGCTAACTTGATTGTAGACTTAATCCTAACTAATATGAGAGCGTATGTAAACAGAGAAATAGTGGGCTGTAACTTAGCCGTAGACAATGGCAAGATTTTCAAAATCGGCAAAGAAGCTACTATGCCAAGAGCCGAAACAAAACTCGATTTAAATAATTTATTGGTCTTACCGGGTTTAATAGATGCTCATGTACATTTGCGAGATGAAGGAAAAGCCTACAAAGAAGACTTTACTAGCGGAACTGCTGCAGCCGCTGCAGGCGTAATAACCACTGTTTTGGACATGCCAAACAATGAACCAGTTACAATGAGTGCAGAAGTGCTTAGAAATCGGATGAAGAAAGCTGAAAAAAGGGTTCTAGTTAATGTTGGTTTTTACTCTGAATTTCCCCAAAATATGCGAGAAGTGGCTAACATTGTTAAGGAAGGTTCTGTAGCTTTTAAGCTGTTCATGGCAAATCAAGTTGGCAAGTTAAACATAGAAGACGACAACGCCATCTTGGAGGCATTTAGAATCCTCAGTAAATTGAAGACTTTAGTTGCTGTTCATGCAGAAGACAGACCAATGCTGAGAAGGAATGAAGAGAAGCTTAAGCGTGCAAACCGCCACGATATTGAAGCCTTTTTAGATGCTCATTCAGAAAACGTGGAAACAAAAGCCGTTAAACGAATACTAAACATTGTTAAACAGACCTGCACACAGGTACATTTTTGTCACATAAGCACAAAAAATGGATTGAATGCGGTCACTGATGGAAAAAAATCTGGATTGCCCATAACTTGTGAGGCGACACCGCATCATCTGTTATTATCTGTTGAAGATTTTAGGCGTAAAGGAACATTGTCGTTGACTATGCCGCCTCTTCGACAAAAACATCACGTAACAGCTCTTTGGCGTGCAGTCAAAGATGGTTGGATTGACATTTTTGGTTCAGACCATGCGCCTCACACAGCGGAAGAGAAGAAAGCAGAGAATATTTGGGCTGTTAAAGTGGGCATACCAAACTTGGAAACGACGCTTCCGCTTTTGCTTACAGAAGTTAAACGTGGACGCTTATCAATAGGAGACATTGTAAAGCTTATGGCTGAAAAACCAGCAGAACTTTTCAAGTTAAAAGGAAAAGGCTTTTTGAAAAAAGGAAATGACGCAGACTTAACTGTTGTAGACCTAAAAAGAAAACATAAGATTGACGTAGCAAAATTCTATTCAAAAGCCAAGTATTCACCCTTCGACCAGTGGATAGTTGAAGGAAAACCAGTTAAAACATTTGTTAATGGCACATTAATCATGGATGAAGGCGAAATAGTTGCTAAAGCAGGCTGCGGAAAAATTGTTCGGAGAAAACAGCCTTGAAATTCATCGCTAATGGAATGCTTGGAAAACTAACACGTTGGCTTCGCCTTTTAGGGTACAACGTGAAATATTCAAGCAAATTGGATGACGCACAGCTAATCGCCATAGCTAAGAAAGAGCGAAGAATCTTGCTCACGAGAGATTTGGAGCTTTATCAACAAGCTATAGCCAAAGAAGTCAACGCCTTTTACTTAGAAGGAAAAACAGAAGCGGAAAGGCTTGCAAATCTTGCAAAAAGATTCAAAATATCACTTGATATAGAAATGGCAACATCTCGATGCACAAAATGCAATGTAATAGTAAAGCCAATTCCAAAAGAAAATGCAGCAGAAAAAGTGGAAAAAAACACATTTTCATATTACGAGGATTTCTGGGAATGCCCAAAATGTGGACAAATCTACTGGCAAGGCGCCCACTGGACGAGAATTAGAAAAACGTTAGAAGCTGCGAAAGAAAACTTGAAAAAGGAAAGGTAATTAAAAAGGCTTATTCTTCTTTCAAAAGCCATTTCAAAGGAATGTCTTGATAAGTCCTATCTGGCAACGTCCTTCGAATGGTTATCGGCAAGATTTCTGCTTCAAGCTCTTTTAACGCCATATCAATTGGGCTGGAAAACTTTTCTGAAACTTCGACAAGTATAGGAGCACCCATGGATATTTGAAGTGCTCTAGCTCCAATTATCCTTGCTTTCTCGAAACGGGTAACCTTAGCTGGGCCTATGAAAATGCGCTTTTCTTTTTTCGACGTGCTCTAATACTCCCCGACACCCGGATAGCCAGCGCCTCCTGGAGGCGCACCTCCAGGCGGTGTTGGAGGAGCCTTCATCTTTCCAGCAGCAATTACGTCGTCGATTTTAAGTATCATTGAAGAGGCTTCAGTTGCCGACTTTATAATTTGCTTTTTAACTGCTAATGGTTCGAAAACTCCTGCCTCTGACATTTCCTGAACTGTTCCGCTGACGACTTCGATTCCGGCCCATCTTTCGCCTTTCTCGTGGCGGACCCTAAGTTCAGCCAATATGTCAATAGGGTCTAAACCTGCATTTTCTGTTAGTGTAATTGGAACGACCTCAAGAGCGTCTGCAAAGGCTCTAACTGCAAGTTGCTCTCTTCCTGGTAAGGTTTCAGCGTATTTTTTAAGTGTTCGCGACATTTCCAGTTCGGGTGCCCCGCCTCCAGCCACGATTTTCGGCTCTTCAACTATGTCGCGGACTACGCATAATGCATCATGTATTGATCTTTCTGCTTCTTCCACTATGCGTTCTGTTCCGCCCCTTATTAGAATGGTAACTGCGCGAGGGTGCTTGCATCCTTCCACGAAAGTCATCTTATCGTCACCAATTTTGCGCTCTTCAACAAGGCTCGCGTAGCCTAAATCTGTTGCACTCATATCGTCCATATTCGTTATTATTTTTCCACCAGTAGCTTTTGCGAGCTTTTCCATGTCTGACTGTTTAATTCTTCGAACTGTGAGTATTCCCTTTCTTGCTAAGAAGTGTTGTGCCATGTCGTCAATGCCTTTTTCGCACAAGACAACGTTTGCGCCTGTTGCAACTATTTTGTCAACCATTTCTTTTAGCATTCCTTCCTCTTGTTTGAGGAAAGCTTCCATCTGTTCTGGGCTTTCAATGTTGATTTTTGCATCAAATTCGGTTTTCTCAATTTCTAAGGCAGTGTTAAGTAATGCTATTTTGGCTTTTTCTACACGTTTCGGCATGCCTGAATGCACAACTTCTTTGTCTAAGACTATGCCTTGAATAAGTCTAGTGTCGTTTAATGACTCTCCCGTTTTCTTTTCAACTTTGATATCGTCAATATCCACTTTGTATTTGTTGTCCTCTTTTTCTGCCACCTCGAGAACTGCCTTAACAGTTAACTCCGCCAAGTGCTCTCTATGCTCAGCAACAAGTTTGCTGGCCATGGATGTCATTGCGGTTTTTTTCAGATACTCTTCCGTGTCTGATTCTGTTGAAATTGCTATTTTCTCCAAAACTTCTAAAGCTTTGTCTGAAGCTTTTTTGTATCCATCAATTATTATGGTAGGGTGAACGTTTTTCTCTGTTAACTCTTCTGCTTTACCTAGCAACTCGCCGGCTAGTATGACAGCGGTTGTTGTTCCGTCGCCTGCCTCGTTGTCTTGTGTTTTGGCGATTTCAACCATCATTTTGGCTGCTGGATGCTGAATGTCCATTTCATCCAGAATTGTGCGTCCATCACTTGTGATTGTCGTGTCGCCCATGCTGTCAACAAGCATCTTGTCCATGCCTTTTGGACCCAGAGCGCTTTTCACGGTTTCAGCTACTATTTTTGCCGCCATTATGTTTGTATGCTGCGCTTCTCTTCCTCTGCTTCTACTTGAACCTTCTTTCAATACTAAAACTGGAACTCCGCCAGCTTGGATTGGTGATGACAAACTTATCCTCCTCCTTAATGCGTCTCAAAAAAGAACAGCATTAAAATATAAGTTTTTCTAAGCAGAAAGCCTTAAAGTTAGACATTTAACATAAATTTCCAACATTTCAGTTTATGGCTTGAGTGGAGTTTTCAGTCCATGTCCCGTCAAGATTATCGCTGTTCTGTCGCCTTTGGATAGTTTTCTGTTTTGGAGCTGCTTTTTGTAAGCTGCGTAAGAAACAGCTGAACTTGGCTCGACAAAAAAACCTTTTCTGGCAAGTTCTTTAAAGGCATCCATTATCTCCTTTTCTTCCACCGCAACGGCATCACCTTTAGCTCTTTTCAAATCTTTAACCATAATGTCTAACAGTGGTGGGTTTACACTTACCAAAGCGTCAGCAATAGACGTTAGCTTTTCAGGTTGAGTATAGCGCAAGCCTTTAAAACAGTGATAAAGAGGCGAAACTTGTCGTGTTTGACAAGCCACGATTTTCGGTATTTCCTCTATGACGTCAGATTCTGCTAAGTGCCTAAAACCTTCTAAAACTCCTAAAAACAAGGTTCCAGCGGAAACTGGCAAGTAAATGCGTTCCGGAACATGCCAATCGCATTGCTCGGCTATTTCATAAGCGAGACTTCTTACACCATCCCTAAATAACGGATGAAGAATATGTCCAATATAGAATTTCCCTTTTTCAACCTTTTGGGCTGCCTCCGCAACTTGGCTTCTATTGCCTACAATCTTAACAACTTCTGCACCATAGAATTGGGTTTGGTTAAATTTCGGTCCAGCCACGTTTTCTGGAACGTAAATCTTCACTTTTAACCCAGCATTTGCTGCGTAGGCGGCTATTGATGCGCCTGCGTTTCCAGAAGAATCCTCAGAGATATAACCTCCAGCTCTTTTCAGTGGTTTATATAAAGCAGAGATTAGCACGGTTGAGCCTCTGTCTTTAAAGGAGCCTGTCGGGTTCAAACTTTCAAGCTTAAAGTAAACATTACCAGAAAACTTGACTAGGGGCGTCCACCCTTCACCTAAGGTTATGATTTCTGTTTCTTTGATGTAGGGAAAAAACTTTACATATCGCCATAGGCTGTGATTGTCTCTATAGATTTGCTTAACATTGAATTTTATTTTTTGTTTGACAATTAACGGCTTGCCACAGGATGGACATTTGAAATCTAGAAGATTAAATGATGGTTTGCCGCATTCTGAACATTTAATTTCGTAATTCATCGAGATACCAATATTCTTGAAGATTGTACAAAACAATATAGACTATTTGTATGGTATGTATTCTCTGCCTAAAAGTTCTCTCGCTATGATAATCCTTTGTATGTTTACTGCTCCCTCAGCGCCTATGTAGTAGGACATTATTCCGCGTAATCCCATTTCCAATGGGCATTCTTTCGTGTAGCCCCATGCGCCTAGCCAAAGCATCACATGTTCAAACACCTTAAAAGCGAAAGGCGGAACCTTCAGCTTAATAGCGGAAATATACTTTGAAACCTCATGTGGCGTAAAACGTTTGTTTCTATATTTTTCCTCGTTCATCCAAGCTGTCCTGTAAACCAGCGACCTTAAAGCTTCAAGTTCAGCCCAGAGATCTGCCAAGTCAAATTGGATGCCTTCAAACTTGCCGATTGGGCTTCCGAAGGCTTTGCGCTCTTTAATGTATTCCATGCCAATTTCCAGTGCTCGTTGTGAAGCTCCTAAACAAGTAGCCCCAATTAGCAATCGTGCATTGTCGAAGCCTTCCATGGTCAGATAGAATCCTCTACCTTCTTCGCCTATGCGGTAACTGTCTGGGATTTTAACATTATCCATGGCTATGCTTCCTGTGGAAATTGCCATTCTGCCCATATCCTCTAAACGTTTGCCAATTTCGACTCCATCAGCATTTATTGGAAGATAGAAAGCCGTAATGCCCTTATGAGATGCCTCAGGTATTGGCGGTGCGGTTCTGACTAGTAAGAAGTAGCCGCCACCCATTTTCTTTGCTTCTTCTGTGCCGCTTATGTAGGTTTTTTCTCCATTCAAAATCCAGCTGTTACCTTCTTTTCTGCCTGTCGACTTTATTGCTGCTACGTCGGAGCCACCGCCGGATTCTGTTGAAGCTATACCAATGAAGGCATCGCCTTTGATAGCTTTACGGATAATCTCCTCCCGTACTTGTTCAGTGCAATATTTGTCCATAACAAAGCCCCACGAAGTTTCAACTAGGAAGAGCACTGGCACAGCAATGCTCAAATCGGCATATCCAAGCTCCTCCGCTGCAATGCAAGCTGTAATCCAGTCTACTTCTGCTCCACCATGCTCCTGCGGCACAGTCATAAGCAGTAAGTTCATGTCAGTCATGCCTTTGATAATTCCTCTAGAAATCTCGCCTTTGCTATCCATTTCTCGGATTTTTTCTAAAGGCAATTCTTTCTGGCACCATTCACGTAAAGACTTTTGAAAAAGCTTCTGCTCCTCACTAAAGCTGAAATCCACCATACGAAAGTCTCCCTGTTGAGGCAACAAGTATTTTCGCTATCCCATATAAGGATTAAGGAAGACACAGTTAAAAGAAATTTTGCTATCACTAGTCTAATAGATTGAAACCTTGGCTACGCCGTTTATTTTTAGAAATTCTGGAATTAGTTCGCCTGGAATTTTTTTCTCAACAATTAGCGTAAGCTTTGGCTCTGGTGACAGTTCTGGGTCGTCTACAATTGCTTGTCTTATGCTTAGATTGTTGTTTGCAAGTATCATGGCAGAGTTTGCCAATATTCCAGGCATTCTAGCGTCCACAGGCGTTATTTCTACTACCCCAAGGTTCACGTGTTTTGCAATTTCCCTTAGCGAATGCCCAGCAGATCTTATTTCTTCAAAAATTTGTCTTAGTTCACAATTTGCTTTAATGGCTTTCAATGTCTCGTTTACTGTTCGTCTGTCTACTCCAGCAACACGGGCTATGCGAACTGGTGGGACCTCGATTTCGTTGAGATAGACCTTTCCATTTCGTACGCTTAGTCCATTTTCTACGAGTACACGCGCCACTTTGAGACGTTCTGGGTATCCTTCTAGATATTTTTTGATGTTGTTCCACATGTTACAATTTCCTTTATGTACAATTTTGCGCAATAAAGTATAAATATGTTCTCGAGATAAGAAGTACTTTAATGCGCATTAATGTACTAAAATGTTCAATTAGGTGAAGTAAATGACATCAAATAATAAAATGAAAGAACACATAATCACGCTGAGCGCTGAGGAAACTCCTACATCATGGTACAATATCCAAGCAGACCTTCCAGAATCACTTTCACCACCATTGGATTCAACAACATTAAAACCAATAAACCCGCAGCTACTTGAAAGAATATTCGCAAAAGAATTGGTAAGGCAAGAAATTTCTGCGGAACGCTACATCAAAGTGCCAGAAGAAGTTTTCGACGCTTATCTGAGGCTTCCACGGCCAACACCTCTATATCGCGCTAAAAGACTTGAAAAATATTTGAAAACCCCAGCGCGAATATACTTTAAATGCGAACACTTCAGCCCTACTGGTAGCCACAAAACTAACACTGCCATCGCACAAGCGTACTATAACAAAAAGCAAGGGATTAATAGACTAGTTACAGAAACGGGAGCTGGTCAATGGGGCACAGCTTTAGCTTTTTCATGTGCTATTTTTGGGTTAAAATGTCGAATCTACATGGTCAGAGCCAGCTTTCAGCAAAAGCCGGGTAGAAGAATTATCGCTCAAGTTTATGGTGCCGAAATGTTTCCATCACCAAGCGACCAAACAAACTTTGGCAGAAAACTGCTTAAGGAAAACTCGAATCATCCCGGGACACTTGGTATCGCCATTAGTGAAGCAATAGAAGACACTTTAACCAGTGAAGACACGCGATATTCTCTGGGCTCGGTGTTGAACCATGTTCTGCTACATCAGACAATAATTGGTTTAGAAGCGAAGAAACAGTTTGAACTTATAGACGCATATCCCGATGTTGTTTGCGGTTGCATTGGCGGCGGCTCTAACTATGCAGGGTTCGGTTTTCCTTTCATGATGGACAAACTTAAAGGCAAAACAGACACAGAATTTGTTGCATGTGAATCTAAGGCGGTTCCCCACACAACCAGAGGTGTATATACATACGATTTTGGAGACACAGCGGAAACAACGCCATTACTTAAAATGCTAACTATCGGACACGGATATGCTTGTCCTCCAATTCACGCTGGCGGCTTGCGATATCATGGAATGGCACCGTTAATATCCTATCTAATCAATAAAGGATACATGCGTTCGGTTGCCTACAGTCAAACCGAAATTTTTGAAGCTGCGAAGATGTTGGCTCAAACAGAAGGACTGATTGCCGCGCCTGAAACTGCTCACAGCCTAAAATATGTCGTGGATGAAGCTTTGAAATGTAAGAAGACGGGCGAAGAAAAAGTCATTGCCATGAATTATAGTGGGCACGGTTTACTCGACCTTACCGCATATGAACAGTTTCTTGCAAACAAACTGGTGAACTATGAGCCACAGAAAATCAAAGTTCCAGCTTTCCAAGTTAAAAAAGGGGGGTAAAAAGCAATGACATTGACTGTTCTTGCAGAAAAATCTGATTTAAAAATAGTTCTAATGTCGATTGATGACTTAAGACCTCACGAAAAAGGCTCCCCACTTTATCTTGAGCTGCTTAAGCACGAAATTCTTAGGGATGGCATACTAAAATATCCAATTATAGCTGACGAGAAAACAGGCGTGATTCTTGACGGAATGCATCGTTGGCTTGCATTAAAAAACCTTGGCTATACACAGATGCCAGTAATACTAATTGATGCTCTTAAAAACACAAAAATTCGCGTTGGAAGAAGAAGGATACATCGCTATCTTAATGATTCTGAGGAAGAAATTAGCATTAATAACGTTATTTCTGCTGGACTTAGCGGAAACCTCATGAAGCCGCGGTCAACTAGACATTTTTTTCCTTTTTCAAATTTTCAACAAATCAATTGTTCACTGAGTTTGCTTAAAAAGCGAAAACCTCAAGACATTTCAAAATATCTTGCCACAATGACTAAAAACGAATGCAAATCAGCCATAAAGGAATGGTTAGAAGAGATATCAGAGGAACTGGAGTTTCTCAATCAAAGAGTAGCAGAAGTTGAAAAAGAGAAAGCAGAGCTTCTTAACCGAATCAAGAATTTGGAAAACAACAGTTCTATTCTTAAAGAGCTATAATTAGATGCACTAAAGAATTGGGTTCTATGCTTAAGGTTTATATGGAATGGTTAAGTAGTATTGACTCTATTAATCTGGGGTTTTGATGGAGAGTTTGCATTATGCAAAAAACTAGAGTTATTATAATGGGTGCAGCAGGCAGAGACTTTCACAACTTTAACGTCTATTTTAGGAACAATGAGGCTTGTGAGGTTGTGGCTTTTACAGCGACGCAGATTCCAGGCATAAAGGGCAGAACCTATCCAACAGAGCTTGCAGGTCCAAATTATCCGAAGGGGATACCAATTTTCTCAGAAGAAGAGTTGCCCAAATTGATAAAGGAGCATAATGTTGACCGAGTGGTTTTCTCCTACAGTGATGTTTCTCACGAATATGTCATGCATAAAGCTTCTATAGCGTTGGCAAGCGGCGCAGATTTCTGTTTAATGGGACCCAAAACAACAATGCTGAAGGCACAAGTTCCTGTAGTTTCTATAGGCGCTGTTAGGACAGGCTCCGGAAAAAGTCAAACCTCACGGCAAGTTGCAAAAATTCTGAAAAACAAAGGTTTACAAGTCGTAGTTATTAGACACCCTATGCCTTATGGTGATTTGAGAAAGCAGATTAGCCAACGTTATGCTTCCTACGAGGATTTAGATAAATATCAATGCACCATTGAAGAAAGAGAGGAATACGAACCCCACATCGATAACGGCATAATTGTCTATGCAGGAGTTGACTACGAAAGAATTCTGAGAGAAGCTGAAAAAGAAGCAGATGTAATAGTCTGGGATGGAGGCAACAATGATTTACCTTTCTATAAACCAGATTTGCACATTGTTGTAGCTGATCCTCACAGGGCTGGACACGAAGTCACTTATCATCCTGGAGAGGCAAATCTGCGGATGGCAAATGTTGTGATAATAAACAAGGTTGACACAGCAGACCCAAAGAAGGTGGAACAAGTAAAAGAGAACATAAAAGCAACTAACCCAGATGCAACAATCTTAGATGCAGCATCGCCTCTAACAGCTGATAATCCCGATTTAATCACAGGAAAACGAGTTTTAGTAATTGAGGATGGACCCACACTAACTCATGGCAACATGCCCTATGGAGCTGCTACAATAATGGCTAGACGATTTGGAGCAAGTGAAATCGTTGACCCGAAACCATACGCTGTAGGTTCAATAAAAGAAACCTATAAGGAATATACTCATCTTGGGACAATTCTTCCTGCGTTAGGATATAGTGGCAAACAAATAGCCGAGTTAAAAGAAACAATAGACCGCACACCGTGCGATGTCGTAGTAATTGGCACTCCCATAGACTTGAGAAGAATAATTAACATCAACAAGCCAACAGTCAGAGTTAAATACGAACTCCAAGTTTTAGGTCCAATATCGCTTGAGCAAGTTCTTGAGGAGTTTCTCCAGAGAGGCAGAAAACAATGAGCAGCAATGAAACAGGAATTTCCCGCGTAAAGATAAAATTTGTTATCGAAGGATTAGGCGAGGCAGAAGGCGAATTTGCACGTTTCCTAGCGCCAAGAACCATAGACACTTTGGTTCGGAAGCTTCCGTTAGAAGGTAGAGCAGCCTTATGGAAAGAAGAAGTTTATTTTGAAACACCTATTAAAATGGGTGAAGAGAAAGCCAAAGATACAGTGGAAAAAGGAACAATCGCCTTCTGGCCTATGGGAAGCGCCCTCTGCATATTCTATGGTGAATCGCAACCCTACAGCCCTGTCAACATTCTTGGCAAAATCACCAAAAATCTCGAATTATTCAGACAAGTGAAAAGTGGAACAAAAATAAAGGTTGAGCTTTTAGTAAACTAGGTAGCTTTCATCCCAGAGCCTTAATAGTCTTTCACATTCTTTTATTACTTCTTTGTTATGGCTTTTGTTTTTTAAAACTTTGAGAAACTCTATGCGCTTTTCGACTGAGCGTCTTTCTGCCTCGCCACCATAGTAAAGCTTGCCTTCAAGATATTACTTCATATTATTGGCTTTTTGCACGAAAAGACTAGCTGCATCAACTGGATTTTCCACGGCGTATTTATTCGTCCAAATCGCTGCATCCGCCTCTCGCAATTGTGTCAACCCGTCAATTTCTGTTATACTTCGAATGTATGTTCTCAAGAAGTCATAACAACCCGCGGTTTTAACCAACTGAAGGGCTTGTTTTACCTTTTGTTTGAAGTCTGGGCTTCCTTTGGCTCTTAAACGATGCTTATAGCCCTTATCAACGAGTTCTTTAGCTTTTTTTACTTCTCCGTTTGTGTAGATTCGTTTTGGGAATTCCAATAATGTTTCAATTCTCCTCGTGCAGCTTATGAAAAAATGCAAGGACATATGGGCATGTAGCTTAATCAAATGCCTTGTATATTTTGATGTTATGGCTTCCTGAGACGAGTTGAATTATGCCTTCTTCTTCCAACTGTTCTAAGAAATCTTTTGCCGCGCTTATTCTTATGTTAAATCGTGTAGCAACAGCGTAAGGCGTTAAGACCGACATTTTTTTCAATTCGCCGATAATCTTTTCGCTTTTTGGGTTTGGGGGAACTATCCCAGAAGCTTTTCTTTCTTTAGATGGTGCAGCCGATTTTTCCTTCCTTTTTTTCTCTTTTTCTTCCTCGTCTTTTCGAGATTGCATGCGCTCAGCCTGTTTCAGGGTAAGTTTCTTTTTTCCACCCATAGTCATCAGCTTCCAGATAACTCAGATTGCTCCGTTGTTCTTATGGTTTTCTCCGCTTAAGCGTACTGAGTTATTTCAACCTTATGCCTTTTTTGCCACTCCTTAATCGACATGCCAAGTTTATTCTCAATTTCTGGGCGATGAATAGAGTTCATAGTGCAGAATGGAATTATGCGCCCGTCAGGAATTGCGTAATGAATTGCGCAACGTTGAACTCTTTCCAAGTCGAAGTTGTATGGGTCCATAAAATGCATGGCTGAAAGCAGTATCGACTTCCTTTGAAATTCTCCCAGTGCTTCGTAGCTTCCTTCTGTGAGCACACGTAGAACGTACTTTCTTAGGAAGCTGAATTTTATGTGCCTCAAAGCGCTGATTAAACGTAGCTTAGCCTTGTTTTTGCTTCCTTTTGAGGCGTCACTATAGACTTTTTTCATGATTTCTATGAATTTGTCCACGTTTCCGAAACGGGTGATAGGCGTGATTTCTCCCTTTTCTACGAATATGTATGTAGCCATGCCGCAGTGGGGGTGAGCAGTAAACTCTACATAGCGTTTGTCTTTTAATGCTCCGACAGCCTTTGAAATTGGCACAACAGTTGGCACTGGATAAAAGTCTGACATTTTTATCTTGCCATTCATCTGTTCTTCTACAAGCCGCATGAAGTCTGGAATTGTAATGCGCATTTTATCCCGTTCTGTTTGGGGAAGTCTTCCGCATAGGGAGACTGGCTGAACATTTATGCACCTTATCACGTCGAAGTTATGAACAGCAAAGCGTATAACGTCGCCAAGTTGGTTGTCATTGACGCCCTTAACAAGTGTGACAACTAAAACTATGCTTTGGATTCCAGCCTTCCGACAGTTCTCAATAGCCTTCATCTTCACATCCAAAAGGTCAATTCCACGGATAAACTTGTAAACGTCAGACGTTAAGCCATCAAACTGCAAATAAACAGTGCTCATTCCAGCCTCCTTCAACTCCCTACAAAACTTAACGCTCTGTGCAAGTCGAAGTCCATTCGTATTGACCTCAACATGGCGAAAGCCAATCTCATTCGCCATTCGAATAAGTTCGAACAGATCATTGCGGATAGTTGGTTCGCCTCCGGAAAACTGCAACGCTGTAGCTGGGACAGGGTCATTTCTGCGCAGATTTTCCAGCATCCCTCTTATCTCATCTTTAGTTGGTTCATACACATACCCAGCTGCTGCAGCGTTTGCAAAACAAACTGGACATTTAAGGTTGCAGCGATTTGTGATGTCAATTATGGCTAAGGCTGTGTGGGACTTGTGCTGTGGACATATTCCACAATCGTAAGGGCAACCGTCAACAGTCTCAGTTCTTGGATTTTTCAAGCCTTCGCCTTCATATCTAAACTTTTCAGCACGTACATATTGTTCATAATCAGACCAGTAAACATCTCGAAAAGAGCCGTGCTGTGGGCATTCTTTTTTGATAAAGACTTTGCCATTTTCCTCAAAAATTGTGGCGTTTAGCACTTTAAAGCAGTCTGGACATATGCTTTTTGTTTCTTTAATGAACTGCATTTTGTCACCATGTATTTGGTTCGTTATGTCTTGAAGGTTTAAGAGTAGAATATAATAAGGTTTCCAAACTTTTCATAAGGTGAATAAGGTGAATTTGCATTGTCAATAAGTGAACGCTCTAGACAAGTTTTGCGTGAGATTGGGTTGAACACTTACGAAATTGATGTGTATGCTGCTTTGTTGGAGGGCGGACAAATGACAGCCATGGAAATTAGCAAAAAGGCGAATGTGCCCTACTCCAAAATCTATGATGTTTTAAACTCGCTTAAAGATAAGGGATGGATTAAAAGTGTTGAAATTCGCCCAACCGAATATTATCCAACACCACCACTTGAAGCTTTGGCTATTGCGAAAATTAGGCTTGATGACAAGTACTCAATATGGGAGCATACAATTGCAGGCGAATTGCAGCCTTTATATGAGAAGCAAGAGCTTGTGGAACATCCAGACATCTTGATACTGCATGGTCAACAAGGAGTTATAGCGAAACTAGAAGAAACGCTAAAAAAAGCCGCAAAAGAGATAGTGATTGCCACACCAGAATTCGCAAAAACAATCGTTACAGATGCCCAATCCTTTATGGAAGTTTTGCAGAAAACCCGTGTAAATATTAAGCTTATGGTTACCGGAAAAGCAGAGGACTGGACATGTCTGAAGAGTATTGCAGGCATAAGTGAGTTGCGAGTCAGAGATCAAATGTTTGGAGGAGGCATTATAATAGATGGAAAAGAGGCTGTGCTGTTTCTGGGCGAAGAAAAGCCCAGCCTAGTGATATGGAGTAATCATGCTGGTTTGGTGCGTTTTGCACGGGAATATTTCCAGTTTCTCTGGGATTCTTCTAAGAAAATCTAGCTCTAATTCTTGAAAAAAGAAAGAAGAGATGTGGGAAAGTTATTTACCCATAACCTTTTTAGCGGCAATCTCGATGTCTTCGGCTTTTATAGTTTTTCTTCCTGCGTGCATCGCAAAATCTAGTGCTTCTTTGGCAATTTTAACACCGATTTCCTCTAATGCTTTGGCTAATTCTTTTGCAGCAGCTTCGCTCACTCGGTCGGCTCCAG
Organism: Candidatus Bathyarchaeota archaeon; assembly: GCA_013388905.1. Classification (GTDB taxonomy): domain Archaea; phylum Thermoproteota; class Bathyarchaeia; order Bathyarchaeales; family Bathycorpusculaceae; genus JACAEI01. Next base: position 22,981 of record JACAEI010000029.1, on the reverse strand, counting down.
CTTTTTTGCATAATCTATGCATGGGAGCTACGGCTAATTCTAAATCAACCATAAAGACTCCTCTTTAGCCTCTTTTTCTATTTAAAGCAATATTTAACGTTTGTTATGCCCAATTTTTAGAGTAAAAGAGAGAAATTATAAAAGTGGAAAGCTGGTTTAGTAGTGAAAAACCGTGATTTCAAATGAAGTTTGTTGATGCACACATACATCTTTCAGACGATGAATATTCCAAATGCGTCAACGAAGTCATTGCAAGGTCCAAACGCACTAACGTTGTCGCTATGGTTTCAAATTCTATGGATTTAAAAACAAGCATCCGAAGCCTAGAATTGGCTGCACAGTATCCCAATATGGTTTATGCTGCTTTGGGGGTTCATCCATGGAACGTAAATACGTTGAGAGAAGAGAAACTTCAGCAAACAATAGAGTTGATTTCTGAGAATAGACAGAATAAGGCACTTGTTGCTATAGGTGAGATAGGCTTAGACTATAAATATACAGACATATGGGATAAGCAGCTTAAAGTTTTTGATGAAATGTTGCACTTAGCTGAAAAACTTAATCTGCCAGTCATAATTCACTCTCGTGGCACGACAACCAAAATTATTGAAACGCTTCCGTCCTACAATCTCAAAAAAGTATTGCTGCATTGGTTCAGCAATCCAATTAGCGCTTTGTCGAAGGTTGTGGAAAGAGGATACCTTATTACTGAGGGTCCACCCGTCGCATATTCCAACGGCATACAGGAAGTTGTTAGAAGAATACCGTTAACTAATCTATTAACAGAAACTGATGGACCAGTACGCTTTTTTAAACCGCCTTTCGCTGGGAAAATGACGACACCAGCTTTCATCCCAACTGTGGCTAAAGCAATAGCAGAAATAAAGAAAATAGATTATGCGAGTGTTGCCAAGCAGATTACAAAGAATTTTGAGACATTCTTTCAAACGAAACCAATTAGATAAGTTTTGTAAACTTATAGTGCCATGGAGTATCTGAATTTTGCATCTTAAAATGAGTAAAGTTAAATTAGTCTTACTCTTTTATGAAATCACCTCAGCATACTTTAACCGCCGGAGAGTAGACAACTAATGCCTGCTTGGGGGAAACATTCGTTTGGGAAGCGTGCGAACAGAACAAATTAAGCGAATAGCCAGAGAACTTGTTAGACATTTCCCCGACAAATTCTCGCACGATTTTGAGAACAATAAACACATGGTTGATACGCTCATACGAGGAGCAACAACAAAAGTGCGAAATCAAATTGCTGGATACATAACAAGCACTTTTGCTGGCATAGAAACAACTTCCTCATCAAACGAAAGTAAAGAAGAAAGCAAGTGATAAGAGAGGGCTAAGAATGATGGACGAATACAGAAAGGGATGGGCACTCCGCTATTTACGTGAAGCAAAAGCAGAGCTTAACGCTGCAAAAAAATTGCCTTACATGGCGCCTAGCTTGGTTTTAGAAGCCATTAGAAAAGCCCGAAATGCCATTTACTATAGCCTAGGCGAACCAGCTTTCATAGAGATAATCATAAGAGAAGCAGCAGAAAAACCGCAGACAAATGGTGACCCATTCTTAAAAGTGCTTATAGAAATTGAAGCAACAGTAGAGCAACTGCTACAGGTTGAAGAAATTGACGGCGAAAAAGCCATGAAACAAGCAGATAATCTATTGCAATTAGCTTCAGACATAGTTGAGACTTTGACTGGAGAAAAAATAGAAGATTAAAGAAGCCGACTATCGCTTTTTAAGAGCATTATCGATTTTGTCTAAAGCTTTCTTTATATTTTCAATCGAATTCGCGAATGACAAGCGCAGATAACCTTCACCGTATTTTCCAAAAGCTGTGCCCGGCAAAACTGCAACGCCCGCTTCGTTAAGCAGGTAATCTCCAAGCTTACGACAATCCATTCCAGTTCCAGTTATGTTTGGAAACACATAGAAAGCTCCTCGTGGCTTCTTGCACGTTATCCCCTTAATTTTGTTAAGACCAGAAACTATGACTTCTCTGCGTTTTTTGAATTCTGCATTCATCTTTTCTGGTTCAGTCTGCGGACCTTTTAAAGCTTCAATGCCAGCCATTTGGATGAAGGCGCATGTGCAAGAGTTGGAGTTAGTCATCAGTTGGGCAATCTTTTGTGCTAGGTCTTTGCGCATTACACCATAGCCAAGTCTCCATCCAGTCATGGCGTAAGTCTTCGAGAAACCGTCTAATATTATGGTTTTCTCCTTCATTCCAGGAAGCGAAGCAATGCTTTCGTGTTCTCCTTCATAGATTATTCTGCTGTAAATCTCATCTGAAAGAACAAGCACATCATCTCTATCCTCTATACAGTCTGCTATTGCCTTCAAATAATCTTTGGTTAAAACACCACCTGTCGGATTTTCCGGTGAATTCAAAATAATCATTTTTGTCTTCTTTGTTACCTTCTTCTTAAAATCTTCAAGGTCAAGCCTGAAATCGTTCTCTTCCTTAAGCGGCAAAGGCACAGGTTTTGCGCCTACAAAGTTTATTACGGATTCGTAGATTGGAAAGCCTGGATTTGGATACATGACTTCTTCGCCCTGATTTACGCATGCAAGAATTGCAAAGAACATTATTGGCTTGGCGCCTGGCGTTACAACAACCTCGTCAGCTTCAGCTTTTATTTTCCTTGTTTTTGAGATGTATTCCGCAATGGTTTCTCTAAACTCTGGAATCCCTGCAGAAGGCACATAATGGGTATAACCAGAATAAAGTGCTTTCACTGCAGCCTCTTTGATGTTTTTCGGGGTGTCAAAATCTGGTTCACCAATTTCCAAATGGATAACATCTTTTCCCTGTTTTTCGAGAGCTTTTGCCTTTGCGAGCACTTCAAACGCTGTTTCTGTTCCTAGAGTTTCCATTCTCTTTGCAAAGATAGAGTTCACTTAAATCACCTTGATTTGAAAGGAAAATAATGGTAAAACGATAGGGAGTATTTAACTATTACAGTGAAGTGAATTCCAAACTAATGTTAAAACAGCTTCTTGAGTGGACGCACTTTCATGACGTCTGGATTGACCAAGTTTGGCGGTTTTCTTCCATCAAAGAATTCGACTAAATTTTCTGCAACCATTTCAGCCATTTTGGAACGGGTTTCATAGCTTGCGCTTGATATGTGTGGAGCAACAACCACATTGTCCAGTTTAAGCAAAGGATTATCAATAGGTGTCGGTTCCTGTTCAAAAACGTCAAGTCCAGCGCCTGCTATTCTGCCTTCTTTTAATGCCTGATATAGAGCCTTTTCGTCTACAACTGGGCCACGTGAATTGTTGATTAAGTAGGCAGTTTTCTTCATCAGCTTAAGCTTATCAGCATTGATTAAGTGATACGTCTCTTTCATTAGAGGCACGTGGATGCTAACGAAGTCCGCCTCCTTTAGAAGCATGTCTAATTCGACTTGTTTTGCGCCTAGCTTTTCCATTTCTGGTCTAGAAATAACATCGTAAAATAGAATTTTCATGTCAAAACCTGTGGCTCTTTTGGCAACTGCATAGCCAATTCTTCCAGCGCCAACAATGCCTATTGTAGCGCCATAAACGTCTCTGCCTTGCAACATATTTGGGTGCCAGCCCACCTTCCACTGCCCACTGCGAACGTATCTGTCCGCTTCCGCAACGCGTCTTGCAACAGCCATCAACAAAGCCCATGCAAAATCCGCTGTTGTATCGGTCAAAACTTCCGGCGTGTTTGTCACGTAAATGCCTCTTTTTATTGCTTCTTGCACATCTATGTTGTCAAAGCCTACAGCTAACTGAGCAACAATTTTCAGCCTAGGTGCAGCATCAAAAACTTCAGCGTCTATCTTATCAGACAAAAGTGAAGCCAACGCGTCGACGTTCTTGGCTTTCTCGATTATCACTTTTTTTGGCGGTGGCGCATATTCACGCCAAATTTCAGCGTCAAAACACTCCTTAATTGTTTTTAGGCCTCTTTCAGGGAGTTCACGAGTGACATAAACTTTAGGTTTTGGCATATTGCTCACCAGCGTGTTAGTTTGCGAAATTCTTTATTAACATTGACTTATTACACTTACGCAGCAGACTCTAAAAAACCGACGATGGGCTATTCAAATGACTGCTATAAAAAACATAGAGCAACTAATAAAAAATGGCGAGACAGTGCTCAATCAGAAAGCCAGAGCATTAGCCCTAAAAAGCCTTGAATCAGCATTAGATAAAGCTAATCCGAAACAGATAATAAAATCGAAACTTCTGTTGAAAAATTCCATTTTAAAGGCAGATAACTACTCCTTTGATTTAAAAAAATTCAAAAACATATATGTAATAGGCGGCGGCAAAGCCAGTGGGGCAATGGCAGAAGCCGTGGAGAGGGTTCTAGGTGAACGCATAAGAATAGGGCTTGTTAACATTCCTAAAGGCAACTTGCATAAAACGAGCATTATTGAACTTCATGGTGCGAGTCACCCGATTCCTGACGAAACCGGTGTTGAAGGAACACGACGCATGTTGGAAATGGCAGAGCAGGCTGAAAAAAACGACTTAGTCATATGTCTAGTCTCTGGCGGTGGTTCAAGTCTTATGCCTCTGCCGCGTGGCGAAATTTCGATTGCTGATAAAAGAGAAATCACAAATGCTTTGCTCAAATGTGGTGCAACGATAAACGAGATTAACACCGTTAGAAAACACATTTCAGACTTTAAAGGCGGCTGGCTTGCAAAAAAGGCTTATCCTGCTACAGTTCTGAACCTCATTCTTTCAGACGTTGTAGGCGACCCGTTGGATTTTATTGCCTCGGGACCCACAGTTCCAGATTCAACATCATTCAGCGACGCCATTAACGTTTTGAAAAAATACGGTTTATGGGATAAAGCTCCAGCATCTATTAGAAAGGTTCTTTCTGATGGAGAAAAAGGCTTAATTCCAGAAACGCCTAAGAAAGGAGATAAAATTTTCAAAAAAGTTTTCAATGTTGTTGTTGGCAACAACAGATTCGCAAGCGTTGGTGCTCTTGAATATCTCAAGTCTGAGGGTTTAAACACACTTTTGCTAACCACGACCTTAGAAGGAGAAGCTAGACACGTAGGAGTAATGCTAACCTCAATAGCTCGTGAAATAGCCGCCTCTGGAAATCCAATTCAAAAACCAGCCGGCATAATCGCAGGCGGAGAAACAACTGTAACTGTTACAGGAAAAGGCTTAGGAGGAAGAAATCAAGAAATAGCCTTAGCTGCAGCGCAAAAACTGAATAACATAGATGGAGCGGTTGTGGCTTCGATAAGCACTGATGGCATTGACGGTCCAACAGATGCCGCTGGTGCACTAGCAGATGGAAAGACATTAGTCAAAGCATCAAAAAAGCATTTAATGCCAGAAAAGTTTTTAGCGGAAAATGATTCTTACCACTTTTTCTCAAAGCTTGGCGACTTAATCTTTACAGGGCCTACCGGCACAAATGTTAACGATATTTCAGTGATAGTGGTTCTATAAACTTGGAGGAGGTGTTGAAATGCCTATAACCATAAAATTTGTTGGCGCTTTTCGCGGCGTGTTAGGAAAGGATAGACTTGTTCTCTCATTTGAAGATGCTATTCCTCTCAAAAAAGCCATAAGAAAAATTATTGCATATCTGCCCCAACTTGAGCAAGTGCTTATTAATCCGGTGCTTGAAGACCCTCGACCGAATACGCTAATTCTCGTGAATGGAAAGGAAATCAGCGTTTTAGACGGTCTGGATACGATGCTTAAAAGTGGTGATGAAGTGGTTTTTGTTCCAGTTGTCCATGGAGGATGAATAGGCGAATGAGGCTTTATGCCATTAGAACAAGGACTGTGAAAGTAGGCGATGACCTAGTTAAAATAATTCTTGCTTCGTTAAAAGAGCAAAACTTACAATTAGAAGACAATGATATATTGGTTGTTACGTCAAAAATTATAGCTGTTTCAGAAGGTCGTATAGCAAAGTTAAGTGACGTTACGCCTACTGGTAAGGCGAAGAAACTAGCGAAACAGTTTTCTTTGCAGCCAGAATTTGCAGAACTGATTTTACGTGAGGCAGACAAAATTTATGGAGGGGTCGAAAAAGCAGTTTTGACGCTTAAGAATGGGGTTTTGACAGCTAATGCAGGAATAGACAACAAGAATGCTCCTAATGGTTACGTGGTTTTGTGGCCGAGCAATCCCAAAAAATGGGCGGTGCATGCGAGAGAAGAAATTCGAAGCAGAACTGGCGCGAAAATAGCTATTTTAGTTATTGATAGTGGTTTAGTTCCTCTTAGGAAGGGCACTATGGGATTAGCTTTAGCTACGGCAGGGTTCCAACCAGTTAAAGATTGTAGAGGAGAGAATGACATTTATGGAAAACCATTAACCATTACGCAACGTGCTATTGCGGATGATTTGGCTTCTGCAGCCCATTTGCTTATGAGTGAAGTTGCAGAAAAAACTCCTCTAATATTAATTAAGGATGCGCCTGTTGATTACGATGATGGTGTTTATGATTCTGCAGATATGATGATGCCCTTCAATGAATGTATTTTTATGGGCTCCTTTGGGTACTCGTAGTAAACTAAAAGGGGTTCCCGTGGTTGTTGTTTTTTTTAAGAATAGAGCGAAGTCTACTCTTGCCGTTCAATGTTTTCCATAGCTTGATAGGATGTTTGAAGATTTCAAAGCTTCGTACAAGGTTGTCCCAACAAATGATGCGCTTAATGCAATGATCGTTCTTTCTACTGGATAGAGAAATGTGATAACTTGCCATTTTGCTTTCCACGCATTTACGTTAGCTAGGAAGATAGGCCACGTAAGAAGCTCGAAAGCTAATGAACCAGCGATTTGACCAGCCAAAGTAGAAACTAGAGAGGTTATAAAAAAACCGAAAAAGGACTTAGATTTGTTCTTAGAACCGATGCTTTTTAGCGCTATAGGCATCAAGGGCGAAACTAGAATTAAAAATCCGACGATTTGAAACCACATTAATGCTGGATAAAGCCAAACAGGACCGACGAAAGGATAAAAGCCGAAAAGAAACAGAAGTGAAAAATAAGAGAAAACGCAAAGGCTTCGCTTACGTTCGTGTAGTATGCCAGCGTATGAAGCTGCAAAAACGCCTGAAACAAGACTCGGTACAGAAAGAGAACCAGCAAAAAATCCAATTATTCCACCTAAAATTGTGGATGTCATACCTATATATGATCCAAGTATTATGCCCATAATTGGCGCCATAATTGCTGCTGCTGTTATTGCTTGATTAGGCAGACCTATAATGGGAGAAATTTTTACAAAGCCAAAAACAACGTATAGGGCTGTGAAGCTAATGGCTAAAGCCAAACTTTTTGTATCAAGTTTCCAGTCAAACAGCATTTGTTAGCCCTTCTGCGTTTGGAAAGCTAATTATTCTTAAAGGCATATAAAGTGATGTAATATGTCTCGTGCCATAATTACTTTAACATCTGATTTTGGTTTGAAAGATCCCTATGTCGCAGAAATGAAAGCCGTGATTCTAGGCATAAACCGAAAGGCGACTGTGGTTGACTTAACCCATGAAATAGAAAAGTTCAACATACGAATGGGCGCCTACATGTTGGCTTCTGCATCGCCATATTTTCCAAAGGGTACAATTCACGTAGCAGTGGTGGATCCAAGTGTCGGAACAAAAAGACATCCCATACTTATACAGACAAGAAAGAGTTTCTATGTTGGACCAGACAACGGAGTGCTGATTTTAGCCGCAAAAAACGAGGGCATACAACACATTTACAAGATAGCTAATCGAAAACTAATGCTACCCAAAGTGTCAAACACTTTTCATGGAAGAGATATGTTCGCGCCAGCAGCTGCTCACTTGTCAAGTGGCATTCCACCAGAAGAGTTTGGACCAGAAATCCACAAGGTTTTAACGCCAGATTTCGCCAAGGTCACAAAAAGAAAGAATCTGTTTATGGGCGAGGTCATGCACGTAGACGGTTTCGGAAACATAATTACAAATATTAGCGAAAACGACCTCAAAACTATGAAAATTAAGCATAAAGTCAATGTCAAGCTCAAAAATGCTCGGTTAGAGCTAAAGCTTTGCAAAGCCTACGCAGAAGTAGAGCAAAAACAACCTTTAGCCATTATTGGAAGCCACAACTTTCTGGAAATATCCATAAATCAAGGTGATGCTGCAACTTTTTTCAAAGTAAGAAGCGGCGATAAAGTTACAGTTTTTCTTTCATAACCGCTAAAATTTCCTCAGGCTTTATTACTGATAAGCCAGTTAATCCACCAATAACTTCGATTAAAAGAATCTTGTTAGGATTGTTTAAGTCAACATTTCGCTCTATATTTGCTGTAGCAACTTCAATAATGTCTCTTGTCGCGAACTGTGTAAAGCGTTTTTCAACTGTAACGCGAAAGGTTTCGTTTGCGCCTATCTTTAAACTGAGCTCTGTGGCTACGCGTTGGATTTCACCTAAATCTGTTCGCACAACTTTTTCGATAGGAATAATTCTGAGCATGTAGCGAAATTCGTATGGGCGCTCATGCAAGATTTTGCGAAACTTTTCTATAACATCGAAGGGGCTTAAGACTGTTCTTGCTGCGATTAATCCTGAAACACCTGTCCTGTCAACAGTTGGTGCTGAATCGCCTATTTCCCCAAGCAAGTACCATAACTCGGAGCACGCGGCGTCTTCAAACCCTCGTGAGGTAGTTGCGAGGAGATTAAAATCTCTGAGCACGATTTACACCTACTTTATGGATATAAATACTATTTGAAGGCAACTTTAACATTTTCTAAAAACCAATAAGCTGCGGAAGGGTCAGTGCAGGTTAGTGGCGTTTTCACAGCTTTTAGCTCTTTGCCGTCGCCTCACATCATCCCACAATTAATGTTTCCATACAAAGATTTATCCATTTTCTTCTCTTGAAACATTAGACTTAAATTTGAGCTACAATTGTCTTAATACTCCAATTCAACGGAGAGATAAACATTTGGCTAATATACAAAAACCAGTAATTGTCGTTCATGGCGGTGCTGGAATATGGCGGCTTGACCGAAGCCAAGCTGGCTTAGACGGAGTAAAAAAGGCTGCGGAAACAGGTTTTGAAATCTTGAAGAAAAGCGGAAATGCTGTTGACGCCGTTATAGAGGCTGTGGCAGCTATGGAAGATGATGGCACTTTTAATGCAGGTTATGGTTCAAGTTTAAATATAGAAAAATGTGTGGAAATGGAGGCATCCATAATGGATGGGAAAACTTTGCAAGCTGGAGCTACTGGGCTATTAACGGATGTTAAGAATCCAGTTCGCTTAGCAAGAATAATCATGGAAAAGACAGATCACGTTTTTATCGTAGGCAAAGGCGCAGAAAAACTCGCTAAAATCTTCGGTCTTGAAAGGAGGAACCCGCTAACAGAACGCAGATTAGAATACTACGAGGAACAGAAGAAATTACTAAAAGATGGGAAGTTTGAGTTGCGAAAGCTAAGAGACCTTGTTGAAAATTATCCTGAACTATTTAAACTTGAAACTGTGGGCGCAGTTGCCCTTGATAAGAATGGAAATGTTGCAGCTGCAACTTCTACTGGAGGTTTTCCTTTGAAGTTTCCGGGAAGAATCGGCGACTCACCCATCATTGGATGTGGCACCTATGCAGACAATCACTCTGGTGCGTGTTCAGCTACTGGCGTGGGTGAAATAGCGATGAGGCTTGTTTTGGCGAAAACAGCTTGTAACCTTATGGAAATCGGAAAAACAGCTCAAGAGGCTGTTGAAATTGGAATAGAGCTTGTTAATAAGCGAATATCGAATAATTACAATCACATGGGATTAATCTCTGTCGACATTTATGGAAATGTTGGCGCAGCACATAATTCGCCGAATCTATGTTGGGCTTATATTACTCCTGAAAAGCGTGAACCAGTAGCTTCGTTATCAGCCAAAATTGTGAAATAATCTCTACGAGCCCTCAGCAAATATTCCATTTTGTTTCTCTTTCTCGACAACTAACGAATAAAAATGTTTAAAGCATGGTTAAGTGGCTTTCATTAGCACCAAACCCAAAAAGGAGGTGGAAAAAGATGCGTGAGGAAGAAGAGGAATGGGAAGAGGAAGAAGAGGAAGAATGGGAAGAAGAGGAATGGTAAAAAACGTAATAGCCAAATAGTGTTTTTTGCGTTTTTTCTTTACTCATGTTTCAATCATTATTTTTGAGCTTTTTTCAACTGCATATTTATAACCTACAAACAACGACCATTCATTATTGGATTCAACCATGACACGCGTTGCAGTGTTAGATGCTGACAAATGCAAGCCTAAACGTTGCGGTAGGCTGTGTCATCGTTTTTGCCCCATAGTGCGAAGCCGTATAGAAGCCATACGCTTTGTGGACGACAGACCTGTAATAGTAGAATCCCTCTGCACAGGATGTGGCATTTGCATAAAAAAATGCCCGTTTAAAGCCATAGCGATAGTTAATCTTCCAGATGAGTTGGAAAAAGATTGTAGCCATCGTTTTGGAGAAAACACGTTTAAGCTTTATCGGCTTCCAACTCCATCGCCTGGAATGGTGCTGGGGCTTCTTGGACAAAACGGCATAGGCAAATCGACCACGCTTAAAATATTTTCTGGCGAAATCATGTTAAATCTTGGAAACTATGAAAATCCGCCTAACTGGGACGAGATAATCACGCACTTTAGAGGGTCAACGCTTCAAGAATATTTCCAGAAAATGGCTAATACAAAGCTTAAGGTTTCATTTAAGCCGCAGTACGTGGATAAAATTCCAAAAGTTGTGTCGGGCAATGTTGGAGACTTATTAGAAAAAGTGGATGAAAGCAAAAGGCTCGGTAAAATCGCCGAACAACTCGAATTGAAACAGCTTTGGAACCGCTCTCTCGAAGTTTTAAGTGGTGGCGAATTACAACGCGTGGCAGTTGCAGCCACCATTTGCCGTGACGCCGATGTATACCTTTTTGATGAACCGTCAAGCTACTTAGACGTGAAGCAGAGGCTTGAAGTTGCAAGAGCCATAAGAAGCCTAAGAAACAATGAAAAAACCATAATTGTGGCTGAACATGACCTTGCGATAATAGATTATTTGTCTGACCAAATCTGCGTTTTTTACGGAGAACCAAGCGTTTATGGTATAGTTTCCAATGTTCACAGCGTTAGAACTGGCATAAACATCTATCTGCAAGGCTACATTCCAGACGAGAATGTGCGATTCAGAAAAGAAGCCATAGCATTTCATGAAAAGCCGCCTACAACCACCTTTGTCGCTGGCGAAACACTGCTTAAATGGGGGCAAATAGAGAAAAAGTATGCAGGGTTCAGACTAGTCGCATTTCCTGGAGAAATAAGAAAGGGCGAAACCATCGGGATTCTGGGACCTAATGGTATAGGCAAAACTACTTTCGTCAAGATTCTAGCTGGGCTTGAAGCGTCTGATAATGGGCAGAAGTTTGAAGAATTGAAGATAAGTTATAAGCCGCAATATATTTCGGCAGAATATGCTGGAACGGTTCAAGAGCTTTTAACGAGTGTTGCCAAAGAGAATTTCTCCTCTAGCTGGTACCAGACAGAAATCATTCATCCTTTGCGGATAAATTTGCTTTTTGATAGGAATGTGGAGGAACTTAGCGGCGGTGAACTGCAGAAGGTGGCTATTGCAGTGTGCTTATCCCGTAAAGCTGAACTTTATTTGCTTGACGAGCCCAGCGCCTATTTAGATGTTGAAGAACGGTTGAACATGGCTCGGGCTATACGCAGAGTGGTTGAAAACCAGAATGTTGCGGCTTTCGTTGTTGAACATGATGTTATTGCACAAGATTTTATTGCTGACCGCTTGATGGTTTTCTCGGGTAAACCAGGAGAAATGGGCACAGCGAATCCGCCTTTAAGCCTTAGAGACGGAATGAACGAATTTTTAAGAGAAATGGAAGTGACTTTCCGGAGAGACTCCCTAACAAGGAGACCAAGAGTCAACAAGGAAGGTTCAAAAATGGACAAGTTTCAAAAACAAATCGGTGAATACTATTATCTGCGTGCTTTACGAAGATAAGTTGTAGCTAGGAATGTTTATGGTTAAAATAGGCGAAAGCGAAAAAAGAATGTTAGATGCGGCGTTGAAGGCTATGGATAACGCCTATGTGCTTTGGGGTTTCAAAGTTGGCGCTACAGTTCTTGCAGAGGACGAGCAAATTTATGAGGGTTGCAATATTGAAAGCTGGATTTCTGGACTTGGAATTTGCGCCGAAAGATGCGCTATCAACCATGCAATTTTGCACGACAACCGAAGGATTAAAGAAATAGCCATAGTTACCGAGAAAAACGCATTTGAAGAACCCAAGCCATGCGGCATGTGCTTGCAATACATTAACGATTTTGCAGCTAATGCCAAAATTAAGATTTTTATGGCAAATGTGGAGAATGGCAGAATTTTGTTTGAAAGTGTTAAAATAAAAACACTTGAAGAATTGTTACCCGTTCCTTTCAAAAAATGAATAAGTATTGCACCTAATATGTAGTTAAATTAAAGTGTGAGCAGAGCATATCGTAAAAAAGATGTTGGTGGAAGGCTTAAGGTGGCTCAAGTAACATTCGAAGAAATAAGCGCTTCAGACTTCTTTTACCGAAACAGGGACATAGCTGGCTTTACAAACCCGTCTCGAGCCATTTTTGCAGCAATAAGAGAACTTGTGGAAAACTCTTTGGATGCTGCTGAAAGCCTCAAGATACCACCAGACATTTATGTGCGTCTCTCATTTGAAGGCGAAGCCAGCAAAGAAACCCAAATCTACAAGTTAAGAGTTGAAGATAATGGTATAGGTGTTCCACCTAGGCATATACCTTCAGCATTCGGCCAAGTGCTTTTCGGTTCAAAATACAAGCTAAAACAGCAAAGAGGAACATTTGGTTTAGGCGGGAAAATGGCAATTCTTTATGGACAAATTACCACGCATCAGCCTGCCAGCATTATCTCGAGCAATGGCATGTCTAGAATTTACATGTATAAGCTTATGATTGACATCCAGAAGAACCGTCCGCTTATTCTTGATAGAAAAGTTCTTTTGAACAAGGAGCAGTGGCGTGGGACCATAGTTGAATTCTGCTTGGAAGGCGACTATTTGAGGGCGATGCCCAAAATTCTTGATTATTTTAAGCAAACTGCCATGGTGAATCCTTATGCCAACTTGACGTTTGTTGACCCTAAAGGTAGACTCTACAAGTTTACTAGAGTTACTGAACATATGCCTGAGCCACCAAAAGAGACGTTGCCGCATCCTTATGGTGTCGATGTAGAGCTTCTTCAACGCCTTATACACATTACGCCTTACAAGAATATGCTTGAATTTTTGATAAACCATTTTCACAGAGTAGGTGAAAAAACGGCGCAGAAGTTTCTTGATTTTAGTAATATAAGTCCATCTCGAAATCCAAAAAAACTTTCCCACGAGGAAATAGTCAGACTAATGCATATGCTTAAAAAGTTTAAGGAATTTTTGCCGCCAGATGCTAGTTGTTTGTCGCCTTTAGGTGAAGAACTGTTAAAAGTAGGCGTAGTCAAAGAGTTGAAGCCAGAGTTTGTGGCGGTTCATCAGCGCAGACCAGCAACTTATGCAGGTCACCCCTTCATTATAGAAGTTGGAATCGCCTACGGTGGAGAAATTCCAAAAAAAGGCGCGTTTTTAATTTATCGCTTTGCTAATAGAATTCCGTTGCTTTATGACGAGGCGAGCGATGTTTCTGTTAGAGTGATAAACGATATGAATTGGCGGAGATACAAAGTCGCGTCTGACATGCCAATAGCAATTTTGGTGCATATCTGCAGTACCAAAGTGCCTTACAAAACTGTTGGAAAGGAATTCATTGCTGACAGACCGGAAGTTAGAAGAGAAATAGGCAATGGCTTACGGGAAACTGCCCGCCAACTTCAACATTTCTTGACGCGAAGAGAGCATGTGGATAGAGAGCGCAAGCGTTTAGGGGTATTCAGTAAATACTTGCCGAAGATAGCCCAGTTTTCAACCAGTCTTGCTGGCAAGAAAAAACCTCCAGATATTGAAAAGCTATTGAGGAGCGTGAAGAAATTTGGAGAAGAAGAAGTTTAAAAGTACTGTGATAGAAAGAAGAAAAGAAGCCCTAGAAAATCTTGAAAGCCTTGGAATAAAAATTTACGACCAACTTGACAAAGGTTTCTTTCCTTCAGTGGAAATGCCTAGTCGTTCTTTAGAAAACATTCACTATGACCCACTGCTTAGACAATTCATTCTTGGAGATAGAAAAGTTCGCAGAAGTGCCCGCAACATTCGCCATCTTAAACCTTTTACTCAGCTGGTCTGGGCTGCCGCTTTCTCTCATGAACTCACTTCGCAAAGAAAAACATCTACCCTAAGAGATGTTTACTATTCGGCGCAAGCATATGAAATGACCTTCACAGACCAGCAAGAATCAAACAACATCATAACTGATTTGGAAACAGTTCTCGGACTCTCTCGAGAAGATTTCAACATTTTCCCTGAAGAACGTTCAGCAGTTTTCGGCGACCTAACGATAGAGTATACAGTGCCAGGTTATGAAGGAAGAACCTTGAACTTGACTTCTCATCCCGACGGCGTCCTGATTGGTCCTGCTTTAACCTCTTCTGAATTTGTAAAAACGACTGCCGACAAAGTTATAGCTATAGAGAAAGGCGGCTTATTCACGCGGTTTATTGAGGAAAACGTTCACAAAAAGTTTAATGCCATACTTGTTTTAACAGCCGGGCAATCACCTCGGGCTACGCGACACTTTATTAGAAGATTAAACAGCGAACTAAATCTGCCAGTTTACATTTTCACAGATGGTGACCCTTGGGGAATGCACATAGCCATGGTCATAATCTCCGGTTCAGCAAACGCTGCGCATCTAAGAGAGCTTAACACGCCTGACGCAAAATGGAGTGGCGTGTGGGCAACTGACATTGTCAATTATAAACTTCCAACAGACCCGTTGGATGATGTGGACATTAAAAGGCTTTACGAGTTGCAGAGAGACCCACGCTACAAAGACCCATTGTGGCAGAGAGAAATCAAAACTTTCATGAAAATTAAGAAGAAGGCGGAACAAGAGGCTTTCAGCAGATATGGCTTGACATACATTGTTGACGAGTATTTACCAGCCAAACTTGAAGAGACAAAATAGAACGGGGGAAATTTAAAATAACCGTTCATATTGTATGATGTAAAACATGCTGAAATGAAGGGCTACGTGTATGAGTGAAGAAGGCAGTTTCGGAATAACGTTAGCAGAAAAATTCTTGGGTTTCTTGTTAATAATTATTGGCGCTCTAATCACATACTACACGTTAACAAGCGCAAACTATCTGGGAGCATACACAGGGTTTTTCGTTTTTCTAAGTCTCATACCGCTGTTGCTGGGAATATTCTTGTTAATCGCAAGAACCGAATAAATTTGCTGCTTTTACTCTCTTCTTTCAACAACAATCTTGCAATTTGTAGCCAAAGCAGCTATCACGCCTAATGCTGCAAGCCAAGGAGCAAACACAACGCCAATAACTCCCACAGTCGCAGGAATCTCTAGCAAGACCTTCCCTTTCTCATCTTTAACAACGATTCTCGTCACATTTCCTTCATGAAGTAACTGCTTAACCCTTTCAATAAGATTGTCTGCGGAAACCGTAAACTCTTCTGTGACAATTTTGGCGATTTTAGCTCCGCATATGGAACAGAATTTGTCTTCATCCTTCAATTGAGCTCCACATTTCCAACAATACCGCAACGTTTCACCACCACACTGCTAATTTTTATACCCTATATGCAATTATCTTTTGCGATGACCAAAGCATTAGACTTGGTTCAATCTTTATTAAGTAATAGTTTATTAGCTTCAAGCAAAATCATGAATTGATTAAACTTGTCTATCCGTGGAGATAATTAAAATGCCCACTCGCCAACCAATTGTATGCGTCCTAGGGCATGTTGATACTGGCAAGACTCTGCTTTTGGACAAAATCCGCAAGACAAGCGTTCAAGCTCGAGAGACAGGCGGAATAACACAACACATCGGCGCAAGCTTTTTCCCAGTAGATACACTAAAGCAGTTGGTTGGCCCTCTACTTTCGATGGTTAAAAGCGAGATAGAGATTCCTGGTTTACTTATTATTGATACGCCTGGACATGAAGCTTTTACGAACTTGCGGAAGAGAGGCGGAAGCGCCGCAGACATAGCCATCCTCGTAATTGATATTCTGCGAGGTTTTGAGGCTCAAACCTACGAGTGCATAGAAATCTTGAAGGCGCGCAAGACTCCTTTTCTTGTGGCTGCAAACAAAATCGACCGTGTGCCTGGCTGGAAATCGTATCCAGATGTGCCTTTCTCGAAGGCTTACCAGATGCAAGATCCTTACGTGCGAGAAGACTTGGACACAAAACTTTACGACATTATAGGAGTTTTTTCTCGTTTAGGATTCAAAGTTGACCGCTTCGACCACATAAAAGACTTTACAAAAACCGTAGCTATAGTGCCTACCAGCGCCAAGACGGGCGAAGGCATAACTGAGCTTATAATGGTTCTCATAGGCTTAACACAACAATATTTAAAGAAAAGACTACAGACAACAGAAGGACCAGCCAAGGGCACAGTTTTAGAGGTTAAAGAAGAACCCGGCTTAGGATTAACGCTCAATACCATAATTTATGACGGCGTCCTGCAGAAAGATGATTTGATAGTTGTTGGGGGAAAAGAAAAGCCCATAGTTACGCCCATAAGAGCGATTTTAGTTCCCAAACCTTTAGACGAGATTAGAGATCCAAGAGACAGATTCTCTTCTGTAGACTCTGTTTCTGCCGCCGCTGGAGTGAAAATTGTGGCGCCAGATTTAGAAGGCGCTTTAGCCGGCGCACCTTTGTATGCAGTTGGTGAAGGTGAAAAGCCGGAAAAGTATGTGCGTCTTATTTCTGAGGAGATTAAGAAAATTAGAATTGCGACGGATGTGGAAGGCATAATTCTAAAAGCTGACACGCTTGGCTCTTTAGAGGCGATCGCTGAGAACTTGAAAAATAATGGTGTGCCAATTCGCCTTGCCGATGTGGGTGACATTTCCAAACGGGATGTTACAGAAGCAGCTGTTGTAAAAGAACATGAGCCTCTGTATGGTGCTATTTTGGCTTTTAACGTTAAAATTTTGCCTGATGCGGAGGAAGAATCCAAAAT
This sequence comes from Candidatus Bathyarchaeota archaeon, assembly GCA_013388905.1. Taxonomy (GTDB): domain Archaea; phylum Thermoproteota; class Bathyarchaeia; order Bathyarchaeales; family Bathycorpusculaceae; genus JACAEI01. Next base: position 5,796 of record JACAEI010000029.1, on the reverse strand, counting down.
TAATAATGTCCAAATTTTTAAGGAAAAAATCATCTATCATTTAATAGATAACTACTTGACTTGGCTTAAATCTCAACGAGAAGCAAGATTTGAGCGTCAATTTGACATTCTGGTTAAGCCAGCGAAAATCTGCATATTAGAAGGTTACATTTTTAGACGGGCAAAACCAGCAATATTCGGCGTAGAAATATTAGCTGGAAAAATAAAACCTAAAACCTCTCTTATAAGGGCTGAAGACGGTGAAGAAGTAGGTGAAATACAGCAAATTCAAGAAAAGGGAAAAGCTCTCTCTGAAGCGTATAAAGGCATGCAAGTGGCGATATCCATGGATAAGCCAGTAGTGGGACGACACATATTCGAGAAAGACGTGTTATACGTGAAAATTCCAGAATCTGACGCAAAAGCGCTGCAGACAACATTTATGGACAAACTAACAACAGAGGAGCAAGAGGCGTTAAAGGAATATGTAAATGCGATGAGAAAGAAAATACTGTTTTGGGCTGCTTAGCCTCTTAAGTTTGTCCTAGCCTCCTTATTTATAGATTCAACTTTGGTTTCTTACAGAGGAAGCCTCGCTCCAACGTTTTTTTCTTTTGCCTTTTCATAGATGAGTACGGCTGTAGCCACATCCTCTATTGCTAAGCCTAAATGCATCGACATTATTCGTTCTTTGGGGCTTTCTCGCCCTTTTTTCTTGCCACTTACAATTTCGCTTAACTCTGCGTATACTTGTGGTATGTCTTGAAAATATCCTTGGTGCCTATAATACTTCAATTGTTTGTAGTCGTCAGTGCAAAATTTGTCCATTGAATGCATAGCCTGCGGCTTCCAATAAGAGTCAAAATCTAGGGGACATGCAAAGCCTCCGTCCTTAAACCATGAAGCTTCTATCACTGGGCTGGGATACTTCAATATCGGACCCGCAGTCACGACAACATCGCAATTCTCAACTGCTTTTCTAGGCGAGTCCACAGGGACAATTTTTAAACCATGTTTAACTGTCATTTCTTCCACATATCGTTGCAAATTCTCAGCGCTGACATCATAAGCCATCACTTCCTCCAACTCTTTGCACACAGTTAGCAATGCCTCAAGATTGCTTCTGCCTTGAACGCCACAGCCTAAAATGCCCAAAATTTTCGAGTCTTCTTTAGCTAAACACTTAGCTGCAACAGCTGTAGCCGCTCCCGTTCTTTTCGCTGTTATCCAAGCGCAATCCATAACGCATATTGGAAAGCCAGTTTCAACATCATTCAAGATCAGAAGACCTGAAATGTAGGGCAAACCATGCTCTAGGTTTTTTGGAAACCCGCTAACCCATTTAACTCCAGCTGCTTTCATATTGGGCAAATATGCGGGCATAGCATGAATAAAAGCGTCTTTCTGCGGATGAATTCCAGGTTTCGGCGGCATTTCCGCATTTTCTTTTGCCTTTTCACGAAAAGACTCCTCTACTGCACTGATGATTTCTTTTATCGAAATATTCAGCTTCTCTATATCAGCTCTAGAAAGATACAGAATATGATGGTCTAACACTTTAGATTTCCTTCAGGAAACATAACGTTAAGATGCCATCCAAGCAGAGCGGGGACAGTTTGCCCTCAGAATCTTCTTTAACGCAAATTTTCTTTATGCTGCATTTTGGACAAAAAAGCTCCCCAATTTTGGAGGCATTCAAATTCAACAAACCTTTTTCTTTCAAAACCTCATAAACCAACTTTAAATATTTACCTTCAGCTATCCTTGGTACTTCGTATTTAGCACCTTCTAAGCCCTTTTTTTCAGTCCAGAACTCGTAGAGCCTCTTTGAACCCTTTGACGAATTACATTTTTTACACACCCAGATAACATTCTTTTCATCATTAGGTCCATTAAAACATCTAGGCAATAAGTGGTCTATTGTTAAATCTGTCTTAATTCCGCAGAATATGCATTCGTCTCTTCTTTCTTTTTCTTTTACATATTCTCTGATTTCATTCCAGAAAATTTCTCCTTGTTGCAATTGCCTAAATTTTTTCATGATGAAACCGTAGTTTTTCTTTCCAAAACCTGCTGATTCAGCTATTATTTTTGCATACTGCCAAAAAATCAAATCTTTAATGTTTTTGACAACTGGTGGAGGCATATGCGGTCCCAATATCTAAGTAAATGGGTTTTGTTTTTTTGTTTTTAGGTTTATTTGCTTGTTTTTTGGAAGGGATCTGGAAGATATACTGCCTTCTTGGTAATTTCGATGGAGCATGTGCCGGTTTTCTTGCACCATTCTTCACATTTTTCCGCTGTTTCTTTTTCTAAATAGCCAAGACCGCACATTTCACAAAGAAACAAACTTTTGTTGTTTACTCTCTTTTCTTTCACCAACGTTCAAGACTCTCTATTAACTTAGCTATACTATTTTATGAAAGTAGGTGTATATTTCCTATTCTCACTTTTTTGAGGTGCCTTTCTGCAGCTTGTTGGCATTCTGATGCTTGCTTTCTGCTTGTTGTAGGTAAATCGTTCATAACATAACATGGATAAAAAGCCAAAAGCGTGTATGGAATATTTGAGTCTATTTCGCCAATGAATCTGGCAATATTTTCAACTTCCTCCACATCTACGTAGCCAGGAATAAGCAATGTGCTAGCAGTAAACATCGGCAATTCCTTTCGTTGCCTATAGAACTTCTTCCCTACCATTTTGAAGTTGGCTAAAGTTGGCTTATTAGAAACCCCGCATAACACTATATTTAATTCTTCACTCCAAACTTTTAAATCAAATTTAATATTGCCACCACTTATCAATGCGTATTCCGCAGCTTTTTCAGCCAATTTCGTATTCATATAACCATTAGTCTCCCAGCAAATGCGCAAAATACGTTTTTCAGCCTTTGCCTTTTCAAGAGCTATACGGCTTACCTCGAGTGAATGAGGCATCTGTGGAGAAGGGTCGCCACCAAAATAGCAAATACACGAAACATGCTCATCCACTTTTGCAGCTAAAGTCTCAGCGCTCATGATCGGTTTGTGTTTCACTGATAGGTTGCGATAATGCCAATTCTGACAGAAGAGGCAATCATAACTACAGGCGCCGTAGAAAACTGCCAGATTCACGTAGCCACGCTCTGCTTCTGGCTTGTGTGCATATTTTGGATAGCCATTTCCAGTACAGCCGGGACAAAACCACCAGCTAACGCAGTTGGTTGGCAAACTGTCATAATACCATTCTAACACACCTTTTTCTGCTGTGCCACCGAAACGAACCAAACGTCCATCAACATTCCATACAAGCCCGCAGAAACCGCAATTACCCTTTCCAATTACGCAATTGTTTGCACAAACTCCACACAACAAACCACCGCTATGTTTCGGCGGTTTGGAAGGCAAACCAAAAGCCGCGCGACTTTTCGCATGCACTTGACTTGATATTTCTCGAGCTTTCTCATTTTTTTCTCTTATACACTTCAAACAGACGCCTAAGCTGTCTGATATTGTAGCGGCTTTATCACCACAAACTAGGCATTTTCCCATTTTTAGCCGCCGCCAACAGGCGGAATTATAGCTAAAACGTCGCCATCAGCAAGTTTAGTTTTCAATCCGTCAAGTGTTGATGCGCTTCTGCCATTAACAAGAAACTGGAGAAAACCTTTAACCTCACCGGTTCTGCTATTATAAACATATTCTGAGAAGCTTTTTCCATAATTTTTTGCTAATCTTCTAAGGACAGTATCAATTGTCACTGTTTCGTCGTCTCGAAACTTCAGTGTTTCCTCTCTTTTGCCAATTATCTCCCTCAGACTAGTAAAGAAACGCACTGAAACTTGCAAGATAATCCTCAACACTAAAATTACAAGCCAAAATTTAAACTGTTACCAATGAGATATGCGATTTAAACATGCAGAGGTAAAAGTTTATATTTCCGTGCATTTTGCTTATTCCGATTAGTCGAAAATAACGTTTTAACCTTGAAGGGGAGGATTTGAATGGCATACTTAACAACAACAGCTTCGGGGCAACCAGTCCTAATCCTTAAAGAAGGAACAACTAGAAGCCGAGGAAAAGAAGCACAAAGAAACAACATTATGGCAGCACGCATCGTAGGCGAAGTGCTCAAAACAACACTTGGACCACGCGGAATGGATAAAATGCTCATCGACAGCCTAGGCGACATAACCATAACCAACGACGGCGCCGCAATTCTCGACGAGATTGAAGTGGAGCATCCAGCGGCTAAAATGATGGTTGAAATCGCCAAGACCCAAGACGACATGGTAGGAGATGGAACGACAACAGCTGTGGTTTTGGCTGGTGAACTTCTAAAAAAGGCAGAAGACCTTCTAGACCAAAACATTCACCCAACAGTCTTGGTGAGCGGCTACCGCAAAGCAGTTCAAAAAGCAATAGAAACCATTAACAAAATTGGACTACCAGTAGATATTGAAGACCGAGAAACACTCAAAAAAGTTGCATTAACTTCTATGGCAAGCAAAGCCGTAGGTCCAGCAAAGGAACATTTAGCGAAAATAGCCATAGACGCTGTAAAACAAATCGCTGAAAAACGCGGAGACAAAATGATAGCAGATATAGACAACATCCAACTAATAAAGAAAACCGGAAAAAGCCTGTACGAATCCCAGTTAGTTAGAGGCTTAATAATCGACAAGGAAGTCGTTCACACTGGAATGCCTAAAAAACTAGAAAACGCAAAAATTGCCCTACTAGACTGTCCACTCGAGATAGAGAAAACAGAAATAAGCGCTGAAATACGCATCCGCGACCCAGTTCAAATGAAAGCCTTCTTGGATCAAGAAACCAAAATGCTAAAGGAAATGGTGGACAAAATCAAAGATTCAAGCGCAAACGTTGTTTTCTGTCAAAAAGGCATAGATGACATGGCACAACACTTCTTGGCAAAGGAGGGGATATTGGCAGCAAGACGAGTCAAACAGTCAGACATGGAGAAGCTTGCAAGGGCAACGGGAGGAAGAATAGTCACAGATCTAGATGATTTAACATCCAAAGATTTAGGCGAAGCGGGCGTCGTTGAAGAACGCAAAATAGGTGAAGACAAAATGATTTTTGTCGAAAAATGCAAGGATCCTCACTCTGTTGCTATACTCATAAGGGCGGGTCTCGAAAGAATGGTTGACGAAGCAGAAAGAGCCATGACTGACGCTTTATCAGTCGTGTCAGACGTGATAGAAAACAACAAAATAGTTGCTGGCGGCGGCGCAGTAGAAGTAGAAATAGCCAAAGAACTTCGCAGCTATGCCACAAAAGTTGGCGGAAGAGAACAACTTGCCATAGAGGCTTTTGCCGACGCTATTGAAGTAATACCGAGAACATTAGCCGAAAATGCTGGACTTGAACCTATAGACAAAATCGTAGAGCTGAGAGCAAGCCACGACAAAAAAGACGGTGTATACATGGGAGTAAACGTTTTCACGGGAAAAATCGAAAACATGCAAGAAAACGGCGTAGTCGAACCACTCATAGTCAAAGAACAAGCAGTAAAATCAGCCGCAGAATCAGCCTCCATGATACTACGCATAGATGACATAATCGCAGCAACAAAACCAAAAGAAGGGCCACCAAAACCGCCAAGCGGCGAAGGCCCAGAAGGAGAAGAATACTAAACTAAATCCCAAATTTTTTCTACGCTTTAATCTTTTTTTTGATGCATCAAAAATTTAAACTTGAAACGCTATTTCATTCTTGAATGCTCCGGTAGTATAGTCCGGTCAAGTATAACGGCCTCTCGACGCAATCGCTGAGCGAAAGAAAGCCGTGGACCCGGGTTCAAATCCCGGCCGGAGCA
>JACAEI010000006.1 GCA_013388905.1 Candidatus Bathyarchaeota archaeon | reverse complement strand
TTTCGGATGACTTATCCTCTGTTTCTTTTGTTGTTTGCTGTTTTTTCTCTGGGCACATACTTTTCCAATAAAAATAGCATTAGCCCTCATTTAAGGTTTCTACATGCTCACTAAACTTTTCCAGATCAGAATGGGTCTATTATTGGGGGCTTTAAAATTATTCCTTCTTTTTATACAGAAACAAACCTAAGCCAAGAAGCATTGTAGCTATTGCACCTGCAGTGCCAACTACTGGAAGGTCAGGTATTGTGTTATATGAGGTTGCCCTAATCCTAACCACATCATCGTGATTAGCTTTTTTCGTACCACCTTCTCCTATAAATAAAGCTTGGACACCCCAGTCGCCAAGAACATCTGGTATGTATGAACTGTTTGCATAATAGATTAGCTTTCCATCATATGCAGAACCATTGCTCCAAACTTGAACATTTACTTCATATGCAATGGTTTCATTATCAGGATAATGCCACAGAAAGGTAACACTTGTGGCATTTGCATCAGTCGTACCTGCTGTGGCAGTAACTAATGTTCCTAATGGCACGTCTATTCCATGATAATCTGTGGTTATGGCGTAACCAGAGCTTATGGCACTCCACTGTGCGTGTGCCATGCTAGGTATTGCTAAAAATGTTCCAGCTAACAGAATAGCAATTATTGCATAAGCTATCTTCATTTGTATCCTTTCTGAATATACGTTACTGAAGGTATGCATAAAAAGGTGTGTGAACAAGAGTTATAGAAAACTCAAAAATTGTTCTATTCAAACGCGCAATTTTGATATTTTCACCAAGACTCCCAGAGCTACAAGTTTGCTATGCCGAGGATTGGTCTTAGACGGTATTCTCGGACAACGATTTGTAGATGGCAGTAACCTCAATTATTGAAATTTGCATGTGACGCCAATCCAGACAATCACTGCTCTGTTTGTAGTTAAGTGTAGAGTTGACTTGTTCTAATATGGTCTGAAGGAGGATTGATTGAATTGTGTCTGGAGAACTGTCTGGCACTATAGGTCTCTAGACGTTCATTAAACTTTTCCACGACAGAAGGGGCTTGTTATGGTTAGAGACTATTTCTCTCTTTATGAAGCCATATTCTTGAAGACGGTTCAAATGCTCTATCAGACTTTCAAGTTTCATAAACTTTCCAGCTTTGCTTCTAATGGCTAAGTTTATGTCCTCTGTTGTTACTGTCCTTTTTTCTTTGCTTAACTCAACTGTTGTTTGGAGCACCAGTTTGTCTTTGGGGGATGCAAAATTGTTAAAGATTTTTAGGTTGTTTGTTCTTTTCCTCCATTCATTAATGTATTGTGTCGTTTTTGTGGTTACAATGAAAGCTATTAAAACCACCAAAAGCATTTGCTGGGCGAAAACTCCCAAGGAAATGAGCGATTGGCTTTTGATAGGCTCCCAATAACGGGCTATTTCTCGCCCGAAATCTAGCAGAAAATTCTCATTTTGCTGGTAATTTGCTTGGTTTTTCGTTAGTATTATTATTAAGCTTATTCTAACGTATTTCTGTTGAATCGTTGCTCCTATTTTGAACGTTGCTCTTTCATACCAGTAAAGTGTTACCTGCGTGTAGTTTTGGTCAACATCTTTGAAAACCAAATAGCGAGCTATTATGGACTCACCGAGCAGTTGTATATCTCTAGAATCTAACACTTCAACAAGTGGGTATTGCCCTTGAGCCGTTCGCCAAGTTATTAGACAAACTTCCCAACTGTGCAAATTTGAAAGACTGCTTGCAACACCGATTAACAAGTAAACTACGGGGGTTGAAATGTTCGTTGGAATGTAAACATATGTAATTGAGGCATCTTGCTTGGATAGTTGCTCGTATTCTACGTCTCTACCGATACACGTTAATTTGTATTGTGGGATTTGAGGTAAAATGTTGGTTGCCTTTTCCCATGTTGAGCTTACTTCAATTGTTTCGTTGGCAATGGCAAAAACAGGCGCATTAACACTTAAAGATATTATAGAGAAACCAAGTAACAAGAGGATCAGTTTTGACCAAAAAAATTTAGGAAGCTTCTTTAGCGGATTGATGAATCTCCCACAGTTTGAACAGAAGCTTCCTGAGGTTTCCCTGTTAGTTTTGCATCTTGAACATGGAGGCACATTGTTTGTTTTCGAAACAATTTTTATTTTCAGAAATTTCTCAGACATAAAAAGTGTAAGCATCATTCCAATGAAAATGAGAAGCAATCCAGCTACCGTGTGGAAAATGTTCATGGCAATTTCTTCGCCGAAAAACACAGTGGCTGAGATTAATGTTGTTATGCGTAGAATATTTAGAACGTCAAATATTAAGAACCCAAGCGGAAATATCACGATTTTTTTCCAAGAAGAGGCTGAGATGATGACGGCTAGAAAGGCGGCGAACATTGTAAAGGCTATAAGGGTGTAGATTCCAGAGCATGCCAAGTCTATAGTGAAAGGAATAAGCGCTGTAGAGGTTGCAAGATTTATAGTTGGAGCCCCATAAGATGTGGACAAAGTGACCGGAAACCCGAAAGCTTTCAGGAGAACATATGAGGCTTGAGTGTTAAAGTTTGCCAATGTTCCGCCTAAAGTGTACATGATTTCGTTAGGCAAAGGCACCAGAAAGATTAAGAACAGAATTGGTATGGACAGTATTTTTAACGTGTTGAAGCTGAAGAGGGCAAGCACTAGACCGGCGACGAACAGTGAGAGAGAAAGCAGATGATATTCTAATGGATAAAAAGTGTAGGAGCCATACCAGTAAAGTAGGAAAGCCATGAGGCAAAGGCTTAATCCAATAAGTTCATCCAAATATTTGGTTTTAGACTGCTTTTGAAGCTTGTCTAATGCAAGTGAAGCCTTAACCAAGTCTTTTTTCTGGTAAAAGAGATAACCAATCAAAAAAGGTATCAGAAGGATGTAACTGAGAGCTTCTGCACTTAGGGCTTCATTTGCAAGGATTTCTAGATCACGCCAATAAACTGTAAAGATCAAAAGAACTGTCAAGGCAGCTGATAAAATAAGTGAAGTGTAGGTTTTCGCTTTGTTCAAAGCGTCGATCAGCCTTTGACTTAGCTTTTTATGTAAAGACATAGAGGACCACTCAAATCTTCGAGGTGAAAGATCAACTAAATAACGTAGTAAAGCGCATTTATACTGTCTATGACGGTATCATGTGCGGCAAGTTAATGTTAAGAGTAAGCTAGAGACTTCACCTTTAGCATAGTAAATAATGGAAATAGAAAATAGGTAACAAACGAAAAATTAGTTTATTTTTGTTTTCTTTGAACGTTTATTTCTGTGTATATATAGTCCTGTTGCTCCAAAGAGAGTTACCAAGGCAATCACCGTTCCTAATGGGACTTCAGGAACGACTCTGGGTTTCCAATATCGACGACAGAAAAACCACCAGAAAAACCACAGTCTCCACGGACATCCTGTGGCTTCTGCGTACACTGTGTAAGTTCCTTCTACCTCTGCTGTGATAGAATCTACGTAGACTGGTGTTGTTGTGTCGGTTAGTACTATTGTGAGGTTGTGCCATTCTGCAACAGTGTTGTTGGCAGGGTCATAAACAATAATATCGGTAACTGTAATGGTTTGGTTGGGGTCTATAGCGTTGGCTTTGACGTAAATGCGTACAACTTCTCCAAGTAGGTATTCATCCTTATCAGTGTACACGGCAAAGGATTCAGTTGTCTCGTCAGCCATAACTAAAGGAATTGCTAGGACCATCGCGCATAATAATGCCACAACGATTGATTTACGAATGCAATGTGCAGACATGTTTTTAGCCCAACATCTATTCTGTATTGTTTTCTTTAAAATATAAAAACACATACGGAGTAAAGAACTAGAAGAAATTGAAGAAGTTCTATGCGCTTTTTTCTCTTAATTTTCGAGCATCTCGATTTTTAGTAATTATTCCTTGCAGCTGATGTTAATATTGTTTTAAGGATTTTGAATCCGTCAGATAGTATTCTCAGATTTGAAACGTTGTATTTTCTTCTCTTGCAACTTATTGGTATTTCTTGGAAGGCGAATCCGTTTTTTAAGCCCTTAACTGTTATTTCGGTTTCAATTTCGTAGCCATACGATGCGAAGTTAGTTTTTTGGAGGAAATCTTTTTTGAAGGCTCTTAGACCTGTTTGGCTGTCTGTGATTTTTTTTCGTGTTAAGATCATTATTGTCATGTTAATTAGATAGTTGCCAACTATGTGAAGTTTCGAGGTGTGGTCTTTTTCTTGGCCAAGGAATCTTGAGCCTGCAACTATGTCTGTTCCATTGAACAGTGGATTTATGAGATCTGGGATTTCTTTGGGGTTGTGAGATCCGTCTGCGTCTATTGTTACGATGATGTCGCCTTGAGCGTGTTGAAAGCCTTTTCTTAGGGCGTATCCTTTTCCTTGGTTTTTTCCGTTTGATACCACTGTGACATTGTGTCTGCTTGCTATTTCTCTTGTGTGATCTATTGATCCATCGTCGACAACTATGATTTCATATGCCATTCCAAGAATATCCATTGTATTAGTGGTTTCCTCGATGATGGTGGCTATTGTCTTCTCTTCATTATACGCTGGAATGATCACTGACACAACGGAGCTTTGCATCTGGTTCTCCTTTCTCCAATTTTAATTGTTTATACAGAAAATTAAACCCATATGGAAAATTGATATAGAAAATTTTTAAAGTTGTTATAGATTATTAATATTGTTCCAGGGCAGTTATAGTTATGTCTAAGCTGAAACTAGTTACATTATAAGTTATCAAATATTCGAGGAAAAGGGAATCGGAAGATGCTTTCAGGGTAAGGGTTACGTAGATTTCTTCGCTAGGATGGAGAAGCGTGTTGTTATAATTCCATGTGATGTTCATAGGGTTTTCTATGGGTGGAGTTTCTGTCACGTTGTCTCCGGTTGAATTTTTGAATGAGAGATTCGTAATTGTTAGATTGAGGATTACCAGCCTGTTGCTTTTGCTTTTGAGGTAGAATGAACGGTCTGTAAGCGTTCCTGGATAGACTGTTCCCCAGTCAACGTATTGCTTTCCATCCTGAGTAGTGTTTATGTCCCCTCCGTAAGCTTCAACACCAATTACATAGATTGTGCCAAGGCTTGGAAAACGGATGTTGTGAAATGTGCTCAGCAATATTGAGGCGATGGTACTTACAGCGAGCGTTATTATTGAAACAATTACTATTAGCAATATGGTCTTTTTCGAACGTCGTATGAACTTAATTAAAGGGTCTGGCTGAAATTTCAAGTTTTTACTACCGTATTTTTATTGTTTTTGAAAGCTGAAAAGTTTATCGGTTGTAGTTTGTCTTTGACAGTTTTTCCATTGCTGTTAGTGGGATGTTTAAGAGTTTTGATATTATTCCTAAGCCGGAGAACATGGTTTTAAGATTGG
>JACAEI010000036.1 GCA_013388905.1 Candidatus Bathyarchaeota archaeon | reverse complement strand
CGGCCGGAGCATTATGCTCCAGTCTCAGGCTAAGGAAAGCTTTAATTCAAATTCATTTTTTTATATGGTTTGGTTGAATGAATATTGGCTAGATTGAGCGAACTAAGATTTGCAATGGGATCATCAATATTTCTAGTGGCTTTTGTTTTTGCCATCTTCTTGTCAGCAATTATGTTGATTCTCAATTTTCCATTGCTCTATGCGTTGGTTGGCACAGTTATCTTCATATTACTCCAATATCTTGTTGGACCAGCCATTGTTGCAAGCTCTACACGGCTGCGGTATTTACAGCCTGATGAGAATCCGTGGCTTGAATCCGCTGTGAAAGAACTGGTTGATAAGAGCGAGTTGCCCATGCCAAAGTTGGCAGTTGTTCAGGATGATACGGCTAACGCTTTTGTTTTCGGCAGAACCGCTAAAAGCGCCACTTTGGCTGTTCACGAAGGGTTCTTAAAAAAGCTGAACAAAGACGAAATTAAGGGCGTAATTGCCCACGAGTTAGGACACGTAAAGCACAGAGACTACATCGTAATGACCGTGCTTTCAGCCTTGCCGCTGTTAGCCTACATAATAGCCCGAGGAACATGGACAGCTGTCAGATTCTCTCGAGGAGGACGAGGCAAAGAAGGCGCCAGCGCCAAAGCTGCCATTTTTGCAGTTGCCGCAATCTCTTACATAGTTTATATTGTTTCGCTCTTTCTTGTCATGTGGCTCAGCAGGCTCCGAGAGCATTATGCAGACGCGTACTCCGCTTACATTACAAGCTCGCCTAGAAGCCTGCAAAGTGCATTGGCAAAAATCACATATGGACTGTCGCTTTCAGCAAAGCCGCCATCAGGAGCCAGAGCCTTCTATATTGGTGATCCCGCCATGGCTAGACAAGAAATTCAATCTATAATGGAAAAGAAACAAGAATACGATTTAGACAAGGATGGCGTGCTGGATGAGAGAGAGCTGGAGCTTGCCATGGAAAAGGAGGCTAAATCTGCATGGGCAAAGATAAACACTTGGTTTGCCACACATCCACCTACGTTTAAGCGAATATTGTTGCTGCAGGAAATTGAAGAGGAGATGCAAAGCGGAAGATACACAAGCGACCGTGTTTACGCCCATGTTTGATGCTTTTTGCGCAAAGTAAATCTACACCTTACAATGATAAATCTGCAAGGTGATGTTGTAAATTGAAGGTTATGCTTCTACGTTACACAACTGACGCTGAGCTTTTGTGTGGGGCAGCAGCATTAACATCAACAAAAAGTGGAACCCCATCGGGGTTCTTGAAAAAGATAGATTCGGAAACTGCCAAGCGGATAATCAAACGTGTAGTTGGTTATGGACACGCATCAGTCATTGAACACGCATCTTTCACCTTTAGTATTGAAGGCGCGTCTAGAGCTATGACCCACCAACTCGTTAGGCACCGCATTGCATCTTTTACCCAACAGAGCCAACGTTACGTCACCTACGATACTTTAGAAAAATATGTGACGCCATCCAGCATTGAGAATAATCCAGAAGCAAGAAAAATCTATGACGGAACATTGGAGAAAATCTCTGATGCTTATCAGAAGCTTTTGAACTTGAAAATCCCAAAAGAAGATGCAAGATTCATTCTTCCAAACGCTGCAAAAACAAACATAATTGTAACTATGAACGCTCGTGAATTGCATCACTTTTTCAACTTGCGATGCTGCGCACGTGCCCAATGGGAGATAAGAGAAGCTGCGATTGAAATGTTTAAACAAGCCAAGAAAGCCGCGCCTGCCTTGTTTGAAAATGCTGGGCCTTCATGCGTTGAGTTGGGTTTTTGTCCTGAAGGCAAGATGAAACCAGCTGAGTGTAACATTGAAGAGATAAAAAAACAGTTCCGAAGCATGTAAAAAGTCACGCTTTCTAAAGGATAAGCTCGATATTGATGCCACGATACAAAGCGCTTGCGATTACCACAAAATACTGGAGACCTGGAGAAAACTACTTAGAAGAAATCTGTAAAGGCGTTAGAGAGAAAGTAGCTGATGGCGATTTTATTGTAGTATCTGAAAAGGCAATTTCCATTGCGTCAAACAACATTATCGACGAAACTGACGTTAAGTCAAATCTAATGGCAAGGTTGATTGCTAAGTATTGGATGCGAGTAGTTTGGGGATATTTTCTAGGTCCAATGTGCCATTTACGCAGAAGGTTGCTTCAATATCTTCGTGAATATCCTCTTGAGAGTGGCAGTTGCCATAAACAAGTAGCTTTACAAAAAGCTGGTATTTTGCAAGCATTGATGTTTGGTTCTGAAGGTGGCATTGATGGGAGCAATTTAGCATATTCCTATGTGAGTCTGCCGCTGGAAAATGCTAAAGAAACAGCCATAAAAATCCGTAAAAAAATAAAGGAGCAACTGCAGAAAAGAGTTTTTGTTATAATTGCAGACACTGATAAAACTTATTCATTTAGAAATTTTCATTTTACTCCGCGCCCAAAACCTATTGAGGGAATTCATTCTTTGGGCGGGTTTATTTCCTATGTTACTGGGCGGATGTTCAAGCTTGAGAGAAGAGCCACGCCTATAGCTGTTGCTGGATGCAGATTATCTGCCGAAGAAGCGTTAGAAATTGCCGAGATTGCGAATCGTGCGAGAGGTTTTGGTGCTGGAAGGACTGTTTGGGATATGGCTAAGAGATTCAAGGTGGAGCTAACTGGGGTGAGTTGGGAGATGCTTGAAACAGTAAAACATAAACCTATAGTTCTTGTTAGGAGGAAAAGGTGAAACGCGCATGGACCAGTCCATTAAGCAGTTAGATGCTTTTTTTAATCCTCTTTCGGTTGCTGTTGTTGGGGCTACAAAAAAGATAAACAAGGCTGGGCATGTGATTTTCAAAAATTTCGCTGAAAACAAAAGGAGAGGCGTTTTTAAAGGAGAAATTTTTCCAGTCAATCCCTATGAAGACTCAATTTTAGGGTTTCAATGCAGTCCTTCTGTAACAAATGTTCCTGGCGAATTAGACTTGGTCGTAATAGTTGTTCCAGCAGACGTCGTTCCAAGCATTATGGAGGATGCTGCGTCTAAAAGGTGAAAGCGGTTGCAATAATTAGCTCTGGTTTCGGCGAAGTTGGAAATCACGAACTTGAAAACAAAATTGTAACCATAGCCAAACGAGCGGGAATACGAGTTTTGGGACCTAATTGTTTGGGAGTTTACGACTCTAAAACTGGCGTGGATATGCTGTTTCTACCAGAAACAAAAGTTTTGACAACGGGGGAAGAGGTTGTTGCTACTCCACGTCCCATGCTTGGAAACATTGCTATAGTTACTCAGAGTGGAGCCTTCGGAGTTTCTGCATTGGATTATTTAGCTGGGCGACAAATCGGAGTAAGCAAGTTTGTAAGTTTTGGCAACAAATGCGATGTTGACGAGGCGGAAATGCTTCATTATCTTTTATATGATGCTGAAACCAAAGTTATGCTACTGTATGTTGAAGACATTAAATCTGGGAGACACTTTCTCAACATAGCCAAAGAGGTCTCAAAGAAAAAACCGATTGTAGCGCTGAAAGCTGGCAAAACCACAGCAGGCGCCAGAGCAGCAGCCTCGCATACTGGTGCTATGGCAGGTTCAGACCAGATTTATGATGCTGTTTTTGTGCAGACAGGAGTTTTGCGAGCAAAGGATATGGAAGAATTCTTTGATGCTGGAAAAGCGTTAGCTATGCAGCCGCCTGCTACTGGAAAAAATGTTGGAATTATTACTGACGCTGGTGGTCCGGGTATAATGGCTGCTGACGAATGTGAGTTGAAAGGTTTGTTTGTTAAACGTTTTTCTGAAGAGACCGTGCAGAAGTTTGAGAAGTTAAAGAGGGAGGGGAAACTGCCAAAGTTTGCCACGAATCTTAATCCAGTGGATATTACTGGTTCTGGGACATCTGAAATGTTTGAACTTGCCACCGAAATTCTCTTTGAAGATCCAGAGATTTGCGGCATACTATTGCTAGGTTTGCATCACACTCCTGCTTTGCAAGAAGACTACATCGATAGAGTGGCAGAAGTGGCCAGCAAATATGACAAGCCTATAGTTGCGTGTGATATTGGGGAAACCGAGATGGCTTTGCATACACGTTTTAGATTTGATAAGCTGGGTATTCCCGCGTATTCTTCGCCTGAGGATGCAGCGAGAGCAATGAACGCCCTTGTGAAGTATGGGCTTTATCTGAAGAAGCACAGTTGCTTAAGCGACTATTTGCAGAGTTTTTTGAAGAATAAAAAAGTGTAAATTTTATTGAAGCGGAATTTTGACTTCCACCGTGTCACCGTCTCTGAGTTTGAATTTTTTCCTTAGATTTATTGGCGCTATAAGCTCAATGACATCTTCTGGATAGTTCCCGACTTCTGGGATAATTATTGCGCATTCTAGATTATCCATGAAATGAGCTTTAACGATTTTGCCACGGCAAAAACCATTAACGGGCGAAATTTCTATCCATTTTGCATTTTCTAGCAGCCTTTTGAGCAAGCTTGGTTCAGTTACTTTTACGTTTAATGTTCCTAGGTATGGAGTGAAACCGACCTCTTCTACTATTTGTTCTTTTACCCATGGAAGTTCTGTGAATTTTGCTCCTTCACCGCTACCAGAGATAACTTTTCCTTTGATATGTGATGTTTTCAACGAATTGTAGACCACGCTAAACTGTGAAATGCAACTTATTTTTGTTCTTTAAGCCAGTTTGCGACTTTTTTGAACATGGGGTTGGATGACATGTCGACAACAGGCACAATCATTTTTTCTTTTGTTTCTATTGTCGGCTGGTATTTGGGCATCATTGCATATCCAAGAAAAGTCCAGTAAACACGTTTGTTTTCAATGAGTTCTTTTGCTGCAGTTTCTGTTGACGCTGGAAGTGGAAAATAGAGAAATACTACTCCTTCAGCCCAGTAAAGTCCAGCGAGTTTGCCTCCTGCAATGACTGATGTGAATCTTGCTATTTCATCTGGTGTGGCGAAAAAGTTGCATTCCATTATGACGATTTCTTCGAATGGTTCGTATTTTACGTTTACTTCATTTTTTACCATAGTTGTTCACGACGCTATAAGGCATTCTCTCATTGAAGGTTCCCTTTTAATTTTTCCATAATTCTAGAAAAAGTTATAGAGTAGGCAGTTCCTAAGCTTGAGCAAATGCAATGTGAAAGGTCGTGTTAACTTTGTCAGAAATCCGTGTAGCAATTGTAGGCGTGGGTAACAGTGCATCCGCACTTATCCAAGGAATTGAATATTATAAAAACGCGAAGGAAAACGAGACTGTTCCGGGGCTTATGCATGTTGTTTTCGGCAAATATCATATAAGAGACGTGAAACTTGTTGCTGCTTTTGACGTAAATAAAAACAAGATTGGGAAAGATTTAGCCGAAGCCATATTTACTGAGCCCAACTGTGTCGTGAAATTTGCAGAGGTTCCAAGTTTGGGCGTGAAGGTTTCGCCTGGTCCAGTTATGGACGGCGTTGCTCAGCACATGAAGGAAACATTTAATGTTTATGAAAATAAGAAAATTGAGGCATATGATGTTGTTAAGATTTTGAGGAATTCTGAAGCCGAAATCCTCATTAATTATTTGCCGGTAGGAAGCCACGACGCTTCACGGTTTTATGCGCAAGCAGCTCTAGACGCGGGATGTGCCTTCATCAACTGTATGCCCGAATTCATAGCTTCAGACCCTACATGGAGCAAGAAGTTTGAGGAGGAAGGTTTGCCAGTAGCTGGTGATGACATAAAAAGCCAGTTGGGCGCCACTATTTTGCATCGGAATTTGGTGAGACTATGTGTGGATAGAGGCGTTATTGTTGATGAGACTTATCAGTTGAATTTGGGTGGGGACACTGATTTTCAGAACATGACTGTTGAGGAAAGGCTGAAAACTAAGCGGATAAGTAAAACTGAGGCTGTTAAAAGTATGGTTCCTTATGATTTGCCCACGCGTATTGGTCCTTCAGATTATGTTTCTTTTCTGGGCAATAAGAAAATTTGTTATTTGTGGCTTAAGGGCAGAAAATTTGGTGACAGACCCTTAACGGTTACGGTCAAGTTGGAAGTGGAAGATTCGCCTAACAGTGCGGGCGTAGTAATAGACGTTGTTAGAGCTGTAAAGTTGGCTTTAGACCGCAAAATCTCTGGGCAACTCTTAAGCATATCATCCTATGCGTTTAAACATCCGCCAATCCAAGTGCCAGACTCCGTAGCCAAAGAGTGGGTGGAAGAATACATACAAGGAAAACGCGACCGCTAATACACCCTTCACGTTGAAAAAAGCTGAAGTGTAAAATTAGGAAGATTTAGTTTGCTATTTTGACCAGTCAAAGAAAATTTTGTTTGACCAGTCAAAACGTGATCAATTTCTTTTCTATCGCTAGGCTGACCAGTCTTTGGTATGGCTGCCCAAGGGAACCGTTAATTTTTATAGGTTGAAGTGCGAAAGAATAAGCTACAATTTGAAAGGTGAAAAACATGGTAAAAGTTGACGGATACGAAGTCCCTGAAGGACTATACTACACAAAAGATTTTGAATGGGTAAAAGTTGAAGGCAACAAAGTACGCGTAGGCATAACAGATTACGCTCAGAAACAATTGCGCGAAATCGTCTATGCTGAACTGCCAAGCGCTGGCGGAACAACAAAACAGAATGAGCCTTATGGCACGGTTGAATCAGTGAAAGCGGTTTCAGACCTTGTTGCCCCAATAAGTGGCACAATCGAAGAAGTCAACGCTGAAGTCCAATCAAAACCAGAGCTTTTAAATGAAGACCCATATGGAAAAGGCTGGCTGCTCATAGTGAAACCATCAAATCTGCAGGCTGAATTAGCCAACATAATGGACTTCAATAAAGCAGTTGAGTGGCACAAAAGCCTAGGCAAATGAAGGAACAGTTAATGCCCAAACACATAGTAATAATTGGTGCCCACGCAGCTGGCGTTGATGCAGCCTCAGCCGCAAGAAAAACAGACCGCACAGCCCAAATCACAATGTTAACAGAAGAAAAACATCCAGGCTATTCAAGGTGCGGCTTGCCATTCGTCATAGGCGGACACATACCAAACTTCTCAGACCTAATAGTATTTCCGCCAACATATTTCCAAATGATGAAAATCAGCCTCAAAACTGAAACCAAAGCCAAAGCAATAGACACAACCAAAAAAACAGTGGAAACACAAGACAAAACTGGCAAAAGCGAAACTATATCCTACGATACGTTAATCATTGCAACAGGCGCAAGTTCCTTTATGCCGCCAATAAAAGGCAAAGAAAAACAGGGAATATGCTCCTTAAGAACACTTGAAGACGGCTACACAATAGACCAAGCAGTCAAAAATGGAGCAAGAACAGCTGTTGTTATGGGCGCAGGCTTAATCGGACTCGAAACAGCCATAGGCTTACGGGAAAAAGGTCTAAACGTAACAGTCGTAGAGATGTTGCCACAAATTCTGCCACAAATGTTAGATGCAGACATGGCAAAACCAGTACAGGAGATGCTGGAACAAAAAGGAATAAACATACAAACAGGAAAATGTTGCGACGAAATACTCGGAACCGAAAAGGCAACAGGCGTAAGTGCCGGAGGCGAACAATTCAACGCAGACCTATTAATCAGCGCTTTCGGCGTAAGAGCCAACACCCAACTCGCTACAAATGCCGGCGTAGTGTTAGGCGACACCAAAGCCATAAAAACAAACGCCAGAATGGAAACCAACATAAAAGACGTTTATGCAATAGGCGACTGTGCAGAATCAACGCACATAGTCACTCAAAAACCAGCCCTAATGCAATTCGGCACCGTAGCAGTTAGACATGGAAAAGTAGCTGGAATAAACGCTGCAGGCGGCTACGCACTCTTCACTGGAGTGTTAGGCTCATCCATTTCAAGGCTTTACAACGCTGATGTTGGTTCTACTGGCTTGACCGAATCAGCCGCCAATAGAGCAAGAATTGAAACAATTACGGGAACAATTTCTTCTAAAACTAAGGCTGAGTATTACCCTGGAGCACTGCCCATAAAAGTTAAACTTGTAGTCGAGAAGGAATCGCAGAAAATAATGGGCGCTCAAATCATTGGCGGAGAAGAAGTAACCCAACGTATAAACGCTATATCTTTCGCCATACAGAAACAGATGACTGCAAGAGAACTAGCCAAAGCAGATACTGCCTATGCACCACCCGTATGTGAAACTTGGGAGCCGCTAGTCTTAGCTGCAGAAATGGTCTTAATGAAACTTCGTTAAGCCCATAACCTTCCTTTTTCCTTCATCCATAACACAAAATTAATTAGAAGAGCCTATTCTAATAATTCCCAAAACTAATTAGGATATGGTGAAGCATAGATGGCAATAAAAGTAGCTATAAACGGTTTTGGAAGAATCGGACGCCTCTTATTCAGAGCAGCCATAGAAAGAAACGCAAAAATCGACTTCTTAGCTGTAAACGACATAACAGACTCCAAAACATTGGCGCACCTACTAAAATACGATTCAGTACATGGCAGAGCACCATTCCCAGTGGAAGCAGAAAAAGACGGCATAATCGTTAAAGGCAAAGAAATACGCACTCTCATGGAACGCGACCCATCAAAACTGCCATGGAAAGACCTAGACGTATACTTGGCCGTAGAATCCACTGGACTATTTACTGACAGAGAAAAAGCCTCCATGCATCTCCAAGCAGGAGCAAAAAAAGTTCTGATTTCCGCACCAGCCAAAAATCCGGACATAACCATAGTGATGGGTGTAAACCACGACCAATACGATCACAAAACACACAACATTCTTTCAAACGCATCTTGCACAACAAACTGTGTCGCACCAGTAGCAAAAGTGTTGCATGATAACTTCGGCTTGAAAGTTGGGCTGATGATGACAGCGCATGCGTACACTAACGACCAGCGAATACAAGACCTAGTGCATTCAGATCTTCGTCGTGCACGAGCAGGAGCAATAAACATTATACCAACAACAACAGGCGCAGCAATAGCCGCAACTCTTGTGCTTCCAGAACTTACTGGAAGAATGAATGGAATCGCCTTGCGGGTTCCTGTCCCAAACGTTTCAGTAGTTGACCTAACCTGTCTACTGGAAAAGAAAACAACCAAAGAAGAAATTAACGCTGCGTTTAAGAAAGCTGCAGATGGACCACTGAAGGGTATCTTAGACTATACTGAAGATCCTGTTGTTTCCTCAGACTTCAACCACAACACATACTCATCTGTCTTCGACGCTCAATCAACGATGGTTCTAGACGGCAATTTTGTCAAAGTGCTCGCTTGGTATGACAACGAATGGGGCTTCTCCTGCCGCATGGTGGAACTAATAGAGCTCATAGGTAAAAAAGCAGGCTTCTAGCCAAACCGTAAATACTCAAGACTTAAAACCACTTTCCATCTATTTTTCTGTTTAAAAAGGTGAAAAGAATGGTAAAATTTCTAACACTTGACGATGTGAAAGTTAAAGACAAAGTGGTGCTTGTCAGAGTTGACTTTAATTCTCCAGTGGACCCAAACAGCAAAAAAGTTCTAGAAGACGTAAGAATTCGGGCTCACGGCGAAACAACGATAAAAGAACTTGCAGAGAAAGGCGCAAAAGTTGTGGTTTTGGCGCATCAGGGGCGAAAAGGCGACCCAGACTTCATACCCTTAAAGCAGCATGCCGAAATTCTTGGCAAAGTGTTAGGCAAACCAGTCAAATACGTGGACGACATTTTCGGAGAAAAAGCCAAAACTGCCATCAAAAATTTGAAGAGCGGCGAAATTCTCGTCCTAGACAATGTTAGAATGTTTGCTGGTGAAACAAAAGAAGGCACGCCTGAAGAACACGCAAAAACTGAATTAGTTCAAAATCTTGCACCATTAGCCAACCTATTTGTAAACGACGCTTTCGCAGCAGCGCATAGAGCTCATGTGTCTATTATCGGTTTCACAGCAGTGTTGTCCAGCGCAGCCGGGCGCATAATGGAGCGAGAGCTGAAATCTTTGGGCAGAGTTTTAGAAAAACCAGAAAAACCATGCTTGTTCATTCTTGGCGGCGCCAAAGCAGATGATTCCCTTGAAATCTCGAAATACGTGTTGGACAACAAAATAGCAGATTACGTGCTGACTGGAGGGGTAGTGGGACAAGTTTTTCTTGCATCTAAAGGCGTCGACCTTGGCAAGCCAAACATGGATTTTCTGGCAAAAAAAGAGCTTACGGGTTTAATGCCAGGCATTGGAGAGCTTATGCGAAAGTATCCAGACAAAGTTAAAACGCCCAAAGATGTGGCTGTTGAAGTGAATGGAAAAAGGAAGGAGCTAACAGTTGAAGCATTGCCAACAAACTATCCAATGTTTGATATAGGAGCAAAAACAGTTGAAGATTACGCCAAGATAATTAAAAATGCCAAATCAATTGTTGTCAGCGGACCCATGGGGGTCTACGAAAACAAAGAATTCGTCTATGGAACAAAGCGAATATTTGAAGAGATTGCAAACTCGAAGGCATTTTCTCTTGCTGGAGGGGGTCATACAATCTCAGCCTTAGAAGAACTTGACTTGGCTAAAAAAATCTCGTATGTTAGCACTGCAGGTGGCGCCTTAATAGAATTTTTAATGGGCAAAAAGCTTCCAGGCGTTGTAGCACTGGAAAAGGCAGCCGCTAGAAAAGCCTAACAATTCCACTTTTTTATCTTGTTAATTTCTCCATTAAATCTACTACTTTGTATTCTGCTTGCTCTGGTGGATGCTGAAGCATTTCGTATATTTGCAGAGTTTGTTCCGCAGCTTTACGCCAAGTGAAGTATTGCAGTACTCGTTTTCTGCCATTTTCTCCCCATTTCCTCGCTCTATCAGAGTCAGATAATACTTCTTTTATGCCCCATGCGATGTCGGCTGAGTTGCCGCCATTTACGTGAACTCCGTTTTGGTCTGGTCCAAATGGGACAACTTGTTCTCTGAAGCCGACTACGCCTTGCGCTCCCACTATTAATGGTTTCGCCATTGCCATGGCTTCCAGACTCACTATTCCGAAAGGCTCGTATGTTGATGGGAAGATGCAGACGTCTGATGCTGCATAATATAAAATGCGTTCTTTTTCAGCTACAAACTCGAATCTGCAAACAACCTTTTCGCTTATTCCGAGTCTCTGCGCTGTTTCAGTCACATCGTTTTGTTGTTCGCCCTTGCCCAAAATCACAAGTTTAGTGTTTGGATATTCTTCTAAAACCATGGGTAGTGCTTGAACAAGGTTTCTAATGCCTTTCACCCATGTGAGTCTTCCAAGAAAAAGAAGCATCTTTTCTTCTGGTTTTACGCCGCATTTGTTACGGATTGCTTCTACTTCTTCCTTCTTACATTTGTTTGGGTTGTAGTATTCTGGATCTACTCCGTTCCAGACCACGCTTATTTTTGATTTTGGCCACCCATGCCTTATTAGGTCTTCTTGCATTGCGTGACTTACGGTTACAATTCTGTCTGCTCGTTGAGCCGTTTCCCATTCGAGATGTGAAACAACTTCTGAGCCTTGTCCTCCGCTTCTTCCCCATTCAGTGCTGTGAACATGAAATGCCACAGGAACCTTCGTTTCGTTTTTCACTATTATGCCTCCCATGCTACTTAGCCAATCGTGCACGCAGACAATGTCATAGTCACATTTCTCCTTTCTCATGTTGCTGTTGATAAATTTAGTCGCGCTCAATATGTTGTAGATGAAAATGTCGTTGAACATGCGAATGTTTGTTCCCCACTTTTTCAAGTCATCAGTGACAAACATGGGAAAAACATTGCTGGCGTCTGCAATTAAGGGTCTGTGAACCTCTACGCCTTTCACAATTTCTCTCGTCTTAAGGTTCCCAGGGTTAAGAGTAAAAACTGTCACGTCGTTGCCCATAGAAACAAATTCGCGAGTTATATATTCTGCATAAGTGCCTAAACCGCCGACAATTGCAGGCGGGTATTCCCAAACGAAAAACCCAATTCTCAAGCTAAAACGCCACAAAAAGCAGTTCCAAATATCAGCAAAGCAAAATGGTGAAGCTAGAAGAGTTTCAGTTTTCTTTTAGGCGGCTCTTCCTTCGGAGTAAACGTTTCTTCTTCCTCTTTTGGCTCTTCGGTTGGCGATGGCGGAAACTGTTGAATCTCTTCAACAGGCTCTGGCTCCGTTTCGGGCATGGGTTCCAGTTCTTTTTTCTTCGTCGGTTTTGGTTCGCGTTTCTTTTCTGGCGGTTTTTCTTCTTTCTCTTTAGGCTTTTCTGATGGCTTCGAGCCAAAAATGGGTTGGAGACGAAGGCCTTTGTGGTCTCCAAGTTTCAAGTATTCCCATTCATAGAGGTCAATGCGTATTCCCTTTATGCTTTCAACGGCAAGTTGTAGTGCGTCAGAAAAGCTTGGCGCTATCAAAATGAGTCTCGGGCTTTCTTTGTCGTCGATTTTATGCTTATTGTAGGTTGCCTTCAAAAATGATTTGAACTTGTTAACGTAGTCCAAGCTTTGTATGCCATGTAAAAGCATTAAATCGTCTTCATTTACACTCAGCTGCACAATGACAAGCTGTCCATTGCCATCATGGCAAAGGACATCCAGTGTTGTTCGATCATTTATTGGAACATTATTGCAGATTAGTGTTAGGTCTTTTTCAACCTTGTTCATGTCATCAGTTATCATTTGTTGTAGTTCTTGATTGCTCTCTATTTTCAGCTTCTCAATCGACATGAGAATTTCACCTTTTGTAAGGAAAGATTGATTGTAATGGATAAATACATTATGAATTCCAAATCCGAATCTAACCTAAATTGTCCAACAATAGCGCCAATAGCAAATTCAAATAAACTCGGTGCTTGAATAAGAGAGATAGAGGCTTAACCATTGACAGATATAGTACTAGTGTTCGAAGTTCATCAACCACATAGGCTTAAAAAGAATTTCTTCTGGGAAAACCAAACATTCAAGCGTCTAAAGAAAAAAGAACTTTTTGACTACTATTTTGACCGCAAGGTGAACGAAGAAATTTTCATTAGAGCATGCAACAAATGCTATTTCCCATCTAACCAAATACTGCTTGAGCTTATTGATAGATACAAGAGAGAGAAGAAGCAAGTCAAAATTTCTTTTAGTGTTTCAGGTATTTTCCTTGAACAGTGTGAAATGTTTAGCCAAGACCTTTTGGAATCCTTCAAACAACTTGCAAAAACTGAGTGCGTGGAATTTCTCGGTCAAACCTATTATCATTCTCTAGCAAGTCTTTACCCCGAACGCGAAGAATTTGTTGAGCAAATAAGAATGCATCAACAAACAATGCGGGATTTGCTTGGATATTTCCCAAAAGTTTTTGAAAACACTGAGTTGCTCTATAACAACGCAATAGCGAAGATTGTTGAAAATTTGGGATATAAAGGCATTTTTACAGAGGGCGTAGAACGGATATTGCACGGTAAATCACCCAACTACCTATATAAAGCGAAAAACTGCGAAAAAATCAAAGTCCTACTAAGAAATTATAAGCTAACCGACGACATTGGTTTCAGATTTTCTGCCAGATGGTGGAGCGAATGGCCTCTAACAGCAGATAAATATGCAAGCTGGCTTGCGGCAACACAGGGACAGTGCATCAATATATTTCCAGATTACGAAACCTTCGGCGAACATCATTGGCCAGAAACAGGAATACATGATTTTCTGAGACATTTACCGGAACAAATTTTGAAGTGGTGGCATTTGCATATGGCTACGCCTTCGGAAGTTGTGGAAAAATATGATGCTGGAGAAGAAATTGATGTTCCAGAGCTTGGAGGTACGGTTTCGTGGGCTGATTTGGAGAGAGATGCGAGCTGTTGGCTTGGTAATACTATGCAGTGGGCTTACTACACTAACGTAAGGAGACTTAAATCGCTTGCTAAGGAAGCAGATGATAAAGAATTTTTGAAGTTGTGGAGATATTTCCAGACAAGCGACCACCTTTACTACATGTTTACTGCTGGAGGCGGACCAGGTGAAGTTCACTCTTACTTCAGTCCATTCAACACTCCCATAGACGCTTACATTACATCGCAAGCTGCAATATTGGACTTTGAAAACAGAGTGAGAATGGCGTCTGTTGTTGCGAATGAACCGTTTCTGTTCTATATAGGTGCCGGAGAAAAATACTTTACCGGTGAGATGGCGTGGAGCCTAAAAGGATTCACGAGATTACTTCAGCGAGTGAACATAGGATCCCTTGAATTTCATAACAAGCGTGGAGATTTTGAAAAATGGGCAACGAATTCGCTTCATGACAAACCTTTGGCAGAACAACTAAAGAAGATAAGACTTTCGAGATTAAAGGGAACGGCGCTTAGGAAGACGTTAATTAAAATAGTCAAAGTAAGACATGAAGAGTTGAGCACTCAGACTCGAGAAGCAACTAAACTTTTCTGAAGTTTGGTTACATATTTTTATAATTAAACTTCGTAAAAGGTATCTTGGTGAAAACGTTGAGGGAGGAACTACCACTTTCAGAAAAAATCCTGCAAATATTGCATAATCTTTGCGCAACAGCACCTGACCTTGCCAGAAGAAGCGAAGAACTAGCGCAAGTTCTGCAAATCAACATAAACGAGGTTGAGAAAGTTCTGGATGGTTATAAGGCTGAAGGTTTTGTGGAAAGTTTCATGGATAATGAAGGCAAAAAGCGATATTACGTGACTGGGCGTGGAATAATCAAGGTTTGTGCGCTTTTTACGTAGTGAAAACGGATGGAAGTTGTAATCTTTTCGTGGGAATATCCGCCGAGAATTGTTGGGTATCTTGCAGAGCATGTGCGAGAACTCGCAGTGCAACTTGTGAAGAATAAAGTGAAGGCTTGTGTGGTTACTTATCACGATTTTCTGACTGGCGAATATAATGAGGCTGATGGCATCAAGACTTATCGCGTGACAAACCCTGTTAAAACGCATATTGGTGTTCTCACGTGGGTTTTGACTTTGAATCAGGAGGTTGAACGTGCTGCTGCAAACATTTACTATAATAGTGGTAGACAAATTAGCCTGATTGATGTTCATGATTGGCATTTTATACCTGCTGCTGTGACTTTGAAGAAAGGGCTGGGTTTGCCGTTTGTTTATTCTGTTGACAGTCTTGAAGAGCATCGTTCTCATGGGGCTAATACGCCGTTTAATATGGCGATTAAGAGTATTGAGTGGTTGGGTATGTATGAGGCTGGAAAGCTGATTGTGAAGTCTGATTGGATGCGAGACGAAGTTTATAGAGTGTATAAAGTGCCTTTGGAGAAAATTCTGGCGATTTCGCCGAGGTCTGCCGGTTGGATTAGGAATGTTTTGAGGGTTTATGGGGATCTTGTGGGAGGTAAAGCTGCTTTATGAGTCATAGTTTGGCTATTATGATGCTTACCTGGGAGTTTCCGCCTAGGATTATTGGCGGTATTTCGCCTCATGTTTATTATTTGTCGCGTAGTTTGGCGCGTAATGGCCTTAAGGTTTATGTAGTTACATGTGATTTTCCCGGCGCGCCTAATTATGAGGTTGTGGATGGTGTTGAGGTTTTTCGTGTAGATTCGTATAAGAATCCTTCGCCTGATTTTGCATCTTGGGTTTATTTGATGAATGTGAATATGCAGAAGGAGGCGGCTACGATTGTTAGGAGTTTAAATGGTGAAGTTGATGTTTTTCATGCTCATGATTGGCTTGTGGCTGATGCTGGGATTGGGTTGAAGCATGTTTTTCGTAGGCCTTTGTTGGTTACTATGCATTCTACTGAGATTGGTCGCCGGAATGGAATTCATTTTGATTATGAGCGTATGATTCATGAGACTGAAGCTTGGTTGACGTATGAAGCGTGGCGTGTCATATGCTGTAGTGATTATATGGTTGGGCATGTGCGTTGGGCGTTTGGCTTACCCGGGGATAAGCTTGTTATGGTTCCGAACGGTGTTGATACTGACGTTTATACGAAGATTGATGATGAAGATTTGAGCGGTTTTAGGCTTAGGTTTGCTTTACCTGAGGAGAAGATTGTGTTATTTGTTGGGCGGCTTGTTTACGAGAAAGGCGTGCATGTGCTGGTTAACGCTGTTGCGAAGGTTTTAGCGAAAGTGAATGCGAAGTTTGTGATTGTTGGTAATGGGTATATGAAAGAACAGTTAAGCGGTTTGATTAAAGGTTTAGGCTTATCGCATAAGGTTTTGTTTACCGGGTTTGTGGATGATGACACTCTGCGAAAGCTACAGCGGTGTGCAGATGTGTCTGTTGTGCCTTCACTGTTTGAGCCCTTTGGAATCGTAGCCTTAGAGGCTATGGCTGCTGGAAGCCCAGTAGTGGTTTCTGATACAGGTGGCTTATCAGAGATTGTTGAACATGATGTGGATGGGGTGAAGGTTTATCCGGATAATCTTGAATCATTGGCATGGGGCATAACAAAGGTTTTGCTTGATAAAGGATATGCAGATTGGCTGAGAACTAATGCGCTGAAGAAAGTGCATGAGAAGTATAATTGGGATAGGATAAGCCAACAAACAAAAAATGTGTATGAGAAGGTTTTAGGCGAATATTCAAAGAGTGCATGGGCTTAGATACAAATCCCAGAACCCGTTGACCTAGCAGTAATCGCTACACCAGCCAAAACCGTTCCCTATGTTCTCGAACAATGCGGAAGAACAGGCATAAAGGGCATAATCATAATTAGCGCAGGCTTCAAAGAAATAGGCGCAGAAGGCAAAGCACTAGAAGACAAAATAACCGAAATAAAAACCAAGTACAGCTTACGGATAATTGGACCCAACTGCCTTGGCATTATACGCCCAAGCATAAGCCTTAACGCCACTTTTATGGATAAGATGCTCAAACCAGGCAACATCGCATTCATCAGCCAAAGAGGAGCACTAGGCGGAGTTGTTCTCGACATCAACTGCGACAAGGAAGTTAGAGAAGCCTACCAGAAAATCATCCAACGCGCAAAAGAATACAACCCAAATGCGGAAATCCAAAGCATAACAGTGCAAAAAATGATTAAAAACAAGGCTACAAAGTAATCTTAGGCGCAAAAACAGACCCACTATTTGGTCCAGTAATTCTCTTCGGAAGGGGCGGTGTAGGAGTGGAGCTTTTCAAAAGACTTCTCATTGGAGCTTCCACCACTCAACCAGACGCTTGTTAGAAGAATGCTCGAAGAAACCAAAGTTTACCAATTGCTGAAAGGCTATAGGAATATACCACCAGCCAACATCAAACTCCTTGAAGAAATCATGGTTCAATTTTCACAAATGCTAATCGACTTTCTCCAAATAAAAGAAATCGACATAAACCCGCTGTTTATAAATGAAACTGAAGCCTTAGCATTTGATGCACGAATAATCGTTGACAAAGAACGTGTCTTCGAAAAACTTGAACCCCACCGGCACCTAGTCATAAGCCCATACCCAAAAAAATACGAAAACACATGGAAACTCGGTGACGGCAGAGAAGTGCTTCTAAGACCAATAAAACCCCGAAGACGAGCCCTTGTGGCTGGAAAGGTTCCAAAACTTCAGCGAAGAATCCATACGCTACAGGTTCTTCCAAATAATCAAAGACACACCACACGAAGTACGCGTACGCTACTGCAACATCGACTACGACAGAGAAATTGCCATAGTCACAGAACTAACAGAAAACGGACGCAGAAAAATCTTGGGCATAGCACGCGTCAGCTTAGAGCCCGACCGCAAAGCAGGCGAAATCGCCTTCATCATCGCTGACCCATGGCAAGGCTTAGGCTTAGGCACAAAAATGGTGAACCACGCAATTGAAGTCTGCGAAGACATGGGCGTCGAAACACTTTACGGCATCATGTTGCCCGACAATTACAGAGCTATAAACCTCATGAAAAAATGGGCTTCACACTCACATACCCAGAAGACGGCACAGTTAAAGAAATTCTTAACCTGAAAAAAGAAGAGACAAAATCCAAAAGCACGGAGCAGAAAGCGCTGAAGAATCAGCAATAATGACAGAAGAAACATAGACAAACAGCAAAGAAGTAATCAAATCATCAACTGCAATCCAATCTTCACCTTTCAAGATTGGCTTTTTTAGCTACAAAATCAACTCCTAATGTAATGATATCTTCTAATCCTCTAGGAATATTCTCCTTCAACTTAGTTTCATCAATCACTTTAATGTAATGTTTGCATTTTGTGCAAAAGTCAATTTGAAATGCAGGTTGTTCCTGAATTACCAAATATTTCAGCATATATGGATCTCTATTTCCACAATGGACACACAGAAAACTGTCAGACAAGTACTCGGCACCGCAAAACGTGCAAACTAAGTAGCGCTTGCGATCTCTGAGTCTAGCTATTACTGGTATTCTGCCGCAAACAGGACAATGAGGTTGCCACCAATTGTCAAGAAGCGAAGAATCGATTTTTCGGGCAATCTCTTCCAAAGAAGGTTGGACTAAAACACTCAGCATGTAAAGGAGAATTTCATGCGGAAGCTCCAGCTTTTCCGCAGTCTTCTTTATGAAGACTATGTCTGCTTTCAAAGTTGCCTCGACAAGTTTAAGCAGATCCAGTTCTCCGCTTTCCATAAGTCTTGAGAAGTTTTCTAAGCCTTTCTTACCAGCGGTTCGTTCACAGAGAACTTTCGCTATTCTCGTGGACAATTGAGATAGAATGTCAAGCTTGAATACCGTGGGATCGAGAAAATGAACTATTGGCTTCTTAGTTTCAAGCGACTTTTGCAAAAGACCCTCAATGATGGTTCGGTCATTCCAGTTGACACTTGTCCCTTTTGTGGGTGTCCTATCTATCTCATGTTGAATCTGCAGGATTTCCTTTTGCAGTTTCAAAGGTTCTCGCAAGTCCTCACGTTGCAAAATCAGACCCGAAACTGTTTTCAATCTTTCTTGAACCGAAGGATTCGCCAACCACAATACCTCTGAAATCAATCTATAAAGTCAAGTTTGCAGGACAGATTTATCCTTTAATTTACAGACACTTACACGTAATATTTATATTTACTCTGAAGCAAAAGATATACTTTCTTCATGATTTGGGAAGAATATGAATGGACAGGCGTGAATTCTTGAAAGTAGCCGGAGCAGCTTCGGTAACATCGTTGATACTTGGAGATCTTCTTAAACT